>SKZO01000254.1 GCA_007127335.1 Spirochaetales bacterium | reverse complement strand
CGCTTTGCGGTCGTCTCCGACGTCGGCCAGATCGTGTACGCGCCGGCCGGAGTCGAGGTGGATGCCGACGTACCGGGGACCATCACGATCGTCGAACCAATCGCCCTGCTCGGCCTCTCGGTCCAGGCCGACTTCCCCATGACCGCTCTCGCGCAGCGCACGGCGCGCGCTACCTGGACCATGGTATTCTCGTCGTTTCTGGGCTTTCTTCTGTCCGTTGGGCTCGCCTATTCGGTGCTGCGGATCCTGTTCTCCAGGGTCAACACGATGGTGGGAGCGATTCATTCGGTTGCCGAAGGGGACCTGTCCGTCCGGCTTCCGGCCGGACGGGGAGACGAGCTCGGGCAACTGGCTCGGGACTTCAACCACCTGATCGAGCGGATAAACGTGCTCGTTGGCAGGGTCGTGGTGGAGGAGCGGGACAAGCAGCAGGCGCAGCTTGCCGCACTCCAGTACCAGATCAATCCGCACTTCGTGTACAACACGATCGACCTCTTCAGGATGAAGCTCGAGCTCGAGGGCAGCTACGAGACCGCGGATGCGATCACGAGTTTCGGGAAGATGGTCCGCTACACCATGGCCGGCGATTCCATGTACGTTTCGCTCGCCGCCGAGCTCGATCATGTCTCTCACTTCGTCGGGCTGCAGCGTATCCGGCATGAGGACCGGGTCCGACTCGAGGTTGACTGCACGCCCGAAACGGCGAGTCGACGGGTTCTGAAGCTCGTGTTGCAGCCGATCGTCGAGAACTCGGTGATTCACGGGTTGCGGCCAGACGCGACGCCGCTTCAGATCCGCGTTGAGGCACGAAGCACCGGGCGGGCCGTGACCGTACGCGTCACCGACGATGGTGTCGGAATCCCTGAGGAGCGGTTGCGCGAGCTACGCCGACGGCTCGACGATCGTCACGTCAGGCTCTCTGCTCAGGAGCGAACGGATGTCGGCATAGGCCTCGCGAACATCGCGGGAAGGCTCCAGCTCTTCTACGGAGACTCTGCGGCCTTTGAGATAGCGAGCGAAGAATACCATGGCACGACCGTCACCGTCACCTTCCCGCAGATTCCCTGATCGTCAGGCATGCACCTTTCTCGTCGTCGACGACGAGCCGATGATCGCACGTGGCATCACGTCGATGCTCAGACGTCTTGAGCATCCCGGCATTGCAGAGGTGCGAACGGCGTTCTCGGGCCCGGAGGCGATCTCGCGGATCGAGTCGTGGCGTCCCGACGTCGTCATCATCGACATCCGCATGCCGGGCACGTCCGGGCTCGAAGTCATAGAGCGGTGCCGAACAACCGACGAAGGCCCCCTCTTCTTCGTGCTGAGCGGCCACGACGAGTTCGGGTACGTGAAACGCGCCTTCAAGCTCGGAGCGCTCGACTACCTCCTCAAGCCGGCGAGCATGGACGATCTCTCCGAGCTCGTGCGAACGGCGACCGAGCGCACCGCCGTGTCGTCGAAGGAAGCGCTTGCCGACGACGTGACTGCGCGCTGGTCGGTCCAGATGGAGATCGAACGTGTACTCGACTCCGGGGATGCGACCACGATCAGCGACGCTCTGCCCGACGTCGACGGTCTCGTTCCGTTCAGATGGTTCCGGATGTCCGTTGTTCGCACTCCGCGCTCGGAGCCGGAGAGCGCGCTCACCATGCGCAAGGCCGTTGGGCCGACGATCTGGGATATTGGTCGGGAGCACAGGGCAAGGGCCTATTTCTTCTGGACTCCCGACTCCGATCTGGGGCTGCTGTGGAACCTTGACGACCGCGCAACGCTCGAGCCGGTGCAGGCCCTCTGGTCGGCCTTTCCGTTGCCCGTTCGCGAGGCGCCCGGAAGCATCCTGGCGGTGAGCGACGCCGTTACCCGGCAGGAGACGCTGCGAGAGCTCTACGCGCGTACCGCGAGCCTCCTTCTCTATCGATTCACACCCGGGACCGCCGCGCTCGTCACGCCTGCCGGTGTTCGCCAGGCGTACGGCGTGCCGACCGTGCGTGACGTCTCGGAAGCGGCGCACGCCGCGCAGGCCGGAGAGGTCGAAGCGGTGGCACGAGCCGCGGACGAGGTGTTCGCCGACTCGCCGCGCGGTCACGGGTCGGCGCTGGAAGATGCCTATCAGGCGCTCTCAGACGCGCTCACCGCGTACGCCGAGCGGGTGGGCACCGCCCTCCCGCGTGTCATGCCCATCGCCGAGCTCGACACGCCTCGGCACGTGCGGACCGAGCTTCACAAGGCAGCCGAGGCGGCGCAGTCCGCGGTCCGGGAGTCCCCGGCCGCGGCAGATCCCGTGAGCTTCGCCCTTGAGTACGTGGAGGCGCATCTGCACGAAGACCTCGACATGGGGCAGGTCGCCTCCGCGACCGGGCTGAGCTACTCACACTTCAGCCGGCTCTTCAAGGAACGGACCGGTGAAGGTTTCGCGCACTACCTGCTCGCCAGTCGCATGAAGCGGGCGCGCCGGATGCTCGACCAGTCGACGATGCGCGTCTCGGAGATCGCGTACGCGGTGGGGTATGCGAATCACAAGCACTTCACACGCGCATTTCGCGAGTACTTCGGGTATACGCCGACGCAGTACCGCGAAGGCCGCACGTAGCGGCCCGGCGGCCCCGCGGGCCGCCGATGCGGCGTTCAGAACGCGTTTCTCGGGACCTCCTGTGCCTGGATATCCGTCGGCGCGAGCCTCCCGGAGGCTATGTCATACAGCCCGCGGTGTGCGGTGAGGACCCCGTCGACGAACTCTTCATACGGCCGTCGGCAGACGTCCTCGAGCCCGATGTTCCAGTTCTCGCCGTCGAACCGGCCGAGCGTCGCCTCGTCGGCCACGGTGAAGTAGTGCGCGCCCACGCAGTACGGATTGGCGGCCGCGCGCTCGAGGTAGTAGCGGTAGGCGATGCCGCGGTCGGTCTGGGTCTCCACTCCGCGCAGCGCGTTCGCCACGAGTCCCCGGTCGAGCGCGCCAAAGTGGTACTCGCCGATCATGATCGGCATCTCGAGCGCCGTGCCCGCCGCGTCGATGTGTCCGGTGGGGTCCATCTGGTAGCAGTTGATGGAGAAGACGTCGAAGCAGTCCGACCCTTCGAGCAGGACGTCGCTCGCCACGTACGCGTACCGCATGCCCAGATTGAGGTGATCCGGGTCGACGCTGCGGCAGGCGAGGCTTGGGATCTCCACGTACCGGCGGATCATCTTCCGCGAGAAGGCGACGAGGTCGTCGTGCGCCGCCTGCGAGAGACGGCAGGCGTGGGGGATGATCCGCGTCTCGAGCTCGCTGAACGAGGCGAGCTCGGTGTTCCACGCGGCGTTCAGCTTCTCGACGCTGCCGTACGCCCTGGCGAGGTGCGCCGCGAGCGCCTTGCGAGACGCGGGCGCGGCGTCGGTCGCGAGCACCTCCTCCGCGATCACGAGGCCGTGCACGAAGGCCCAGGTGGGCTCGTTCCGCAGGAAGTACCCTATCAGGAGCTCGTCGCCGGTGAACTCCTCGAGCTGCGCGGCGTAGGTCTTTGCGTTCCGCTCGTACTCGTCGCTGTACACGTCCGGGAAGTCGCGGAAGATCGTTCGCGCAGTCGTCGGGAAGTCGGCGAGCGGCCAGACGTACGGCATCCCCGCGGACCGGGTGATTCCCCGGTCGGACCAGTTCGCGATCGTGTTGAAGCCCCACTCCCGGAGCCGGCTCGCCGTCAGACCTTCCCACGCCGGACGCCACTTGTTCCCGAACGCGCGGATCAGGTTCGCGATACCGAAGTCGAAGAACTCGACCCCGTGCCTCGCACGGTACAACCAGGCGTCGGCATACTCCCCCTCCTTTGGTGGGAGCCAGCTGAAGAGCTTCTCAATGCCCTCCACCGGACACGAGATCTCCGGCTGCACGCAATCGGGGCCGGTCGAGAAGAAGGGCGCGCCGGTCGGGTCGACGAGCCACCATCGTCTGCCGTCGTGGTGCGTACGGAAAAACCCGGTCGCCTCGAGAGACGCCCCGGTCCACCCTCCATACGAGTTGCGCGCGGGGAACGCCCCGTCCGCATCCGAAGACTGGGCACGTTCATGCTCGCTTCGCAGGTACGATACGAGCTCCTCCACCGACTTCGTCTTGCCCGGCCATTCCCGTTTCGTGTACTGCCCAATCTCGTCGACCAGTTTGACGTCGGGCAGGGGATAGTCCGGCTCTTCATCCATCATCCGGAGGCCCGTGATCGACAGTCGCTGCCCGGCATGGCACGGCATGACGCCAAGCTCGAGCCGGACGATCTGCGCGGGATCGAGTCGCTCGCCGACCACGACCGTCTTGAGCTTCCCCGGGGTCCGGGGCATGAACATCGTCTGCGAGTCGAGCGCCTGAAGCGGGAGCGAGAGCCGCGTCGGCAGACCCGGCATCAAGCCCATCGTGATATGCATGTCGTGGCGCTTCGCCGGGTCTCCGCCGGATGCGCCGTCGGCTGCCCAGAGCCGGAACACGACGCCGAGCGTCCACTCCTCGTGGTCGAGCGCGTCGAAAACCAGGTACCGTGATGCCGACCAGTTGACCCCGCCCACCTTTCCCGGGGGACCGGTGAACACCACGTGCCCGCCGTCCGCCGGTGCCGTGAGCACTACCGTCTCCTCGTGCCGTTCGATCTCGCACCCTTCAGGTACTCCGTTCGTCCAATCCAGTTGCCTTGTCACGTGTCCTCCAGCAAGAGCTCAGTATGCGTCTACGTTCACATTGTGCCCCAGAGGTGCTCCACTGGGAAGACCGTCAAGACTGGTGCCGAAATTGTTGACGTTCGTGAAGCATCAGGCGCATCAGGAGGGTTAGAGGTTCTGGAGGATACCTGTGACGCCCTTGATCAACGAACCGGAGTTCCGCCCAATACGACCGGCGCGTACACAGCCGCGAGGAAGCCGCCGGCGCCCAGTGGTACTGCCGCTTCGGCTACCTCGCGCCGGCGATCGCCTCGCCGATCTCGCGCATCAGCTCAACCCAGTCGTCGCCAAGGTCGGTGACCGCAACCGTGCGCGCGCCGATCGCGCGGGCGACCGCTCGTGAGGCGATATCGTCGTACTCCGGCTGGGTGAAGACGACCTCGACCCCTGCCTCGAGCGCGAGCTCGATCGTCTTCTCGAGCTGTCGCGGGCTCGGTTCGCGGCCGCCGGCCTCGACTGCGAGCTGTGTGATCCCGAAGTGATCGGTGAGGTAGCCGAAGGCCGGGTGGTAGACGAGGATCGTCGATCCACGCATGGGCTCGAGGAGCGCGGTGAGCTCGCGTTCGACCTCGTCCACCGTTTCGAGGAAGGTCTCGTAGCCCTGCCGGAACTCGTCCTCCCGGTGCGGGCGCACCGCGATGAAGGCGTCGCGGATCGTCTGCGCCTGGCGGCGAACCTCGTCCGGTCCGAGCCAGATATGCGGGTCTCCCGGCTCGTTGTCATGGCTGTGGGGAACCGACGGGTCGTGGTAGTGCGCCTCGAGCTCGCGCAGCTCGATCCCTTCGGTCAGGTCGACGACGTGCACTCCGCGCGCCGAGCGCTCGAGCGTCCCGACGATCCGCGCCTCGTACTCGAGGCCCGTGGTGAACAGCAGTTCCGCCGCCGCGAGCCGTTCGATCTCCCGCGGGCTCGGGTCGTACGTGTGCGCGTCCTGCCCGGG
>SKZO01000291.1 GCA_007127335.1 Spirochaetales bacterium | reverse complement strand
CATCACAACGTGACTGCACCCGAGATGGAACACCATCAGCGCAACGCTCGCGGCAACACGATCATCATGCAGACGATGTCGCGGTACTACCGTTTTCCCAACTCGTTTGACGAGCAACTCTACCTCAGCCAGGTCCAGCAGGCCCACGCCATCCGCACCGCGGTGGAGTACTGGCGCGCCAGACGCCCTCGGTGTATGGGCGCTCTGTACTGGCAGCTCAACGATACCTGGCCGGTCGCCTCCTGGGCCTCCATCGAGTACGGAGGCAAGTGGAAGCTGCTCCACTACGCCGCGAAACGCTTCTTCGCTCCAGTCCTGCTGGTTGCGATTCCCGTTGACGCTCACGGTGCGGCGCTCGCTACCGAGGATGATCCGGCAGCCGGTTGGGACATCTGTCTCGTGAACGATCGCCTTCAGCCTGTCCGTGGAGACTTGTCGGTCCGAGTCATCGGATTCGACGGGACGGCATACCACACGCAGACTCAGACCGGGGTTACGATCGAGGCCGAAAGCAGCACGAAGCTGCACTATCTCTCGGCAGAAAGTCTGGGGGCTGACCGGACACGCTGTTTCGGCCTGTTCGAGTGGTCCGAGAGCGGTGGAGACCCGGCCCGGGATGCAACCAGAACGCAGGTCTTCTTCGCTCCTCCCAAGAGCTGCGCGACCGAGCTGCCGGAGATCGTGGCCGACGCAAGACCAACCGGCACGGGGTTCGCCGTCACGCTCTCGACCGATGTGCCTGCCTTTGACGTCGCGCTCGACGCTGGAGACCTGCCGGGACGTTTCACCGACAATATGCTTACACTGATCCCGGGCGAGCCGGCCACGATCGGCTGGATCCCGGCGGACGGCTCGCCTCACGTTGACGAGATCGGGAACCGGCTCGGGATCCGTTCGCTGAACGGAACAGGACGGGCTCTGGAGGACGTATGAAAATCGAACAGGTAGCCGCGCAACTCTACACGCTTCGCGATCACCTCAACACCGCCGAGCAGATCAGCAAGACGCTTCGACAGGTCCGCAAGATCGGCTATCAGGCGGTGCAGATCTCGGGGGTCGGACCGATCGATCCACGCGAGCTCGCGTCGATCCTCGATGGTGAGGGCCTGCAGTGCTGCGCAACCCATGAGAATGCCCAGGTGATACTCGAGACGCCGGAGGCGGTCGTAGAAAAACTCTCGATCCTTGGCTGCGAACACACCGCATATCCGTACCCTGCCGAGGTCGACTTCCGCTCCATGCGTGGCCTGAAAAGCTTCGTGAAACAGCTCGACGCCGCGGGCGAGGTCCTTCGCTCGGCGGGGAAGACGCTCAGCTACCACAATCACGACATCGAGTTCCAGCGGGTCAGAGACCACCTCATTCTGGAGTATATCTACGATAACACCGACCCGAATAACCTCAAGGCAGAGCTCGACACCCACTGGGTCCAGGCCGGCGGAGGGGACACGGCAGCCTGGTGCCGGAAGCTTTCGGGCCGCATGCCGCTCATCCACCTCAAGGACTACGCTATCGACGAGGAGCGACGGCGGCGATTCGCCGAGGTGGGTTCGGGCAACATGAACTGGGCCGGAATCATCTCCGCGGCCGACGCTGCCGGATGCCGGTGGTTCATCGTCGAACAGGACGGAGACTGGGTAAACAACGATCCGTTCAGGAGCCTGAAGATGAGCTTTCGGTACCTGAGGGATATGGCGAGCCGGTAGCCGCGCGTTCGGCTTCCGCCGAAGCGCCCTCGCGTGCAGCGGCCGCGCCCTCGCGTGCAGCGGCCGCGCACGCACGTATTACGCACATCCAGAGATAATACGGAGCGCGGTGATACTGCCGACTGCGCGGCGGCTGCTCGAGACGGTAGCGGAAGCGTCCCACGCTGAACTCGATGCTGTTATCGTTCTGCATGTTGCACGCCTCTACGGTCGCGATCCGAATCGAGTGCCCGCCTACGCTGAGCCCCGCAGCCGTCAGCACCGCCGGTCCCCGAGCGATGGTCCGGTACCCATGCAATCCGATCGCGCGGAGCAGGCGCACGTGGGATTGCTCCAGCGTTCGATCGGAGACCGGCCACTCGGCGAGATGCGGAACCAGATGCTCCTCCTGCCAGTCCGACAACGCCGAGATCGTTGGAACAGGATAGCCGTCAAGTCGGCCCCATTCGGAGACGCGAGCGCCAAGGCCGCACACCGAACACCAGAACCGGTTACCGCGGCTGCGAAACGCACCAAGGGCGCCACAGGGACAGTATACGAGAAAGAGCTCGATGTGCTCCGCCCGTCGTCGCCCTTGGTACCGTACCGGGGCGCGCGCCTGGTCGGCATCGGCATTTCGCGCGAGCGCGCGGGCTATGCGATCCTCGAGCACGGCGGGCGACAGCTCAACCGCCTCCTGCTCGGTCGCTACTCGCCGATACCGGATCACGATGCGGCCTCTGCGACCTTGTCGCGCCCAGCGTGGCCTGGTGAGATACCCCCCGTCGATGTCCGCGGTGATCACCTGGGCGCGCAGCAGGCGCGGCAGTCTGCCGGTCGCCGGATGCAGCGGCAGCGTGCGCCCATCCCAGGTTCTGCGGCCCTCCGGAAAGATGCCGACCACTGCTCCGTCCGCGATGAGTTTCCTCGCGGCCCCGAGCGCCGTGAGATCCGGCTGGTCTTTTGCCTTGGGAACGGCGCCCACGATCCGGTACAGCAGGCGCGAGGGCGTCGCACGAAACATGTTGTCGGTCGCGAGGAAGTGCGGTGGATGGCGGAGAAAGGCCGCGACCATTGGGGGATCCCACATGCAGACATGGTTGGAGAGCAGGAGATACGGTGGATCGAGCCCCGCGAGCATCCTGCGACCGGCCGCCGAGACGGCGAACCGCCACCGGAGCGCGAGACCGCACGTGTACTTCAGTACGTAGAAGAGCCGACGATAGATCACCACGCCGACTACTTGATCTTCTTGCGCAGCTTCCGCATGGATCCTGCCCGCCCTGAAGGTCTGCCCGCCTCGACCTCTCCGGTCAACGGTTGAGCGGCTCGCGAACGCTTTCCGACTACTGCGAGGAAGACCGCTCCGCCTACGATCATCCCAAGGCTGTAGAGCTGGCTCGGAATGAGGTTCAGCGGTGACTGGACGAAGTAGACCGGAAGCCCCGTGTCAACGAGTCTGACGGCGAAATCGTTCGCCGAGATCGGCACGCGAAGGTAGTCGATAATGAACCTGACGACTCCGTACCCGATCAGGTAGAAGCCGACTATGAACCCATCGAACGGTTTGTGCCTGCGGACGATGAACCAGATGATCAGCCAGAGGAGAACCCCCTCGGTTGCGGCCTCGTAGAGCTGGGTCGGATGCCGGGGCAGGTTCACGAGCGTATCCGCGGCGGAGATCTCGATCCCTGCGTCGGCAGCCCACTCCTGCACCCAGGGCTCTGAAGCGGGAAATCGTCTCGCCTCCGGGAACAGCACACCCCAGGAGACGCGGGTGACCCGCCCATAGAGCTCGCCGTTGATGAAGTTGCCAATGCGTCCGAACGTGTATCCGAGTGGTATGCCGCAGAGAAGCATGTCTCCCCAATCCATGATCGCAATACGGTCGCGGTGCTTCCTCGCGTACAGCACGAATCCCACGATCGCGCCGACGAGTCCCCCATAGTAGTTCATCCCCTGCAGCCCCACGAACCTCCCATCGCGGAAAGGCCAGAATATCAGCCACGGCTGTCTCCAGTAGATGCCCGTCGGCTCAAAGAAGAGGGCGGAGAAGAGGCGTGCTCCAAGGAGCAACCCGATGATGCCCCAGAAGAAGAAGTTGATGATCGTGTCCTGGTCCACACCCAGCTTCCGTTGCCGAACCTGTACCATGAACAGGAAATAGGAGAGACCGAAGGCAACGAGATACATCAACCCGTACCATCGGAACGGCAGGCCGGGGATGATCTCAGCGCGCAGCCAGGTGGGGAATGGAATGTACATCAATGAGGCGCCCTCCTTCGCCGAAGAGTATAGTGGCTTCTACACCCTCGCGACTACCTTCGGACGCGGTCGGGGCTGCTCCGTGGACCGCCTTTACGTCCGCGGCAGAGGCTGATACGCTCGAACGCGAGTCTGTGGGAGGAGGATGAGTGGCTGTTTCAACCATGCGCTCTACGGTACGGCTGAACAGCGGCGCACGGATGCCCATGTTCGGCCTTGGATGCACGCAAACCGAGCGTGGAGACGACACGGTGCGCGCCGTCGACGCCGCTCTCGCTTCCGGATACCGCCTGATCGACACCGCGAGCGTCTACGAGAACGAAGCCGACATCGGACGTGCTCTGCGAAGCGCGTCTATACCCCGCGCGGATGTCTTCCTCACGACGAAGGTCTGGAACTCGGACCTCGGGTACGATCGGACACTCTCTGCTTTCGACCGCTCGCTCGAACTGCTGAACGTCGAGTACATTGATCTCTACCTCATCCACTGGCCGCTGATTCGTCTGCGAAGGGAGAGCTGGCGGGCGCTGGTCAAACTGCTCGAGGATGGTCGCTGTCGCGCGATCGGCGTGAGCAACTTCGCGATCAGGCATCTCGAGGAGATCATCTCGGAGACCGGTTCGGTGCCGGCTGTCAACCAGGTCGAGTTCAACCCGTTCCTGAATCAACGGCGCCTGCACGAGTGGTGCCGCCGAAAGGATATTCTGTTGCAGACCCATACCCCGCTCTCCCGCCACCTTCGGCGCCGAGCGCGGCGGTTGCGCGAGATTGCCGGCCAGTACGGTAAATCGACCTCGCAGCTTATGGTCCGATGGGCTCTGCAGAAGGGGGTCGGCGTACTCGTCCGGTCTCTCGATCCGCGGGAGATAACGGAGCAGGCCGATGTATTCGACTTCGAGATCTCACTGCGGGACATCGACGCGATGGACTCGCTGCACGCGAATCTGCGCGTAGGTTGGGATCCCACCAACGCACCGTAGGGGCGCCTCGCTAACACGCACACCGCAATCTCCCGACAATCAAAGTGGAGACGTCCATGAATGAGAGAGACAGCCAGCACTGTACGGTCTGCGGCGCTGCGCTCGAAACAGAACGAAGGGAGGCCCGAGGGACGATTGTGCGCGAGCACAACAAGGAGTTTGTGCTCCGCCATTGTCCGCGATGCGCGACGCTCCTGATCAGGGTCAGGCCGGCGCGGATCGCTGCAGGTTCACCTGCGTGAAGACCTGAACGAGCATGAGCGGGCAACCCGACTACGTCAGCTTCGAGCCGAAGGGACGCGATGAAGTTCTTTCCCAGATAGGAAACTTCGCTCCGAACGAGCGGGCCGTCTTCCAGCGGTTGTGTGACGTCTGGTCACCCCGCATCGATGTCGAAGGGTTTCTGAGCTCCGCGCAGACGACGGCCGAACAGGAGCGAACCGCGCTCGAACGCCTGATGGCCAAGCTGCGAGCCGCTGAGATCGGCGTGCTCACGACGCGGATGGGGGAGTCGGGCCGTGAGCCGCATCAGATCGTCCTCGCCAGGCGCGGGAGTCTCGACTACTGGGTTGCCGTCGTCGAAGAGGCCATCGCTCGGACGCTCCAGACCGGATTTCGCGTCCTGCCGTCCGAACAGCGACTCAAAGAGTCGCGCGCGCTGCCGCCGGACTACCACGTCGTGGAGGCGGACTCATCGCACCTGGTGAAGCCGCGAGGAGACAGCGGTGATACCTCGGCGATTTACCGCATCCGGCTCATGGGGAATTATCGGATCCTCTTCACACCGGCCACCGCCGCCGGGCTGTGCACCCAGGCCGTTTCGACGCTCACGAGGGATCTTGCTGAGCGCGGTATCGTGGAAGAACTCGCTCGCCTCAAGGACACGAGCATCGGCGAGGTCCGCCGCCGCATGGAGAGCAGGGCGCCCGACGTATGGCTCGACCTGACGAAGACGCTCGTGAAGGAACGCTCCACCATCGCCTTCAGAAAGAACTTCGACGAAACCGACGAGGTGTTCCAGCTTGCGTATCTCGTGATGATATACGTTGACGCGCAGATAGGTGCCGCAAAGGAACAGAAGGCACACGACCACCTCGTCACCGAGGAGCTGGAGTCGCTCGCACAAAAGGTCCGCGCTGCCGGGACGACGCCGCTCACACAGGAAGAGTTCTCAGGCCTCGTTGAGGACGCGCAGGCGAGACTCGGATCCGCGGCGCCCGTCTTCGCCTCCCGCCTCAGCCAGGAGTTCCTGAGGCCCCGGCCGCGGCGCAAACTGGCGCACATCCTCTACATCCACGGGGTCTACGTTCATGCCGGCTGCGTTGCACCACTGTTCGAGCAGTCCCTGGCGCGCATGAGTGCCCATCTGAACCGCGAGTACACCGAGCTCATGGAGGCGTTCCTCCGTGGTCGTACCCCTGAGATCGCCGAGGTTTTCGGGTCGCGGGACATGCTGAGCGAGGACATCGAACGGCGGGTGAACAGGCAGCTCCCACTGTTCGGGGAACTGCTCGCGCGACCACAGGTCATCGCGGAGGCGATTATCCACCACGCGAAGCAGCGCCGTGAGGTGATCTCGACCGAGGAACTGAAAACACTTCTCGCCGCGTACTTCAACATCGAGTCCTCCGAGCTGAAACCGCTGTGTGAGCTCCTTGATCTCAGCATCGTGGCGATCTACGATGAGGCATTCGCACGGGCAGGCGTCTTCAGACAGATACTCCTGCGTCTGTCTGGAAGGCACGAGAGCCTGAGAGCCACGTACACCCGCAGATTCGGTGCGCGTGCGCGCTCAGCGCCGCGTGACGCCGCGCAGGAGGCCTTGACGAGACGTGCCGGCGGTGACGGTCCCGGAAGCGACTCGCCCGGCGAGCGGGCCGTTGGACGCAGCGATCCCGCGGGCCGCCCCGCAGCCACGCCCGCTCGCCGGAGCCGACCGGCACCGCGGCCGCCGCGCCCGAGGGGCAAGAGCCGCGACGAGATCGAGCAGATATGGCAGGAGTTCGGCAAGGCCCTTCACACGAAGCCGTCAGATAAAGATTCTTCGTAGGCTGCGTCGCACCTCATGGGCACAGTTGTACCCGGGGGCACCGAAGATCCCACCGCCCGGATGCATTCCCGCGTTCGCCATGTAGAGTCCCTTCAGCGGGGTTCCGTATCGGGAGAACTCGGGCAAGGGCCGGAACATGAACATCTGGTCGAGGACCATCTCCACGTGCATGACGTTCGCATTGGGCATGTTGTGCTTCTCGCGGATGACCGGCGGAGTCTGGACGTACATGTCGATCAGCGCATCACTGGTACCGGGAGCGAATCTGTCGATCGTGCGAAAGAGCCTGGTCGCCTCGTCACGCTCGATGCGTGACCAGTCGAGCCCTTCGCGAAGTCGGTACGGGTAGTACTGGCCCCACAGAAAGAGCGTGTGCTTGTCTGCCGGAGCGAGCGTTGGATCGATCGCGCTGAACGTCATCGCGACGACCGCCGGGTCTTTCGAAGGCTCTCCCCTGAGGTAATCCGCGTACGCGTCGTCCAGGTACTGCCTCGTAGGACAGAGGAGCTGCAACCCGCGCAGCACCTCGTCGTTGGAAGCATCATTCAGGTTGTACTCCGGCAGCCGGTCCATCGCGGCGCGTACGACCATTCCGAAGCCGTTTCCCACGTGGATCCTGCTCATGCGCGATCGCAGCGCAGGGGAGATCCAGTGGTCCAGGAGCTCGAGAAAGGTTACCCAGATATGCGCGTTCGAGATGACCCTCCGAGCGGTATACCGCTCCCCTGCGGCAGTCTGCGCCCCGACGGCGCGCCCGTTCTCAACAAGAATGCGTGTCACCTCCTGCTCGGCAAGGACCTGTCCCCCGTGATCGCGAATACAGGCGGCCAGCGCCTGCGTCAGCATCCCCGACCCGCCTCGCGGCCGGGCAGGTCCGTTCTTGTGGATGACCGAATGCCAGCCGATGAACTCCGCACTCGCCGCGTCGATCGGCGGCGGACCACTCTGCGCCCCCCACCACGCAAGCGCCGCCCGCATTCGTTCGTCCTCAAAGGTGTCGTTAATCAGTCGTCCGTAGCTCTGAAAGAGCGTACGAAGCAGGTCGTTCCGGTCCGAACGGTCACGTCCAAACTTCCTCAGCAACAACGTCCTGCCTATGTTGCGCATCGTCGGTGCTTTGAGAAAGAGCTCGAAGACCGCCTCGTTCAGCGGCTGCCATCTCCGGATGAACTCGTAGTAGGCGTCAGCATCGTGCTCGTTGATCCTCGCAATATTCTCACAGGTGCGGTCGAGATCACGGAAGAAGCTGACCGAGCTGCCGTCCTCGAACGGCGCAGTCATGAACGGATCGAGGGGGATGTACTCGAGTCCGTACGATTCGAGCCCGAGGTCCTTCACAATCGGCGTGTGATGGATCATGAAGTGCGCCGAGCCGCCGACATCGAGTTTGAAGCCGCCGAACATGTCTTCGGTACACACCGCCCCGCCGATCGTCGAGCGCCGCTCGAGCACGGTTACCCGGTATCCCCACTTCGCCAGATACGCTGCCGCCGTCAGGCCGTTGTGCCCGCTGCCGATCACGAGAATATCGTTGTCCATGGGTAGGTTCTACTACGGAGCGGCGGATTGGGCAATCTTGCCCGGCTGTACCAGGGTCACTATCCTTGCCTTGATGGTTGATTGGCTCATTGTAGGCGGCGGAGTGCACGGATGCTCGGTCGCCCACGCGTTGCTTCGGTACACGGATTCCAACCAGCGCGGAATCCGGATCATCGACCCGCACCGCGAACCGCTTGATGCGTGGAATCGACGGGTGGAGCAGTGTGGCATGAGGTTTCTCAGGTCTCCGGGTGCTCACTCAATAGAGCCGGACTTCACGAGCCTCGTTTCGTGGGCGCGCAGGGAGGGCTGGGATCTCGCCCGACACACGGTGGATCCGTACGCCCGTCCGTCGGTACCACTGTTCCGGGCTCATGCCTCCTCCCGGATCGACGAGAGCGGCCTCAGGAGGTGCTGGGTCCGGACACGCGCGACGAGCATCCTGCGCCGGCGAGGGAGATGGACCATTCTCCTGGCTGACGGCAGGCTGCTGGACGGACGGAACGTGATATTGGCAGTGGGACAATCCGACCGACTGCGCATGCCGCGGTGGTGCATCAGGGCTCCGCGGGACACGGTCTCCCACATATTCGACCCCGACTTCTCGCTCGAGCGCGCACGCGTCGCTCGAGCGCCGGTGGTCGTCGGGGCCGGGACGTCCGCGGTTCATCTCGCGCTCAGACTCGCCGAGCGACCTCGAGGGCGGCGCGGGGCCCTCCCCTTCACACCGGTGCGCCTCATCTCGCGAACGCCGCTGCGAGTCTACCAGTTCGACTCAGACCCATGCTACATAGGCCCGGCATGCATGACCGACTATCTCGCTCTCCGCAAACCGGAAGAGCGTCGGGCCATCCTCGAGACGGCCCGGCAACCCGGGTCAATCCCGCCGGACCTCGCGCACGAGCTCGAGTCGGCGGTCGGTGAAGGGACAATCGAGTGGATCGACGACACTATCGTTGACGCCCGCGAGGCACCCGGATCAGCGGTCGATCTGCTCGGAAGCGATCCACGACCACGCATCTACCGGAGCGATCTCGTGGTCTGTGCAACCGGCTTCGTCAGGACACCCCCGGCAGAAGCCCTGCTGCAGTCGATCATGGACTCGTCACCCGGGGTATGGCCCACGGACCAGCTCGGATACCCGATTCCCGATTCGTCACTCCAGTGGGGGCAGGGCCTGTACCTCACCGGGGCCCTCGCCGAGCAGGAGCTCGGTCCTTCGGCACCGAACATCATCGGTGCACAGAACGCGGCGAAGCGGATCGTCGCGCACCTCAACGGAGCACCGCGTGAGATCCCGACCGCCTGGAGACGTTACGCCTCGGCGAGCGTTTCGAGCTCTTCGGATTGCTGCTGATACTCGAGAATCGAAGAGCGTATGCTCTCGAAAATGAGCGGGAAGACGACGTTGAAGAAATAGGCACGCTGCACGAGCTGGCTGCGGCTGCGCTCGTAGGCGGCGCGGATGCGATGCTCCTGTTGCTGCATGTAGTGGCCGTACCCGCGGAAGTCGATGAGACCGTCCGACGACCCCTGCCCCTGTTTGACGATATCCTGGAACCGTCCCAGTTTGTCGAGGATGTCGTACAGCGAGAAGTGAGCGTTGACGTGCTCGGCCACTCTGCGCGCATCATTGTCGAACCGGGCGCTGATCTTCTCGATCTGAAGCGGGTACATGATCTCGATCATATAGCTCTTGCGTATTGCGATACCGGCCCGGCCAACGGCGTCCTCGATTGCGCTGATCACATACCGGTTCCCGCGGTAGTACTTCAGGAGCTCGAGCACCCGATCGGCGCCGCTCGACCCCATTGAGAGCAGGTCGGTGACCTGGGCGGCAATCGACTCCGGCAGGTTGGGCGTTACCTGGACACTATAGGTCTGGAACGTGGCTCCCCGCTTGTCCTTGAGCTGGACCTCGCTGTACTTGAAGAGCTCTTCCTGCGTGATGCTGCGGTAGTAGCTGTCGAGCACGAGCGCCTCACGTCTGAACCGCTCGTAGTAGTCGCCTGCGGTGTTCGTCTCGACGAGCTTGTCGTAGAGGGCCTTGCTGATCCGGAGTCCTCCGATCGGCGCGGTGGACTCCATGCGCTTCGCGTCGATCACGGCCGTGCCGACCACATCCCACTGTTTGGCTCCGTCGGGACCGAAGTTCCCAATCGTCACCTCCCCGATGTTGGCCCCTATCCGAATGCGGATCTGGAACACGGCGTTGATTGAGCGCGAAAGCTCGAAGGAGTTGCGCAGCGTGGAGATGATGTTGAATGCGCGTCTGAGAGCGCCCTTGGCCTCGTCGCTCGCTCCCTCGAGCAGGAACTTCTCGTTCGCCTGGTTGAAGAGCGAACAGACCCGCTGCATCTCCACGCAGGTGAAGAAAAGCTCCCGGGCTATATACCGTTCGGCCTCATCGTCACTCATGCTCTTGACACGCCGGTCGATGTTGCCGCCGTAGTGAAACATCAGGCTGTCGCCCTCGATCTTGTTGAGATAGCCGCCGTGCCTGCGCAGCACCCCGGCGAACGCGGTATAGAGTCCGTTCAGAACGTCCTGGTTCTCCTGTGGACTGAGAAACTGTGACAGGTAGCTGTAGTCGGCAATGTCGATGAACCCGACTCCGACGGTCATTACCTCGCTGGCCGTCGGGATACCGCCCATCTCGATGATCGCATCAACGAGCTGGGTCGGGAGATAGTAGTCCTGGATCTCCTCACGCAGATCCTGCGGATCCACGTGCATGTCCGCGTCGGTCACTTCGTCATCGGACTCGTCAACCAGATCCGCCTCAGCACGGTATTCATCGTCGCTCACGGTACACCCACGGTCCAAGTGTACCGGCGGAGTCGGCGACCATCAATCGATTTCTTCGGCGCGCTTCACAAGCGCGAGAAATGCCTGCTCATCGATGATCGCCACGCCAAGATCGAGTGCCTTGCGATTCTTGCCGCTGCCCGACCCGGGATCGTTGGTCACGAGGTACGAGAGGCCGCGTATCACCGATGACGCGACGGTCCCTCCGGCCTTCCGAACGAGATCCTGCGCCCGCGACCGGGTCATCGTCGAAAGCGTACCGGTGAAGCAGAAGCTCTTGCCCAGAAGCGGCCCGCCAACAGGATCGGCGATGGCGACCCTGCCGCTTGCGATCACCGCATCCATCTGGGGAGCGAGATCCTCGAGACCCTGCGCAATGGCGCGTCCGAGCACCTCACCAATTCCGTTGATACGGGCGAGCTCATCCGGACTCGCACCGCGCAACTTCGAGAGCGTGTCCAGGCCGGCGGCAACAAGCTTGTCTGCGATGAGCGGGCCAACGCCTTCGATGTTGAATCCGGCCACGAATCGCGTCAGCGGCACGGTGGAGCAGGCATAGAGGTTGCGCAGGATCTTCCGAGCGAGCGTGGCCCCCATGCGATCGAAGCGTGTCAGATCACCCTCTTCAAGCGTGTAGAGATCGGCCACTGCGGTGACCCTCCCGGCCTCGAAGAGCCGTGTGAGGATCGCATCGCCGAAGTCCCGGATGTCGAGCACGTCAAGCCACTTTCTGAGTCGATAGTACGCGCGTTTGGGGCATCCCTGGTTCGGACACGAGAGCCGGGTCCCTTCGTCGAGAAGAGGAGTGCCGCATCGCTCACAGGTCTCGGGCAGGGTAACCGCCGGTGCGTCCGGCGGATTCTCGAGCACCCGCTCGATCTTCGGGATGATCTCGCCGCGCTTGGTGACCGCGACACGCGATCCAATGCGCAGATCCATGTCGCGGATCAGCCGGGGGTTCACGAGGTTCGCTCGCTTCACGGTCGTACCGGCAAGCCGCACCGGATCGATGACACCAATCGGCGTGTAGAGACTGCCCGATGGGCTCCACACGACCTCCCGCAGCGTACTCGCCGCCTCTTCGAGCTCGAACTTGAACGCGATCTGGCGCTCGGGTCGCGATCGTCGCATGTCATCCGGATCAATCGCCTGCCCCTTTACGACCAGGCCGTCGATATCGAACGGATAGGCATCACGGCGCGCCGCGACCGCCGATCGGTACTCTATGACCTGAGACGGATCCCTGAACTTCACCCACTCCACGACATGAAACCCATGTGCCGCAAGCCATTCGAGCTTGTCCTCTTCGCAGCGGAAGTAATCATCCCGGGTCGATTCGAGCGCGTCGTAACACACAATCTCCAGATCCTCGGCTCCTATCCCGTCCTTTCGCTTCATCAGGCCGTTCGCCGCATTACGCGGGTTCGCCTTGTCGGCGTATTTCGCTCTGTGGACCTCGCGCCGGAGCATCACCTCACCACGCACGGCACCCGTGAAGCGCCCGGGCAGCGACGTGATCACACCCTGCATCCTGCGGACGTTCGCGGTAATGTCGTCGCCGATCATACCGTCGCCTCGAGTGACTCCGCAAAGCAGCTCACCCGAGTCGTACTGCAGCTCCATGCTCGCCCCGTCCATCTTGAGCTGTACGATGTACTCGTCGTGTCCGACTCTCTGTGCCCATCGCAGAAAAGCCTCCGGATCGGCCGCCTTGTCCTGACTGCCCATGGGAAT
The DNA here is from genome assembly GCA_007127335.1 of Spirochaetales bacterium. Lineage (GTDB taxonomy): Bacteria > Spirochaetota > Spirochaetia > DSM-27196 > SLST01 > SLST01. The sequence continues at coordinate 5,401 of SKZO01000291.1, read as the reverse complement.
GATGTGCTCGCGTTTCTGGTATCCATCGGCGGAGTCTGACCCCACCCGCGACAGGAGCGGGTTCGCGGGATCGAGCCGGGCAAGTTCGTCCCAGAGGAGATCGAACTCTGCATCAGGTATCTCCGGCTCACCGTTGTAGTACCGCTGCTGATGATAGGCAACAAGATGTTCGAGATCCTTGACCCGTTCAGACATGGCTATACTATAGTCAAAATGGATCAGCTCAGACTATTCGTGGCGGTGCGCCCCTCTGGAGAGGCGTGTCGTGAGATTGCGTCGGTTGCCGGGCGCATCGCGCAACGTATCGCCGGAAGCCCCGACGGACGCACGGGCGGTCCGGTCCGCTGGCTCCGCACGGAAAACTACCATCTGACGCTCCACTTCCTTGGAGACACGCCACCGGACCTGGTGCCATCGGTCCAGGAAGCGATGAGCCGGCTCGCTGTGCAAGTTCCGGAGAAGCCTGAGCTCCGTCTTGCGTCGGTCGACGCCTTCCCCAGCACCGGGAGACCGCGGACACTGATCCTCAGGATCGACGAGGCCGGTCAGACCTTGACGAACATCGCCGAGCAACTCCGCACGGCGCTCATAGGCCCGAAAGACCATGGCAAGCCGTTTCAGGCGCACGTAACCCTGGGCTATGTACGCCGAAACGCACCGCCCGACGAGCGCCGCCGGGTACGCGCGGCGCTCGAATCGGTACCAGTGCACCCGGTGTCCTTCCGGGCCGGAGAGCTCATCCTAGTGAGAAGCGACCTCTCCCCCGGCGGTTCACGCTATGCCGACCTCTTCTCCGTGGAACTGTCGCCTACACCTCCGGCCTGAACGTCAGCCGGAAGGTCCGGATCTCATACGGTTTGAAGGAGAGCGAGACCTCGGAAGCGAAACCGTTTTCCCGGCTCGCCTTCACCCCGGATACCTTCGCCGGTTCTTCCTCAAGGAGATTCACCTCCTCGAGCAGTTTCACCGCGCGGCGCGAGCGCAGGCGCAGCTCGTGGTCGCGACCGCGCGTCTCGTAGAGGCGCAGGACCGTTGCATCCGTGTCCTCGGCGCGCTTGACGACTTCCACCTTCACATCGCCGCAGCACAGCTCGTACTCGCTCACCGGCGCATCGGTCGCCTTGCTGAGAGGGCAGACGATCACCGGACTGTTGAGCTCGTGCGACGACTCGAGAAGGCCGCTTTCCTGCCAGCTGCCGGCATGGGGATAGTAGCCGAAGGTGAACTCGTGCTCGCCTATGTCGGCAACCGGATCGGGATCCTTGGGACTCCGAAGCAGCGTGAGCTCCATCACGCCGTCGCGGATGTAGTGCCCGTACTTGCAGTCGTTGACCAGCCCCAGCCCGTAGTCGTCCTGCGAGTAGTCGGCGAACCGCTGCCCGGCGACTTCGAACTGCGCGGCGTCCCAGCTCGTGTTCCCGTGCGCCGGACGGCGAACCGCGCCATACTGTATCTCGTAGTTCGCCTCGAGCGCATGGATCGCAGGGACCGCCTGGACCCGGAGCTGCTTGTGCGATTCGTTCCAGTCCACGTGGTTCTCGATTCTCACCATGCGGCTCTCGGCCTCGAGCACGATCCGTTGCCGGATCGACGACGAACCGACGGTGAGCACCTGCTCGATCACGGCCCGAACCGGGCCGCTTTCCGTCAGTGTACGCTCACTCAGCACTGCCTGCTGCGGAGTCGTGTCACGGTAGTAGTGGCTGATGTCCCACGCATCCCAGCTGTACGGCAGGTCCTCCCAGAGCAGGAATCGGTTGGCGCCGTCGGCAAGCACCTCCCGCGCATGCTCCTTGTCGTAGATCGAGGCAATCGTACCGTCGGAGGCGAGCTCCACGCGTATGAGCGCGTTCTCGAGTCGCTTCACGCTGCCCTTGACCTCGCGGAGTGCTGTGGACGTGTCCCCACCCGTCGCACCCGCCTGCTCAACGCTCACCGACGTGTATCCCATCGATGGTATCGAGACGCTCGCGAGCAGCCCGCCATCCACAGCCTGGGTCGCAAGCGCGCGGCCTGCAGCGTCACGCACGACCGGAGAGGACTCGTCGGTAAACGGAATCTCGACCAGCGCGCGCCGCTCCCAGCTCAGGGTGTTGTGCACAGCCCATGCCCGCGGGTTCCGGGGCAGGCGGCCGTGCAGCCGCGCAAGGCTCTCGGACTTCAGCTCTTCGAGCGTACCGAGATTCTTCTCGCTCTGGGCGTTCGCCTCTTCGTACACCATGGTGATCGAGCTGCCCGGCAGGATGTCGTGGAACTGGTTGAGCAGCATCTCCTTCCAGATGACCTCGGTCGCCTCGCGCTGGTCGAGACCCGCGACGGCAGCCAGGAACTCGGCGTCACGCAACGAGTGCTCGAGCCGGCGGTTGAGCTGTTTCATGCGGCCCTGCGTCGTGTAGGTGCCCCGATGGAGCTCCAGGTAGAGCTCGCCCCGCCAGAGCGGCAGGCGTTCGTCGGGTATTCTGCCGATCTTCGTGAAGAACTGCTCGGCTGCCGCGAGCTTGACCCTGGGCAGTCCTTCGGTATTCGCGGCGCGCAGCGCATACTCGACGTGGCGTCTCGAAGGCCCGCCGCCGCCGTCGCCGATTCCGTAGAGGTTGAGCCAGTCATCGCTGACGTCGGCCTGCGCGTAGCGTTCTTCGCCTGTGACGAGCTGAGCCGGGGCGTTGTTGGCGTTGTAGGTGTTCATCGGCAGGAAGTGCGTTCTGATCCTCGTACCGTCGATCCCCTCCCACTCGAACGTGTGATGCGGAAAGGTATTGCTCTCGTTCCAGGAGATCTTCTGCGTCATGAAGACATCGACGCCGGCGAGCTTGAGAATCTGCGGCAGCGCCGCCGAGTATCCGAAGACATCCGGCAGCCAGAGATTCCTGATCTCCTTGCCGAACTCTTCGCGAAAGAACCGCTTCCCGAACAGCAGCTGTCGTACGAGCGATTCACCGCCGGTGATGTTCATGTCCGGTTCGACCCACATCGCACCCTGGCACTCGAAGCGCCCCTTCGCGACCGCCTGTTTCACTTCCTCGTAGAGCGCAGGGTAGTCGTGCTTCACCCAGTCGAACGCCTGCGGCTGCGAAGCACCAAAGACATACTCCGGGTACTCCTCGAGCATCCGAAGCGCGGTCGCAAAGGTGCGTCCCGCCTTGCGGCGGGTCTCGCGGACCGGCCAGAGCCAGCCGAGGTCCAGATGGGCGTGCCCCACCGACCAGACGGTCGTTGCGCTCGCGCTCGCACGCGGCTTGAGAAGTCGAGCGCAGATCGTTCGCACCTCCTGAGCCCCGCGACCGTCGGCCCAGATGTTGGCGGCCTCGTCGAGTCCTGCGAGTATCCGCCGCGCGCGTACACTGCGTTCGGGCAGCGCCTCGTAGAGTTCGTAGAGGAATTCCAGGTCGAGTCCGATCTGCCACAGATCCCGGTCGAATACCGCGAGCTCGGCCTGATGAAGCACGAACTCCTGGTGGCCGTGATACCCGAACAGGGCGTTCGCGCCGGCCTCGATCAGCAGGTCGACGTTCTCACCGCCGCGGGCGGCCGCAAACAGCGGAATGCGGCGCTTACCCGTCCCGAAGCCGCCGTCGCGCGGCGGGTCGGTCAGCCCCCGGTACGGATAACCGTTCCTGAAGACGCACCCCTCGGCTCCCAGGTTCACGAGCGCCACCACCTCGCTTCCGGCGAGCTCCGCCGGGACGGTGCCGTTGACCCGAAACCACGCGCTGCCCCACAGCTCGCCCCAGCGAGTTCCCTGGGCGATGGACTTCCACTTCCGCGACTTGAGCTCGTCGACCGGAATCGGGCGTCGCCGGTCGTAGGTGTAGCTCACCTCGAGCGGGGCGGTCGCTCCGTAGCGCCGTTCGACGACGCGATCGATGAACTGGCGAATCCGACGTTGATGGATGCGAGTGTTCTGCATATGCTCCTGCTCCGCGATGTGATATGGGTACGGGGATCACTCCCCCGATTGCTCCTGGTAGAGCGGATGAAACTGCCGGCGGTACGTCTCGTACTGCTCTCCGGCGTGGTAGGATGATCGCACAAGCGGCCCGGCTTCGCAATGGCGAAAACCCTTCTCGAGCGCGCGCGCGCGCAGCTCGGCAAACTCCTCAGGAGTCCAGTACTTCCTGACCGCAAGATGAGTCCGCGTCGGCTGAAGGTACTGCCCAAGATTGAGCAACGACACCTCATGCGCCAGCAGGTCGTCCATCGCCTCGAGGATCTCCTCCCGGGTCTCGCCGAGTCCGAGCATAAGGCTCGACTTGGTCACCGAATCCGGGTCGAGCTCCTTTGCGAGGCGCAGGAATCGCAGGGAGCGCTCGTAGGTGGATCGCGAGCGGACCTTCGGGGTAAGGCGTCGGACCGTCTCCAGGTTATGGCTCATGATCTCCGGCCTGCTCTCGCACACGAGACGAATGCTCTCCTCGTCGCCCATCAGGTCCGACGAGAGGACCTCGACCGTCGTGTCGCACGAATCGTGGATCCGGCACACGGTCTGCGCCATCACGGAAGCTCCGCCGTCGGCAAGCTCGTCGCGGTTGACCATCGTGATCACGACGTGGTCGAGCTCCATCGCGGCGACGCTCTCGGCGACTCGCCGCGGCTCGTCGCGGTCGAGTACCCGCGGGAGGCCGGTCTTGACCGCGCAAAACCGGCACCGGCGGGTGCACGTATCGCCAAGGATCATGAAGGTCGCGGTACGGTGGTCCCCCCAGCACTCGTGAATATTGGGGCACCGCGCCTCTTCGCACACGGTCGTCAGGCGCTGCTCGCGCATCACCCCCTTCAGATACCTGAAGTTGGTGTTGGTGTTCAGCGTTATCTTGAGCCATTCAGGCTTTGGATTGACTCGGCTATGGTTGCCCATTAGCTTCAACTCCTGCATTGTGGGTATCTCTATAATAGGCCTCGAGCAGACGCGAGTACAGCGTCGCGCCCGCCTACTGCAAAGTTGAGTCACTTTATCATAGTATAGAGGCGAGGACCATTGGTATGGCGCATGGCACTACTACCGCACGGACGACAGACGTGAACCGATCGCCGCCTCGCGTGCACGGGATACGTGATCTCACCGAGTCGACCTACGTCCTGAGGTTCGATCGGGGTGGTCTCGAGTTCGAGCCTGGCCAGTATGTGAGCGTCGGCGTAAAGGGCGAGATCGACATGCGCGAGTACTCCGTCTACTCGCCGGTCGACGCCGATTTCCTCGAGATCCTCGTGAAGGAGATTGACGGCGGACTCGTCTCGCGCAAACTGCGCCGGCTGCGCCCCGGCGACGAGCTCGAGGTCGACGGACCGTTCGGCTTCTTCACGATCGACGAGCCGGACCGACGCCGGCCCCTGCTCTTTGTCGCGACCGGAACCGGCATCAGTCCCTTCCACTGTTTCGCCGGCAGCTATTCGGGCCTCGACT
>SKZO01000027.1 GCA_007127335.1 Spirochaetales bacterium | reverse complement strand
TTGCGCGCGTTGATGAGGTCCTGTTTGACCGTCATCGACTGGAGAATCTGAGCCTGCAACTCCTCGTACGTCGGCTTCGCCGGACGAACGGGCGCGTGTAGCCTCATCATGCCCCCGCTCCTTCGCGCGTCTTGCCTCCGATTATACCCCGGTATTTGGAGAGACGATACCCGTGATACTTGCTGATCGGACCGTTTCCCTGCCGTGTAGCCGTTTGCCTACGTGGCAGTGTCGCGATTGCTCCCTCTGGTAGTACAGCGCGTGGATCTCCGCGGAATCTGCCGCCGGCAGGGTTCGCGAGTCGTGCGTCCCGCCGCGCGGCCTTCCATGATGGGATGAGCACTGTCGAGACGGCAGGCTTCCCCCGATACGGATGGAGGGCAGGTATGTCTGCAGAGAACAAGGCGCTGGTTCGACGGTACGTGGACGAGGTCTATAACGCGAACAACCTGGAGCATCTGGAGGAGTTCATCTCGCCTGACTACGTCAATCACATGGAGGCGCAAGAGGTCACCGGTATAGAGCGGCTGCGCGGGTTGGCCCGCGACATGCATGCGGCGCTGCCGGACATGCGGCACACCGTCCACATCCAGCTGACCGAGGGTGACAAGGAAGTCCATCGCTGGACGATCACCGGCACCCACCGCGGCGACTGGATGGGCGCGCCCGCGTCAGGCAACGAGGTCACGATCGAGGGCTTGACTCTGGTGCGACTGGAGCACGGCAAGGTTGCTGAGGAGTGGACCTTTGCGAACTCGCTGGAGATGCTCGTGCAGATTGGAGCGTTGCCTGCCGACGTCCTTGGCGGGACTTGACGCGCCGGCACCACGGCCGCTCGGCGGCAACCCGAGTCACCGCCCGCCGCGATCCGGCGGTCACACGCCGAGCACGACCGCTTCCAGGCCGTGAAGCGAGGCGAACGCGGCGTCAAACGTGACGATCCGAAGCTCACCCGTGATCGCGAACGCGGCGAGATAGCGATCGGTCCAGACCTTCGGTGAGTACGAGCTTCCGAGAGTCAACCGCCGCCAATAGTGCTCGAGCCCCGACGGCTCACGGGTCCACACAAACCGGGAGTCCTCGATCAGTCGGTCGTAGCATTCCCACGCCTCGCTGAGGGTGAGTGCTTCTTCGCCAAAGAGCGCCGGGTTCGACGCGAGCCGCAGGAACCCGGACTGCACCACACGGCAAACGCTCACCTCTTGGTCACGGACGGTGTCCAGCCATACAACGGCGAGCGGGTGGTGCTCGTGAGCTTCGAACGCAAGCGCCAGCAGGACGTTGACGTCAGGAAGATACATCGACGTCCTCGCGCTCGAGGAGCGCCGCGATCCGGTCCGGGGTCACGCGAACCGATCCGGGTCGCTTCGAGCGAACCAGAGGAAACTCGACCCGCCGCGATTCGAGCCTGATCGCGGTTCCGGCTAACTCGTGCTCGACCGCCCGTGTGATGAACTCCTTCAGCGTCGTTCCCTGCAGCGACGCTACCGCCTTGGCCCTTCGGAACAATGTGTCAGGTAGATCGATAGTTGCGCGCATAATCACATATTCACACATTAACACTTTCGTGTCAAGCGTCGCACATGCGGCGAGCATGGTAGCGGTCGTCCACCGCGGCCGGGCCGGCACGAGCGCCGGCGTCGTCTACGACTCCTCGCTCATGATCTCCTGCGCAACCGCCATGGTTCGCGACAAGAGTCCCTCTGCAAGCGGCACCTTCGCGGCGACCGTCTCGAGCGACCCGATCCCCATCGCATCCAACAGACGCTCGTACGGTTCGCGGTAGCCCTGCTCCCACTCCTGCGGTGCGTCGCGTTCGAGCGCATTGTGCGCGATGTAGTGCGCCGCGTGGATCCACCAGACCGCCTCGCGCGGGTAGCCCGCGTCGATGAGCTCACGGCAGCCATCCATGTATATGGACCGGGTGGCGGGACAGAGCTTGAAGTCGAATGGTACCGGCGAACGGTGCACCTCGATCGCCCGGTCGAACGCGGCTCTGCATTCTTCCAGCAGCCGCTCGGCATCCGTCCGGCTCATGGCGATGCTCCCGATGTACTCGAGCATCCCGTCTGCAAGCTCCCCGTGTCCGCGGGCGATCATCGCGTTCGTGAAGAGCATTGCCGATCGCCTGTTGGTTGGAGGTTGGTCCGCGGCCACCAGCGGAAGCTGGCGACTGGTGTTTCCGGCGAAAACGAAGCCTGTAATGCGCTCGTTCAGCGTCGCACCGGAGGCCATGGCGGGCAGGAATCCGTCCCGAACCCACGACTCTATCCCCGCACAACGGGCTCTGAGGTAGCGGGGTTCCGCGAACCGTATTGCCACCTCCCGCTGGATCGCCGTGAGCCGCCCGGTCGGGTCGTAGATGACGCAGGGCATCGCGAGATGCGATGCGTTGACCCACGAGGTCAGCACCGTTTCCGCGTCGCTGAATTGCGCTGACGGTAGCTCGGCCATGTCGAGCAGGACCCCCTCGTACGTGATCCTCTCGTGCCGGAACACCTCCGGCTCCCCCTCCCTGACATGCCACAGATCCACATCAGAGGTGGGCTGGTACTCGCTGTCCTCCGGCCGGTGGTTCATCGACCCGGCCATCAACACCCCGACCAGGCCCGGCACCTCTGCCGCGTGCTGCGCGACCCACTCGCGCGCAACCGCCTTCGCCTCTCCCACGGTCATGGTCTCCTCCTGCTATGGTCGAATCGCACTTACGGTACGAACTCCGGCTCCTGCCGACAGGCCGGTATCGCATGCAGTCTCGAACCCGTGCCGTTCCAGGTACGCCGTCACGTCGCGAGCCAGAGGCTCCGAGTGCACCTCCACGGCGACCTGCCGTATCATCGCCGCGTGCTCGTCGCGCAAGCCCTGCAGCACCGCAAGTTCATCGCCCTCTACGTCGATCTTGAGGTAGTCAATACGAGTGATGCCGTAGCGGTCGATGACGGCCGAGAGCGTCTCGACGCGCGCGATCCGCGGTTGCGACTGGAAACACCGATCGGTCTCCTCCGTGCCGAACAGGTCGTTCATGACCTTCCGCTGGGGGGCCTTGACCGCAGCGTTTGCCGTGGAGTTCCCCGCCATGTTCGGGTAGAACGTGAAGCTTCGCTCGGCCTGCGCTTTGGAGCCTACCGCGCAATGGTACGCGTTGACTCTATCAAGGCCGTGCAGTTGCACATTGCGCAGGAACACCTCGTAGGCCTCCCTGATCGGCTCAAAGGCGTATGCCACAGCACCGCTGCTCTGCATCTTGGCGAACACGGTGAACAGACCGATGCTGGCGCCTACGTCGAACACCACGGAGCAGTTCTGAAACGAGAGTCCGTGCGCCAGGTACTCCTGCTTGGCGAAGATCTGGTTAGAGATGAGCTCGGTCTCACTCTGATCGACACGCGTCAAACACCGAACTCCATCCGGAAACGAGAGAAGACGTACTGTATCGTCGTTCACCTCGACGCTCCGGCATGGGACCCAACGGGGATCGAGCCTCGGGTCTTGATTCGTCATATGCTTCTCCTACTGAGCCGGCACGCTGATGCACAACTCTGATAGCCCGGCCCGCACGAAGCCGATGATTTCCCGGATCTGCCGCTCGTCGGCGACCCGCGCGTCGGTTGCCGTGCAGACGGTCTCACAGGCCCGGAGCAGATGAGGATCGTAACGCGCACCACTCAGGTACGCTTCACGGTACGAGTCGCAACACGACTCCCGAACCTTGTCCAAGGTCTCGAGCACCTCCGCGGGCAAGTCCGGAGGCGGCGGAGCGTAGCGGTAGATGTGGGTGGTCCGACAGAAGTCCAGGAGAGGCAGCCCCGATCGTGCGCACGCCCAATCTATCACAACGGGCCCGGTCGACGAGAGGACGACGTTGCCGCCGTGGAAGTCACCGTGGCAAAGCATGCCTGCGTCGGGAAGTGTCAGGAGCAGCTCGATCGCGCCCGCCTTCAGATCTTCCGGAAGGGCTGCGTTGTTTCGGATCATCGCCTCATAGAACGGACGAAACGTCTCGAGCTCCGCGGCTGGGCATCGATGCACCTTTCGGTGCAGCTCCGCGAGCATTCGACCGTGATCGGAGGCCGACTGACGGCCAGAGAGGAGCTCCTCGATCATCGTCGGCCCATCCACCCGTTCATAGACAATCCCGTACCGCCCGTCAATCTCAGTTGAGGTGTATACCTCGGGCGCCCGCACTCCCTGCGTACCGGCAAGTCGGCAGATTGCCGACTCCCGCCGCACGAGCTCGTCTCTTGTGCGGGTCTGTCGTGCAGCGACATTGGGTTCGAGCACCTTCACAACCCTGCCGTCGCCGTACTCGTACACCTGCGAGCTGACACCTCGCGCGATGAAGGCTCCCTTTTCCACGCCCCCCTCCTCTGGCCAACCGAAGGTCTCAGGCCGCAGACGGCTCGAATCACAAGAGCGTCACGAACGTCCAGACGGCACCGCCGACGTCTATGATCCCAAACCCCACGATCTGCGGCTTGACCTGGCGGGTCACGGCTACCCCGGCGCGGGCACCGCCCCAATCTGGCTCATCAGCGTGAAGGTATCCATCACCCCCCAGGTCTCCGCGAGCTTCCCGTCCTGGATGCGGTTGATCGATATCCCATTCACGTCGATCCGATTCCCGGAAGCGGGTACGCCCATGAACTCGCCCTTGTGAGTTCCTTTGGCGGTCCACCGCTTGGTTACCATGTCCCCGTCCACGCCCCGAACGTCTCGTGCCCGTAGCCGCGCCCACTGAGCCAGGCCACGCGGGCACGAGACGACTGTCTGCGAACAGCCGCTACGCCGGCGCGGGCACCGCCCCCAGCTGGCTCATCAGGGTGAACGTGTCCATCACCTCCCAAGCCTCCGCGAGCTTTCCGTCTTGCACCCGGTAGATCGAGATCCCATTCACGTCTATGGGGTTCCCGGAAGCGGGCACGCCAAGGAACTCGCCCTTGTGTGTCCCTTGGGCGGTCCACCGCTTGGTTACCATGTCCCCGTCCGCGCGTAGGTCGTGAACAATGACCTTCAGGTCCGGAATTCCGGTGAAGAGCCCTTTGGCCCATCCCTTGAACTGCTCTATATCGAGCGTCCCACCCGTCTGGTGATCGCGGTAGGCTGGACTGTACAGACGGTCGATCGCCGAGAGGTCTCCCGTGTTGTAGAACTCCTCCACCGACCGGCGAATCACCTCTTTGTTCTCTTCAGCTGACATCATTTCCTCCTGGTCTTTTCGTTCGCGGCCGTTCAGGCCACGGTCTGCTCGAGTCCGGAGATCCCGGGCTCGCCGGCTTCGGGTGGAGCCGAGCACATCCGACGCGCTCACCCTATAGGCCCCTCCTTCTCCACGAGAGCAAAGACCGCCGAGGTGTATGAGTGCACCATGTTCCGTCCGTTCACCGGACAGAGCTCGGACCCACCGTAGACGCCAAGCCACGGAACGCTCTCGCCCCTGCACACGGGTCCCTGAATGCGGTTGATCAGCTCTTCCTTGAGCAATCGCCCGAAGGAGAGCTGCCCGCGCGCCGCGCAATCGGCGTGGAACACCGCAACGGGAAGCCGTCCACGGAGATCCGTCACAAGCTGCTGCGCGAGACGGTCGACCCCGGCGAAGATGCCTTCCTCGTGGCGCTCCATGGTGCGCAGGAGCTCGCCGTTGCGGCAGGAACTGGTGACAAGCACGCTGTCATCCGGTTGTCGCAGGATCCCTCCCACGATGACGTA
>SKZO01000387.1 GCA_007127335.1 Spirochaetales bacterium | reverse complement strand
GGAGGAGAACGTCACCGCCCCCGCGCTCAGCGCCGGAGACTACTTCCGCTACTGTAAGCTCGCCTACATCGCGGGACAGAGACCCGATGAGGAGGTGGACGAGTCGATGAGCGGCCGCGAGATGTACCGACGTTTCGCCGACGGAAGGCACGAAGGGTTGCTCGAGATCGACGAGGATTCAACCGCTGAGTTCGGAGCGTGGATCGACGGGAAGCATGCGAAGCGGTCGGCCGGAGGCCATCCCTGGGAGATCAAGCGGGGAGGCAATACCACCCACATCGACCTGGCCGTCTACCGGCCGCCAGGACGCGACGACAGGTTGCGCATCGAACTGATCGCGCCCGCCATTGGGAGGCTGGCGGAAGCCGTCAGGATGCTGCTCGCGATTCACGCCGCGGGGCTCCCTATCGGCATTGCCGATCCGGAAGGGGTCCGCAAGCGATTACTCGCCCAGGACACCATCGGCATCGTTCCCCGCCAGGAGTCCCTCCATCGGGCCGCGCAGGACTTCGACAGGAGCCGGGGCGTCTATGACGTTATGCACTACGCCGACCTGGGACGGTACAAGCGCCGCCTGACCCCGTTCATCGTCTGGGACCCGCTGCCGCTCCTGGTCCCGAAGCCGAACTGCACCTGACTGTGCCAATCCAGGCCCGTCTGCACAGATTGGCCAAGACAAGAACTGCCGGTCCGTATATATGTACGTCGCGCTCAGACCGAATCCCAATCCTCGAGGAGCTTCGCCATGTAGGGCATGCTCTCCGCAATGGGCATCGCAGGGCACGTCTTCGTCACTTTGAAGAATCCGTCGTACGCGACTCGCCAGATGTCGAGAGCTCTCGCGACGTCAGCTGGATCTTCTGCCTCCATGAGCAGAATACCCCACCAGTCCGGCGTCATGTCCCACCGGAGGACTTTGACATTCGCCGGCGGGAACAACCCGGAGTTCCCGAGCTTGGATGCAGCCGCAAAGCGGTCCTTCACCGTCGCGTCCTCGTTGACCTGATAGTAAGACAAGAACAACATACCTTTCCTCCTGACTCCTAATAGTGATCTGGGAGCTACGTCACTTCGTAATAGTAGTGGTGTCCCATCCACATCCAGACGAACCCGAACTTCTTCTCTGCTTCGGTGCCGATCGATCGCATGTCGTCACCCGGGTCCTTCCAGTACTCCTCGCGCGCCGCGAGGCTGTCGTACTCGACGGCCACAAGGACGATTCGCATCTGCTGCGACGTCCCGGTGTCCGGTCTGTACATCCGGCAGCTGCGCACCTGGTCCGCCTCGCGGAAGACCTCCGCGGCTCGCGTGCACCAGTCGAGCATCTCCGTCTGTTTCCCGTCCTGAAGCATGATCTCCCATGTCTCCAACAGCATACGTCCCTCCTGTCCTGATTGGTCGTGAACCGGTTCGGCGCACAACCGCGCGGCGTCATGCTGCCGCAGCACCAACTGTCTTCCAAGAGATTGCAAGATCCGCGCCATGTCCGCGGTGCGCTCCGGACGCACCACAGCCGTTTTCGACGAACCTGCCTCTGTCATGTTGGAGCAACTCCGACATGATGGAGGAAGCTTCACGATCCCGGAGTCCGGGGGCTGGTCGGTCTGTGAAAAGCGATCTGAGCGCGAGCGGACGTTGCCCGATGCGTAGACCCGTCTCACGTCGCTTCGTTGATCGTGTACCGCAAAGCGGCTGATCTCAGATCCGCAAGACGCTGGAGGACGTGACCGACTACAGCGACAGGTCGAGCGTGATCCAGGGCCGGTCCTCGAGCATCTCGCGGCGCCAGGTCTCCAGCATGGACAGGTCGTGGCTGTCGTGGCTGCCGCTCGCGATCCACTGCCGGATGAAGACGTAGAACGCAAGGCGCTTCGAGTCATGCATCGCGTGGATCCAGGGTATCCATGACTCGTCAAAGGCAGTATAGGCCGCGTACGCGGAAGTAAACCGTCTCCAGTAGGCGAGCGCGAGGCTCCGGTCTATCTCGAGGCGTTCCAGTTGCCCCGCAACCGCACCGAGATCGAGCGCGAACGGACCCGTGAAGGCGTTGGCATCGATCACGCAGAAGCGACCGCCGTCGACTATGAAGTTGGTGAAGGCATAGTCGCAGTGACAGAACCCGTACGTCTCCCGGTTGACGGGGATAGCGTCCACCCGGGCCCGCACGCCCTCATAGTGGCGCCTGAGCTCCGGCTCGGTCGCCACGAACGCCTCGACCATCGCGTCGATCCCATTCGGCACCTGCCAGACGGGATACCGTCGCGCAGCGCGATGCATGATCCCGGCCGCGCGTCCCATCTGCTCGAACAGCACATTCCCCGCGACCGGCGCGGGGTGGCGAATGAGATATCGCCTGGCGTCTCGGTGCCGAGCGTCTCGAGGTACTCGAGCCAGTCAAAGATGTCCGTGATGCCGCCAAACTGCACCGGGATGAACTTGAGCACCCGGGTCGAACCTCCGGCGTGACGGCCCTTGTACAAGACTGCAGGGGTGCTGCCCCCGCTCAGCGGCTCGAGTGACTGTTCATCCAGCTCGAAGAAGGCCGCCGCCTCGATGACGCAGTCGTCCATGAATCCCCTCCCTCACCCGGGCTCACGCACGGGCGATACTGAGGGTCTGCAGGTCGGTGAACCCGGTGAGGCCCCAGATGCCGTTCTCCACCCCAACCCCGGACCACTTCCATCCCCCGAACGGAGCGGCGGGGTTCGGCATCATGTGCATGTTGATCCAGACGGTGCCCGACTCCAGCCGATCCGCGATCGCGACGGCACGCTCCGGATCGGCAGACCAGACGGATCCCCCCAGACCGTAGGTCGTATCGTTGGCGTTCCTGATCGCCTCATCGACGTCGGTATACCTGATGATGGGAAGCGCCGGTCCGAACTGTTCCTCGTCCACCAACCGGGTGCCCGAGCCTACCCCGGTGACCAGAGTCGGCGGGTAGAAATAGCCCTCACCGTCCAGAGGCTTGCCCCCGGTAACGATCGTCGCACCGCTCCGCCTCGCATCCTCGACCAGCTCGATCACGCGTTCGAACTGCGGCTTGTTGTTCAGCGGGCCGAGCTGCGACTCCGGGTCCATCCCGTCGCCTACCTTCGTCGCGTTCGCGATCCCGGCGAGAGCCTCCACCAGCTGTGCAGCGACGCTCTCGTGGACGTAGATCCGCTTGATAGCGCAGCAGACCTGGCCGCTGTTGGCGAACGCGTAGCCGAACAGCTTCGCAGCCGCCGTCTCCACGTCGATGTCGTCGAGCACGATCGCAGCGTCGTTGCCTCCAAGCTCCAGGGTGAGCCGCTTCAGGTCCGGTGCGATCGCCGCAGCGACCTTCTTCCCCGTTGCCACCGAACCGGTGAAGGCCACCTTGCGGATCGCCGGGTGCCGGGTAATCATCGCGCCGAGCTCGTCGTCTCCGGAGACGACGTTCAGCACTCCGGCCGGCAGCACCTCGTTCAGGATCTCCCCGAACCGCAGCGTCGTCAGCGGCGTGTAGGGCGACGGCTTGATCACAACGGTGTCGCCTGCCAGGAGCGCCGGCGCAACCTTCCACGTGAACATGAGCAACGGGTAGTTCCATGGCGTGATCGCTCCCACCACGCCGCACGGCCGATGCCGCACCTCGATGTAGGCCGTGGGGTCATCCTGTACGACCTCCACCGGCAGGTTCATGCCCGCCGTGAACTGGAACCACCCGAGTGAAAACTCGAGCTCCTGGTGTGCCAGAGGAAGCGGTCTCCCCTGCTCCCGGGTAAGCAGCGGCGCGAGCTCTTCGGCGTGGGTCTTGATCGCCTCAGCACAGGCGAGCAGCGCCTGACGCCTGCGATCCATGTCCCGGCTCCAGTCCGGAAATGCCCGTTCGGCTGCGCTCACCGCGGCATCGAGCTGCTCCGCGCTGCACTCCGGGGCCTCGGCAAACACCTTCCCCGTGGCCGGGTTGATGACCCCGAAACTCATCTTGCCGGGGACACACTCGCCGCCAATCGTCATAACGAACGATTGCGTGCCTGTCTTTCCAACTGATACTGCCATCTGATCCTCCCGCATTGGCCCCGAAGGGCGGTTTACGCTCCGTGGTGCACGGAGCGTGCCATTCGCGGTTTCCAGATGAGCAGCACGGGGCGGGTGCGACAGCGGGAATGCCAAGTCACCCTGCCACAGAGAGTTACGTCATACCGACGGTTGCTTTCAGGGTCTGGCGCCCGCCTCGGTCTGCTCCCGGGGCGCGCATGGCAGGATTGGGCCGCCTCCATCGTAGTGGAGCAAGCTCCAACAGAGTGGAGGCGATTGCGACGACCGGGCGGTTCGTGTTGATGGTTTCCTTCCATGCCCTGTAGGAACCGAGTGTGCCAATCTCTTCAAGCCGTTTGAGGTGCTTGCTCGAAGTCCGACGCTGTACGAAGCCGTGAGTCACCCGGTGGTCGAACGGCTCCCTCAGCCCGGGCTTCTTGAACATTGGACTGAATCGACCCTTCGGGTCGTCGGGAAAACGTCGGCTGTTCCCCGTGACGAGGTACGCGGCGTTCGCTCCGACGGCAACCTCATAGAACGGAAGGTCATCAGGATCGTCGACCGCAGCTTGAACAGGTGGAACCGTGACATACTCCGCTTCATGCTCGACGTAGTCGAGAAACGCCCGAACACTCTCTCGGTTGAGTCGGAACTTCGGGCGTGCAAGGACATCGGAGTACTCGAACACGATTCGATTGTCGACCAGGAGTCGGAATCGTCCATCGAGAACACCACGGATCACCGCGCCCGGGGCGCTGTCGGGTTTCAGCATCGCCGAGACCAGTACATTGGTATCCAGGACGATTCTCATCGCTTACGTTCGACTCGTGCCGCACGGATCTCTTCGTTGATCTCGTCTTCCGTCATAGCGTCGAGCCCAAGGTCTCGTGCGGTCTGCTGCATGCTCTGAACGGCGGCCATGGCACGGGCACGTCGTACGGCAGACACCGTCTGTTCCAGCGACTGGTCAGAGATTGGGGTCAGGAGAGCGATTGGCCGTCCGTTGTTCGTGATCACCATCTCCTGCTCTTCGGGAAGCTGTTTCCAGATCTGAGCGGGTGAGGTTCGTAGGTCTCTGACCGTAATGAACTTCATGGCGAGTCTCCGTAGAGAGATTACACCATTGTCACCCTATCGTCAACATCATTGAGACGGACTCAGCCAACCGACCAAGAGGGTGAAGCCCAACATGAACGGGGTCGGGCGCACCGTCCTCCATGCACGTTAGTTCGACCTAACGGAGGCCATGAGCTGCGCCGTGCCGAGCGAACCCCCACCCCGAGAGGGCACCTGAACTCGGCAGCATCGACCGAATGGGTCAACGCCCGCGAAGAATCTCAGGTGACTGCTCCATGGCCTTGTTATACAGCCAGAGCGCACTCGTGTAGGGCGGTCCAGGTGGGGTTGGTAGGACTACGCCGAATGCTCGATTGGGTGAATGGTCTCCAGGTCACGAGCCAATGATTCTCGTCTGTCACGAATATCGATCTCATTCTGAAGGTTGAGCCAGAAGCGCTCGCTAGTGCCAAAGTAGCGCGATAGACGCAGGGCCATATCCACACTAAGCCGACGGCGGTCGTGTACGATGTCGAGGATCGAACTGGTTGCCACGTGCAGCTCCTTCGCCAGACGGTACGGTGTGATCTCGAGCGGCTGAAGGAACTCTTCACTGAGAATCTCGCCTACGCTAGGCGTCGGAATCG
>SKZO01000049.1 GCA_007127335.1 Spirochaetales bacterium | reverse complement strand
CTCGCCCCGCTCCTCGGCCCACGCGGCAAACCGGGGCCAGTCCTCGAGAAATCTGTCGAGCTCGCTCGCGGTAAACGGCTGCGGGTCGTCTGTCGCGTGAACAATTCCGACCGCGATCACGCAAAGGGCGAACACCACCAGCCGGACGCCTCTGGTCATCATGCGAATCTCCTCCATACTACTCGCCTCTCCAGCAAGTGTACCGTGACGAACGCAGATTGCAAGGGTGCCTGGCTCGCCTCTTGATCGCGGTTCACCGCCTGCGCGCGATCGCGGTGATCGTCGCGACCGCGTAGAGCACCGCGCCAATCGCGAAGACCGCATCTGGCGAGCCCGCGCGCTCGATCGCGATCCAGCCGACGAGCGGGCCTGAGGCCGCGCCCAGGTCGGCTGCGGTCATGACGCGGGAGAAGCTCGCGGATCCGCCAAGCCCGGCGCGCGAGGTCAACGAGAGTCGGCAGGCGACGTTCGCGGTGAAGAACACCACGATGACCGGCACGAGCACCGGAGTCGCCGCGAAGAGAGCAGCCGCGATCAGCGCCACAGTTCCAACGGTGAATGCGACGATCTCCGACGCCCTGCGACCAAACCGGTCGATTCCGGCACCGAGTACCGGCGACCCGACGCTGTTGATGCCGTAGTGCAGCGCAATCAGTATTCCGTTGATCGTGGCGATGCCGATCACGAGCGGCCCGAGCTCGACGGTCGTGCCGAAACGCTCGCGCAGGGCAAACCCGAGCGTGGAGATGATCAGCCCCACGCCGACGCAGGTCGTCACGAAGCTGCGAAGCAGCATCGCGCCATCGCGCGCGCGGCCGACCGCAGCCGGCTGCGCAGGCACACGCGCCCGTCCCGACAGCCGTGCGAAGGCGAGATAGTCGAAGACGATCGCCGACAGGGAGAAGAAGGCCATCACGCTGAAGGCCGCGGCGAAACCCATCAGATCAAAGAGCGCCGCCCCGGCGAGCGTTCCGGCGATGTACCCCAGCTGAACCGTGCCGTTGTAGACGCCCAGAACGCCCGTGGCGTTCTCCCGTGTCGCGGTGCTGATCGTGGTCATCACGCCGATGTGGCGAATGAACGACCAGACCGCCCCCCACGCCATGCGCCCGATCAGGAAGAGCCAGAACGGCGGAGCGGCGGCGTACAGGAGGGCTATGAGCGATCCGGACAACAGGACCAGCGCGAAGACGTGCCGGGGGCGCCGGTTCGCGAGAGCGCGGCGCGCAAGCCCGTTCGTCACGAGCCGTACCCACCGGTTCGCTGAAAGGAGGATTCCCACCTCCACCGGGCCGAACCCAAGGGTCTCGTGGTGGATGGGCAGGACCGTGTAGATCGTGACGTCGCCAAGAAGCGAGAAGGCGACGGCGAGCCCGATCAGGAAGACCGGAGCTCGGTCAACCCGCGAGGTCGCGCGGGCGGCTGACCGCGCCGAAGGCATCATCCGAACTAACAGTCGTACTTCTGGATCTCAGGCGCCGAGCGGCAGCTCCCGTAGGGGCTCTTCGTGATCCAGTTGTCGACCGGTTCCTTCTTGCCGAGCGCGCGCCACACGTCCTCGTAGCGGATGGGCATGTGCGTGAGCTGCGCCCCGGTGGCGTGCTGAATCGCGTTGCCGAGCGCCGCGGCGACCCCGATCATCGAATGCTCGCCGACGCCCCGCGCCCCGTACGGCCCGTCGATCTGCGGCGTCTCGATCGCGATCGCTTCGACCTCAAACGGCAGATCACGCGCGGTGGGAATCTTGTTGTCCGTGAACGACGGGTTGAGCAGGTGTCCCTTCCGGTCGTAGATGTATCCCTCGCACACGGCGGTGCCAAGGCCCTGCAGCATCCCGCCTATCGCCTGACCGCGAACCGCATCCGGATTGATCACCTTCCCCACGTCGAAGACCGAGACGACCTTGAGCACGTTGTACTCGCCGGTCTCGCGATCGACCTCAACGATCATCCCGTGAGCGCCGTAGGTCCAGTCGAGCGCCGGAAGCCCCTGTCCGGTCTCCTTGTCGAGGTGCGTGAGCCCCTGCGCGATGTAGCGCCCCACCCCCACGAGCGGCCCGCCTATCGAGTTCCCGTCCGGGAAGGCGTACCCTATCGCGAGCTGCCTGAAGGTGACCGCGGAGTCCGGATGGTGTTTGACGTAGATCCGCTCGCCGTCGTGCGCGAGGTCGACCGTGTTCGCGCGCAGCGCCTGCGCGGCGACCTCGTAGGCGTTCTTCAGCAGATCCTCGGCCGCGAGGATCGCCGCGTTCCCGCTGAGCAGGAGGCCCTTGGAAGCGACGGTCTGCCAGTCGTAGGGATCACGGTCGGTGTCCGACTCAAAGGCAATCTTTACGCGTTCGAGAGGAAAGCCGAGCCGTTCGGCAATGATCTGCGCGATCGACGTGTAGGTCCCCTGCCCGTAGTCGACGAGCGAGAGGTTCGCGGTCACCGTTGCGTCCTCGTTCATCTTGAGGATCACGGTCGTCGCCGTGAAGGGCGGCATCGCCGGCGCCTTGTGCAGGCCCACGACCGCCTTGCCGATCTTCAGCCCCGTCGCCTTCTCGCGCGCTTTCTCCTGGTCCGTGAGCGCCCGGTAGCCGATCGAGTCCGCCGCGGTCTGGAGGCACTTCGCGATGTTGCCGGTGTTCGCGGTGATCTTCTCTCCGGTCAGCGTCGTCGAGCCCGGCTTCAGCGCGTTCAGGAGTCGGAACTCGAGCGGCTCCATCCCGATCGCCTCCGCCACGAGATCCATGTGCCGCTCGAGCCCCCAGAAGAACTCGACGTGGCCGAAGCCGCGATAGGCGGTCCCGAACGGCTTGTTCGTGTAGATCGTGTAGGCGTCCACCTTCGCGTTGGGAATGTCGTAGGGACCACCGGCCGAATACCCTGAGGCCCTGGTGACGTTCACCGCGTAGTCGGCGTAGGCGCCGGAGTCCCAGTACATGGTGAGCTCCTGCGCCAGGATCTTCCCGTCCTTCGACACGCCGGTCTTGATTCGGTAGGTGAGCTGGCTGCGGCAGGGCAGCAGACTGAACTCCTCCTCGCGGGTCGCGGTGAGCTTGACCGGCCGTCCGCCCGCCTTCCGCGAGAGCACGGCGACGAGCGGCTCGATCCCGATCCCCGCCTTCCCCCCGAACCCGCCGCCCACGTAGGGGACCTGCACGCGCACGTTGCGATGCGAGAGCCCGAAGGCGGTGCAGAAGAGGTTTCGCAGGGTGAAGGGCGACTGCGCAGACGACCAGATGGATACCTCGTCGTCGTGCCCCCACTGAACGATCGCGACGTGGGTCTCCATGGGCACGTGCTGGACCGACGGGTTGGTGTAGGTGCGCTCAATGGTCCACTCGCAGGCCTCGAAGGCCCGCTCCGTATCGCCTTTGCGCAGCTTCGTGTGGTTGGCCACATTCGTCCCGGGCTTTGGCGTGAAGGCCGCCTCCATGTACGAGTACTCCCCAAGCTTCGGGTGCACGAGGGGCGCGTCCTCTTTGAGCGCTTCGAGCGGATGGAGCACGGGCTCGAGCTCCTCGTACTCGACGTCAATGAGATCAACCGCGCGCTTCGCGATCTCGAGGGTGTCCGCGGCCACCGCCGCGACCGCCTCACCAAAGTGACGCACCTCGCCCTTCGCGAGAATGGCCTTGTCGACGACGTAGAGTCCCAACCGGTAGTCGAGCTCTTCCCCGGTGACGATCGCACGGACGCCGGAGAGCGCCTGCGCCCGGCTCGTGTCGATGGAGACGATGCGCGCACGTGCGTGCGGGCTTGCCTTCACCCGCGCGTAGAGCATGCCGGGGAGCGTCATGTCGCTGACGTAGGTCGCCTCACCAGTCAGTTTCACGACGGAGTCGATGCGGTCGGTCTTTCTGCCGACGTTCTTCAGCTCCGCAACAGGGGTATTCTCAAGCATGGTCGGCTTCCTTCCCGGCGGCGGTCCCGGTCGCCCCGGCGGCGGCCTCAATCGCCTCGATGATCTGCTGGTATCCCGTGCAGCGGCAGAAGTTCCCTTCGATCCCGTCGATGATCTCCTCACGGCTGGGGTTCGGATTGCGCCGCAGCAGATCGGTCGCCGACATCACCATCCCGGGCGTGCAGTAGCCGCACTGCACCGCGTGGTGGTCGTGAAAGGCCTGCTGGATCACGGAGAGCTCGCCGCCGGCGGCCGCGCCCTCGATCGTCTCAAGCGCTGCGCCGTCGGCCTCCATAGCCAGAACGAGGCACGAGTTCACCGCACGGCCGTCCATGATGATCGTGCACGCCCCGCACTCACCGGCACCGCATCCCTCCTTGGTGCCGGTCAGACCCAGATCATCGCGCAGAAAGTGAAGGAGGGTCCGGTGCTCGGCGACGTCACGCTCGTAGCGCTCTCCGTTGATCGTCACGGTGATGTGTCTCATGCGGGCACCTCCTCCATCAGCCTGCGGATGTAGACGTCGACCATGAACCGGCGATACTCGGCGGTGCACCGCACATCATCTATGGGGCTGATCGCCGCCTGGGCCGACGCCTGAATCTCCGCCACCGGCGCATCCGCGCCAAACTCCGGGAGGAGCACCGGGGTGGGTGCGGCCGAGCTGATCGCGACCCGCACCGCAGGCATGGACTTGATCAGCGCGACGGCCACTACGCCAAGATCGTGCCCCTTGATCCGCTTCAGCTTGCGGTAGCCGCCGGCCGCGTCAATTCGACCGGTGCCGACGATAACCCGGGTTACAATCTCATCCGTGGCGATCTGTGTTGTCTTGACCCCGGTGATGAACTCGCCGAGCGGCACACGCCGCTCACCGCGGACGGAGACGAGCACGACGTCGGTCCCCAGACAGAGCAGAGGCGAGGTCATGTCGCCGCACGGAGAGGCGGTGACTATGTTCCCCACAACCGTCGCGCGATTGCGCAGCTGGAAGGTCGCGAGCTGTTCCGCGGCGGTTCTCAGCACCGCATACCGGTCGCGGACGGTGTCGTTGGCAATGAGCTCGTTCACCGTGGCGCACGCACCTATGGAGAGCCCTTCGCGTTCGTTGAACGCAATCTCGTGGAGATCGGAAACGCTCTTGAGATCAGCGACGTAGCGGGGGGCCGCGAGCCCGGCGCGGATGTTGACGAACAGGTCCGTCCCGCCGGAGAAGACCTGTGTCTCATCGCCGTGGTGGGCGAGAAAGGATAGAAGCTCATCGAGCGACCGGTGAGCTACATAGGAGAACTCATGCAGCAAGGGTACCGCCTTCGGCTCCGGTGCCCCCCGGAGCCTGGTCATTGGTGAACTGTACGGTCATTTAAATACGGCAACCGTGGGATGTCAATCTTCGTTTACCTGTGAAAACGGTCAGGATCAAAGAACCGGTCGCGCAGGAAGATGTTCCACTCCAGCTCGTCAATTCGCAGAACGGACCGGGAGTCTGCCTTCAGGTTCACCATGGAGAATTCGGTCGGCACGCTGCGGCCGACGACGGAGGTGAACCCGGTCGTCTCCATCTGTTTCACCTGCTCACCGGCCGCGAAGTAGTCGATCCGCGCAACCGCGGTCCGCTGCCTGTCTATGTGGAGCACCACCCGATCGTACGCGCTCCCCGCCACCGCGGGGGTAGCGGAGATCGTCCATCTGGACTCGCTCTCGTCAATGAGCTCGAAATCGGTGAATCGCTCTCCGAAGGGTGCAGCGTCGATGTCCTCGTAGGTGAAGTCGCCACCCACCCCGCCGACGGATCCCGTACGGGCACGGCCGCTGACTGTCCGCACGCGCCCGGTGGAAGGGAAGAACACCCGCATCGTGTCCTTCGTCTGCAGGAGCCGTATGCCGGCTATGTTCGCGGGCGAGAGGAATTCCGTGTACGACTCCTCGTCGCTTCGAGTCATTGTCAGCAGCGTGAACTCCCTGGTCACCTGATCGCTCTGTGCGCCGGCATAGACGCGCAGCGTCATCTCGCTGCGCGTCGTACGCGGTTGTCGGTCGGTGTCAACCTGACGTATGATCTCCCGTGCGTTCGAGTCGGCGTGGAGGAGCGGCACCGTGGTCACGATCAGCGCCAGGAGCACGCACACCCGCCTCAGTGGAAACAAGCTCATCGCATAAGCTCCTTCAGGTGTTTTCCTCTCCTTCGTCCGCTCGATCGGAGCGGCTCTGCGGCCTGACGGTCGCCAGCACGGCAGGCAGAGCGACCATAGAGGCGAGCAGACAACAAACGATCCCCACGAGCAGCAGATGCCCGAGTCCGGAAGCCAGCCCTATCGTCCCGAAGAATCCGAGTGATCCGAACCCGATTCCCGTGGTAGCCGATGAGAGAAACACGGCCTTCCCCGAGTACCGCAACGTGTCTTCAATACTACCACGTTCGTGCTCGTACCGGTGCAGGATGTGCAGGACGTATGCCATTCCGATCCCGATGATGAGCGGGAGCGCAAGCGCCCCGGTCATCACGAGCGGCACTCGGAATACTGCCAGCAACCCGAACATCCAGACAATCGAGACGACGACAACCCCGAAGGCGAGCGCCACCCGTCGCAGGCTCCGGAAGATCAGCAGCATCAGGACGAATACGGTCGCCGCACCGTAGAGCGCGGCGATCCAACCGTCGGTGAAGATCTCCTCCACGAGCGACACGTAGACCCGCAGGGTACCCGTAATCTTCGGATCGATCTCGCGCATCCGGCGATCGAACTCGAGTACCGTCTCGTCGTCCTTCTGCACATCGGCAGTCGGGATGATCTGCAGCAGGAACCGCGATCCGGTTGGATCAACGAAGCGGGCCCTCAGATCGGAGGGGACATCGTCCAGAGTAGGAGCACGATCGACACGCATACGCGCCAGCTGGTCGGAAAGGGCCGCGGTGAAGTGTGCGTCTATCTGCGACAGGGTGTCGGCTGCGCCGGCCGGATCAGCTTCGAGCACCGTGATCAACCTCTGGAAGACCTCTCGGCCCGGCGCCCGAACCTCCGCACCGACGATCTCCCGGATCATCGAATCCCGCCGGCGCACGATACGGTTGCCCGGCCCGAGCATCGCGGTCGACAGGTCTGCGGCCTCGATCACGTTCCACTCGAGACGCTGGATCTCATCCGCGAGCGCCCGGACATCAGGTTCAGTCAGGGACTCGGCCGCGGGAGCGTCTGCGCCGGCGGACGGGGAGCCGGGACCCGTGCCCGACGTGGCGCCGGGCGCCGCGGCGATCGCGGCGAGACGTTCCTCGACTTCGTCCTCCGGAGGCAGGAGATCCGCCACGGATGCCACGGTCGAGACATAGGGATCCCGGCGCAGTTGCTCGCTGAGACTGGCCGTCCGCGAGAGAGAATCCGCGGTCGCGAGTGCAACGAACGGCGAGACGCCCATGCGATCGATGATCTTGCGCTGCGTGTCCATCACGGGCCCCGTCTCGGGGCCCATTGCGAACAGGTCATACGAGACACGGTTGGTTGGAATGGCGAGCCCCAGCACGACCGTGACGACTACGGCGGTGATGATGACCGGCACATGCACCCGCGAGATCAGCTGTCCGAGCCGCCTGAGGAAGTCGTAGCGCAGAATGTGTACCCTGCTCGGTTTCACCCGGGGGCCGGTGCCGAAGTTGATCAGCAGTGTCGGCAGCAGGATCATCATGGAGGCAAGCGTCAGCAGAAGGCCGAAGCCTCCAATGAACCCGAACTCCCGGATCGCGGGGGACCGGGACGTCATGACGGCAAAGAAGACGGCCGCAGTCGTCAGACCGCCCAGGATGATCGGCCCGCCGCTGGATCGCATGGCATGGCGGATCGCTTCCGGCGGGGATTCCCCGCGCGCCCGGAAGTCGTCGAAGTTCGTGACCAGATGGATCCCGAAGTCGACGCCGAGTCCAACCAGGATGACCGCGAACACGGAGGTGACGATGCTTATCTGTCCAACCGTGACCGCAAGCACGCCGACGGTCAGTACGATGCCGACGATGAGCGCGAGGACGCCGAGCATCATGTTGCGCACGCGTTCGAACGAGAGGAGGAAGAGCACCACGATCAGAACCAGCGCAATCAGGGTGGGGATCGTCATGTCGTAGCGAAGCGCGTCGTACTGAACGCGATTCTGCGGCACACCGCCCCCAAGCCCGACCTCTACTCCGGGGAAGTCCGCCTCTATCTCGGACGCGAGCTGTTCAAGAGCGATCGTGATCTGCTGCGTCGCGGCGAGATCGTCGACGGGAAAGGAGGGCTGCAGATAGAAGAGCAGGAGGTCCTTCTCCGGCGTAAAAGTGAACCGGTCGCCGACGACCAGGGCCTCCACGAGCGATCGACCGATGTCGGCCGACGGCTGCTCCCCTCGATCCATCGGAGCCAGAGCTGCGGTAAGCGTGGTGACGAATGCCTCTACCCGGCCGAGCACCTCGACACCCAGCCACTCCGCCGTGTTCCCTCCCTGAACGTCAAAGTCACCTGCGAACATCTGTTCCTCGAGCGCATCGTTGACCTCGGTCAGGAAGGGAACCAGCCCGTCCTGAGAGAGGATGCGCTGGAGCTCCGCTATCTGATCTGCGGGGAGCAGCACCAGGCCCCAGTCAAGGAGGTACTCAAGCGGCGCCCCCCCATCGACCGACCGCAGGTACCGCATCATCTGAGCGTCCGAACGGATACGGGCGGTCATCTCGTGACCGGCCCGCTGCATCTGCGTAAGATCAGGACCTTCGATTGCGACGACCATGGCGGCCGTGGAACCAAAAGCGTCGCTGATCTCCGCGAACTCCTGCGCGGCGGGGTTCTCCGGATTGAGGATGTCGGTGGCCTGAAACACGATGGATATGCGTCCGGAGAAGGTGACGGCAGCCACTACGAGCGCGAGGAACAGGACGGGGATGAGTACCCGAAACCGGATGGTGAACGACCCCAGCCGATCCGTGAACGCTTTCCTGGACTGCATGTATCCGCCTTGAGTAGTCTTTCACGCCTCGCCTGACGAGTCGCCGGGTAGCCTGCCAACTGAGACGTCAAAGGTACCGGGCCGGTGCATTGGTGTCAAACGGTCACCATCGCCCGGTCGGCCATCCCCCACGGGCTCGTACGGGCTCAGGCCCGCTCGACGGTCGATCCCGACGACATGATCCCGACAATTCTGTCACGGCCGGCGTTCTTGCCCTGATAGAGCGCGGCATCCGCGCGAGCGAAGAGCGCGTCGACGGTGTCGCCATCCATGGCCTCGACGAGTCCGCCGGTGAAGGTAACCGGAAGCGACTGGTGATCCACCTCTGCCGGATGTTCGGCGAACCAGAGACGGAGCTTCGTCGAGACGTTGAGCGCGGCGTCCCCGCTGGTCCCGGTGAAGAGAACCATGAACTCTTCGCCACCCCACCGCGCACAGACGTCGCTCGCTCGCAGTTGGCTTTCGAGCGTTTCGGCGAGATGAACGAGCACGCGATCGCCGGCCCGATGTCCATGGCGGTCATTGACCCCTTTGAAGTCGTCCAGGTCGATGAGGAGTACGCTGAAGCGTCCTCGGCCGCGGCTCAGGAGGCGCAGCTCCCGTTCGAGCTGTTCCTGCATGGCCCGGCGGTTCAGGAGCCCGGTGAGCGCATCCGTGCGCGCAAGCCGCTCAAGAAGCTGGTTCTGCTCCTGGATCCGGTCGTTTGCCTCCTGTAGCTCTTCTTCCTGGCGCTTGCGCTCAGTGATATCGACGATCAGTCCCTGAACGATCTGCATGGTCCCGTCGTCGGAAGTGAAGTGCCGGTCATAGCTGCGCACCCATCGTGTCTCCCCGTCACGACGGACGATGCGGTAGTCGGTCTCCGAGTCGTACAGCGGTTGGGACACGAGCCTCTCAGCGGCTTCCCGCACCGTTCCGCGGTCGTCGGGGTGGACGATCTCAAGCCATGCTTCCGGTGATGATCCCTGCTCGGGACCGTACCCGGTCATCTCGCGAAACGAGCCCGCGGAGAAGAGCGAAACCGGCTGCGGCGCGGTCACGCGCAGGATGGCGATCATGGGGAGGTGCTCGATGAACGACCGGTAGGCCTGTTCGCGCTGCAGTCCGAGCGTCGAGTCAGAACGATAGCCGGTCACGTCAATCAGCACGACCGTCAGCCGGTCGGCACAGGATGGACGGCAATAGCATGCAAACCAGCGGCTCGACGACGTATAGTAGTGGGAGAGCACGCTCGTATTCCCCTGCGCGGCATCGGCGAGCTGCGCAAGGGCCGTACGGGCGCCCACTCCGAACGCCTCCCGGAGGAAGCGGTCCCCGACGTCGACCGTGAGCGAGGTCTGTTCCACAAAAGACTCGTTGCAGTCAAGCAGCGCGACCCGGCGAGCCACCCCTGCTTCGTCGCGCACGACTCTGAGCACACCGTGTGCGATGCCCAGCCTGTCGAGCAGTCCGGCGTCTGATTGCGCAGAGGCGGACCGGCCTGCGGCGCGGGATGGTTTCACTCCGACTCCGTGAAGGGAGCGATGATCAGGCGTCCATCCTCCTCTCTGACCGAGACGCGGCTGTTCGGCCGGATGCCCAGTCGCTCCATATCGTGCCGCGGCAACTGGAGACGGCCGACCTTGTCCACCAGGACGAACTCCTCGTGTGTTTCGTCGGACTGCGGAAAGAGCTCTTCCCCCTCCTGGTCCTTGTCGTGCTCGAACACCTCGCGGTACGACTGGCGACGAAGAAACTCGCTGGACGTCTTGCCGTCGCGGATCGCGACCACGCGGTCGACCGCCTTCGAGAGCTGCCGATCGTGGGTGACGATCACGACGGTGACACCGAGGTCCTGGCTGAACCGCTGGAACATCCGCATGATCCTTTCCGTCGTGTCGGTGTCGACCGCTCCGGTCGGTTCGTCGGCGAGGAGCAGCGGCGGGTTGTTGGCAAGCGCTATGGCGATCGCGACGCGCTGTTGCTCGCCACCGGAGAGCTGGTTGAGCCTGCTCTTCTCACGGTGGGAGAGCCCCACCATGTCGAGCAGCTCGCGAGCCCAGATGCGTTTGCGCCTGCCGGCAATCTGCATGGGCATCTCGACGTTCTCCACCGCGGTCAGGTAGGGAATGAGGTTCCGCGCGGAGTTCTGCCAGACGAAACCGATCGTGTCGCGACGGTAGGAGACGAGACCGGCATCGTCAAGCTTCAGTATGTCGATGTCGTTCACATGAACCTTGCCGGCCGACGGGATGTCGAGTCCGCCGAGTATGTTCAGGAGGGTGCTCTTGCCGCTACCGCTGTTGCCGATGATCGCCATGAGCTCACCGTCAGGGACGTTCAGGTCGAGCCCCTGCAGCGCGAGCACCTCGGTATCGAGCGTCTTGTAGATCTTGACGAGGTTCTCACACTGGATCATCTGCGTGCTCCAGTACCTTCCCGTTCTCCATCTCCACGACGTGATCCGCGAGCTCCATCATCGCGGGGTCGTGAGTCGTCATGACGACGGTGATCCCCTCTTCCTCGATCAGCCGCCGGAAAATGGCGACCACGTGGATGCCGGTGACCGTGTCAAGCTCGGCGGTCGGCTCGTCGGCGTAGATCACCCTGGGCCGATGGGCAATGGCTCGCGCGATCGCGACGCGCTGCTGCTCGCCGCCCGACATCTCGAATGGCCGATGCGTCGCGCGTTCCGAGAGCCCCACGAGATGCAGGCATTCGGGCACTCGCCTCTCACGTTCTTCGAGCGGCGCCCCGGCGACGCGCATACGAAAGTCGATGTTCTCGTAGGCCGTCATGAGCGCGACGAGCGCGATCGTCTGGTAGATGAACCCGATCTCGTTCCGCCTGAAGCGGTCTCGGTCATGGTCCCCCATACGCAGCACGTCGGTGGTGCCGTAGCGCAGCGATCCGGTAGTGGGTCGGTCCAGGAGTCCGAGCACGTTCAGAAGTGTGGTCTTCCCGGAACCGGATCTGCCGCGGATGACCGTCAGCTTCCCGGCCGGGATCGTGAGTGAGACATCCTGGACCGCATGCACGGTGGAGGAGCCGACGCGGAACGTACGAGACAGGTCCTCAAGGTGGATTGATCGATCCGGTGTGCTCATTCCTCCCCCAGCTTGACGGCCTGATGGATGCGTATTCTCGCGAGGAAGACCGAAAGTATCGCGAACCCGAGAAAGAGCATGAGCGTCACAAAACCGGCGATCCGCAGCTGATCGAGCGCGAGCGAGATGATTCGCAGCGGAGGGACCGTCTCCTCAGGATTCTGCACGATCTGGAGAAGCGGCACGAACAGATAACTGGCAAGGCGACCGATTCCGAACCCGGCCAGCACCGCCGCGCCTGAGATGAAGAGCTGCTCGAGACCGAGCATCGTGACGATGCCGGCCTTGCTCATCCCCATCGCACGGAACAGCCCGAACTGGAGCGTGCGCTCGCGAATGGAGAAAATCCAGTAGAGGAGGAACCCGACGAAGCAGACGCCAAGGCTCACGAGAAAACCCAGCGACAGCGTGCCGTTGGTTCCCTGGAGCATAGGATCGTTGCGTTCGCGGATGATCTCCTGCCGGGCGTCGATGAAGCGCGTCGGGTTGATGCGGTTGTCGGAAATTGACTGGTAGAACGCCTCGGTCTCGGTATCGGGCTCGAGCTTCAGCCATACCTCGTACGGTTCGAGTGCCGTTGTCGCCTGAAGGTAGCTCAGGTTCACCACGACGAGGTGTCGGTGCCCGGTCCCGAAACGGACGGTGAACGGGTTGTAGCCCGGCCAGTAGTCGACCATCCCGTACACGTAGTAGAGCGTTGACGGCTGGTCGCGCCAGGTGAGGTAGATCGGATCGCCGAGCTCGAGCCCGGCCTCCTCCGCGAGCGATCGGGAGACGAGCGCCGCTGCCGGGCTCTCGGACAGCAGGTTCAGGTAGTTGTACCAGTGCGAAGGAAGCAGATCGCGCCGGAACCAGGCGACGGACGCGAACTCCGTCGGGTTGATCCCGAACAGCGCCGTACCGCGAAAGGAATCTCCCGCGAGTTTACGTCCGCTCGCGTTTGGCTCGTAGAAGACCCTCGTCGCCTGGACGACGCTCGGCAGTTCCTCGAACCGTCTGAACGCAGGCTCCACGAAGCGTCCCGAATCGCCGCCGGTGCTTCCTCCCGGACCGCCGCCCCCGCCACCGGTAGGCGGACCCAGCGGATCCTGGTCGGAGATCATCTCCCCGGAGGCTGCCACGCGCTGCCATTCCTCACGGATCACGATATCAGACCCGGCGTTGTAGAAAATCCGCTCTTCAACGTTCTGGTTGATCGTGCGGGCCGCGTCTGCATTGTAGACCCCGATCGAGATGCTGAGGATCAGGAAGAGCATGAGGAATTGATCTTTTCCGGCTCCCCGTCCAACCTGGATCAGCGAGGCGAAGACCGCCGGAGACCAGCGGCGGGCCCCGATGCGGAAGAGGAACCTGACGAGCAGCGGATAGACTCGCAGGAAGAGCAGGCCAAGGCCGATCACGAACATCGTGGACATGAAGAGGAGCACGGGATCGAGCGCCATCTCCGTCGGATCGAGCCCGGCGAGCTGAACGATATCCGTGTGCGCGCGGTACCGGTAGAGCCCGTACGCCGAGACACCAAGAAGGATAACGTCGAGGAAAAGGACACTCCACAGCGGCCGCTTCCGGCCGCGGGCAAGGCGTTGTTTGTGATGAACGATCGTCGTCCGGGATGCCTGGAGCGCCGGAATCAGAATCGTCAGGAGCGCCACCGCTGAGGCGGCGAATGCGTACACGTAGGTACGCGGCGTGATCTCCAGCCGCAGAGCTCGGCGTTGCACGAATTCGAGGAACCCGTTGGAGGCGCCAAGGATCTGGCAGATCAGGAGCCCGAGAAAGGGCCCGACGATGACTCCGGCGAGGCTGAGGAAGATCCCGAGGACCACGTACGTGGCAAATACCTGCCCTACCCGAGCCCCCCGACTCTTCATGAGCGCGATCTCGTTCCGCTCGTGGTCAATGAGTATCTGCGAGACCATGAAGAGGTAGAAGGCGAGCATCAGCAGGAGAGGCACCTGCAGCACCCACAGCGTCATGGTGAGTGCGCGCTGGCGCACCATGTAGTTCTCGAGAATCCGCAGGATCGGGAGCCGAACGGTAAGCCCGACGCGACGCGCGAGTCGCGTATACTGGTTGACGAAGGCAACCATGGGAGCCGCGTCCTCGCTCGTGAGTGACTGGTAGTCGTAGGTGTACGCCCACGATATCTCGAGGTTTCGCGTCGGGTTGTCGGTGGCAATGACGCGACGAAGGTCGTCCTGGCGCAGGATGAGCATGTTGCTGAATCGACGAAGCGAGAAGGTCCAGTAGACGTCGTTGTGATCCGCAACCTCCACGACTCCGACAACGCGGACCCGGAACGGCAGCAGATGCTCGCCGCGCTGAGCGTACAGGTCGTAGGTCTTGCCGTAGGCGAGTCGTCCGGCTACCGCAGTCTCCTGCGTTATCACCGCGTCGACCACCGGAGCGGCGTCAGAGAGATTGCCCTCAGGAGTCGCGGAGGGCATCTCGCCCACGAGCGGGCGCACCCGGTCGAGAAACCCGCCGACTGAGACCATGGAGGTGGAAATCAGATCGTCCTCGGGTCGATCGAGATCGCGCAGTCGGAGGAAGTTCTGCTGGATCCGGGAGGATTCGGTCTGGATCGGGACGACAATCCCGCGGCGCACCTCGGAGTCTACCGCGGCGGCGAGCTCATCGTACGCATCGAGCGGAGCAACGATCTCGGGATCAACGACCAGATAGCCGCTGAGCTCGACCGTTCCGGGATACGCGCCCGTGCGTTCCTGGTACTGCTGCAGATCGCGGAGCAGCAGTCGGGTGAGTATGCCGCGGCTGTAGATCGGGATCGTCGTGACCATGGCAACCGCCAGGATCACGCCAACGAGCAGGCTGCCGACCATCCACTTGTTGGCAGCCATCTTGCGCAGTACAAAGAGCAGCACGGCTACCTCAACACCACTTCTTCGCCCTCGTCGAGGCCCCGCACGATTTCGACCTCGGTGGCGGTCTCGAGGCCCACCTCGACGTCACGCTCGACCCGGACGCCGTCGGCGAGCACGTGCACGTACCGCCGCGTGGCGTAGCGCTGCACCGCACGGCTCGGGAGTACGAGGACATCGTTGCGTTCGGCGAGCAGGAGCTCTGCTGTTGCGCTCGTGCCGATGCGGAGCTCAGGAACAGGCTCGTCCACGCGAATCCTCACGGTGTCGCGGTACTGCTCGATCTGCTCGAAGGGAACGCTTCGCGGCGTGAGCACGACGGTGCCCCGGTACTCGTCGTCCCGAATGATGATGAGACAGTCCATCCCTACATCGAACTTGTTCGCATCCCGGCCCTGGTACTCGAAGATGAGATCGGTTGGGTCGGCAATCCGGATGATGTCAAGGAAGGTCGGGACGTTCTCTCCCTCGCGAGCCTGACGGTTGATCCAGGTCACCACACCGTCTATAGGGGCGTAGAGCTTCGTCGCGTCGAGCTGATCGAGCAGTCGCTGGAGTCTCACGCGGGCGACTTCGACGTCAACCCTCGCCATCTGCACTGCGACGGGATTCTCTCCCTCCTCGATCCGCTGCACCGTCAGCTCTGCCTTGCGAACGGCGATCCTCTGCTCCGCGACGCGCTGGCGAAGGCGTCGAACCGCCT
This sequence comes from Spirochaetales bacterium, assembly GCA_007127335.1. Taxonomy (GTDB): domain Bacteria; phylum Spirochaetota; class Spirochaetia; order DSM-27196; family SLST01; genus SLST01. Next base: position 3,099 of record SKZO01000049.1, on the reverse strand, counting down.
CACCGGCACCGCCGGTTACCTCGGCGAGCTCGAGCTCCCGCTGGAGATCCGCTTCGAGCTCTTCGAGCCGCAGCACCGCCAGATCGCGATCTGCCTTCGCAAACTCGAGCGTGAAACGATCGTCGGCCTGTTCCTGCGTCCGCTTGAGCGCGAGCTCGGCACGCTCGAGGTTGAGTTCGGCCTGGACGATTTCCGCTTCGAGATCCTCGGTATAGAGCTCGGCGAGCAGCTGACCGGCTTCCACGGTATCGCCGATCGTCGCGTGTATGGTACGCAGTCGGCCACCGCGGCGTTCGAAGAAGACGTCGGACTGGGAGGCGGAGACGAAGCTCCCGAAGGCCCGTATCGTGTCCTTGAGGTCACCGCGCGCGACCGCGTGCGTGCGATAGGTGATCTGCGGCGGCTCGGCGAGCGGTGGTGCAAGGATCTCTTCCTCTCGCGGCAGGAGAAAGCACGAGGAGAGCGCGAGAGCCATAGTAGCTGCTACCACACGCGCGAGGCGGCCGAGGGAACGACGAATGAGCATTGCAGTACCTGTATCTTGAGTAGTATTCAGCACGGAACTCACGGCGGGCCGGCGGCGACCCGCCTCTGGTATCTTACCTACTTTTCCATACTCTGGTCAAACGCCACGGTAGAAGCGCCAAAGTTCACCTTCTTCACGAACTCGAGTGCTTCCTGCGCTCCGAACTCGCGATCCATTCCGTTGTCCTCCCACTCGATCGAGAGCGGACCCATGTAGCCGGCGGCGTTCACCTCCCGGATGATTGCGTCAAAGTCGACGCTGCCGTGCCCGAGCGACACGAAGTTCCAGCCACGCCGCAGGTCGCCGAACGGCAGGTGAGAACCAAGGATACTCGCCCGACCGTCGAGACTGACCTTCGAGTCCTTCATATGAACGTGGTAGATGCGGTCGGCGAGATCCCGGTAGAAGAGCTCGGGCCTGATCCCCTGCCAGATGAGGTGCGACGGGTCGAAATTCACTCCGAGCGTCTCCCGGTTATCGAACTCCTTGAGCAATCGCTGCATCGTGTAGAGATCGTAGGCGATCTCACCGGGATGTACCTCGAGCGCGAACCGGACCCCGTGTGCATCGAAGGCGTCGAAGATCGGCCCCCAGAGCTCAACGATTCTGCCGTACCCGTCGGCCACCTGCTGTTCGGTCGTGGGCGGGAAACTGTACCACCAGGCCCAGATCGGCGAGCCCATGAAGCCGGTGACAACGTCGATTCCGAGTGCCCTGGCCCCCGCCGCGGTCGCGATCATCTCGTCTATCGCCCATTTGCGGATCTCATCCGGCTTGCCGGCGAGTCGCTCCGGCGCAAAGGCGTCGTTGCGCGGGTCCGGATTGTCGCCCACGAGCTGTCCGACGATGTGCGATCCGATCGACCAGCACCCGAGGTTGTTCGCGCTCAGCGTCTCCTTGTGCCGGTCCACGTAGGAGGCGTCCTTCGCCGCCTGATGTACGTCGAAGTGGTCCCCCCAGGTACAGAGCTCGAGCCCGTCGAACCCCCACGAGCCTGCCTTCTTGCAGATGTCGGTGAACGGGAGATCCGCCCACTGCCCGGTGAAAAGTGTTACTGGCCTTGCCATACGTCCTCCTAGAAGTCTACCCACGCGCTCTTGTTCGCCGCACTCTCGACTACTCGGGTGACGAAACGAACGCCCTGGATGCCATCGTCCACCGTCGGGAAATCCCGATCGGCATCGCTCAGCGGCTCCCCCGCGAGCCGCTTGCGCAGCGCGCCGGTGAAGGTCCTGTAGATATTCGCAAACGCCTCGAAGTACCCCTCCGGATGACCGGCAGGAATCCGCACGAGCGACTGCCCCCTCTCGCCGAGGTCGTCTCTGCCCCTGCTGAGTATCTGAGCCGGCGCGTCGAGCGGGCTGTACCTCAGGTAGTTGGGATCCTCCTGGGAGAACTCGATTGCTCCCTTCTCACCAAAGACCCGGATGCGCAGTGCGTTGTCGGTACCGACCGCCACCTGGCTGCTCCAGTACAGACCGGTTGCGCCGCCGGAATAGTTCACCATGACGGTCGCGTTATCATCGAGCCTCCGACCTTCGACGAAGGAATCCAGTCGTGCCGAAAGCGACGCAATCTCGAGCCCGGTGACGTAGCTTACCATGTTCTCGATGTGGGTGCCGATGTCGCCCACGCAGTTGGCCTTGCCGGACTGAGAGGGATCGGTGCGCCAGCTCGCCTGCCGGTTGCCGGCTTCGCTCTCGGCGCTCGTGGCGAGCCATTCCTGGGGGTATTCGGCATTGACGAACCTGATCCTGCCCAGGGCCCCTGAGCGCACCAGATCGCGAGCCTTCTTCACGGCCGGGTACCCGGTATAGGTATAGGTCACCGCGAAGAGGAGGTCACGTTCGGAGACGAGCGAGCCGAGTTTCTCCGCATCGCCGAGCTCCGTCGTCAGCGGCTTGTCGCAGACCACGTGAATGCCTGCGTCGAGAAAAGCCCGTGCGATCTCGAAGTGGGAGACGTTGGGAGTCACGATGACCGCGAAATCGATCCCGTCTTCGCGCGCGGCCTCCTGCTTCGCCATCTCGCCGTAATCCCGATAGACTCGCGATTCGTCGAGGAACAACTCCCGCCCCGTCTGCAGGCTGGCTTCACGGTCCCGGGAGAAGACCCCGGCCACGAGCCTGGTGTCGAGGTCGAGTGCGATCGCCCGTCGGTGGACGTCTCCTATGAAGGCGCCCGGCCCGCCGCCGATCATACCGTAGGAGAGTGGACGTTTCGCCTGTTCTGACATGTACGCTCCTTTGCTTGTTTTCCCCAGTGTAAACGGCTTCCGGCAATCCGGCAATCACGGGTGACAGACGGGCAATGTTCGTTTACAAAGGAGCGAGGAGCGAATCGTGAGACGGTCGCGACCGGACGGTGGCCTACGAGACGATGGATGAGGCTGATCGTTCGGCAGCCGGCCGCGCCTCGTCAGGGGAAGGACCTAGTTCGCGCGCACCAGCACAAGGTTCGCGTTCTGGTTGACCTCGATCTGCGTCACGATCGCGTTCCGCTCGGTGACCACCACGCTGACGAGGAAGAGCACGTCGGGCGTGAGGTCGCGGATTCGGTAGAAGGCATTCCCG
>SKZO01000200.1 GCA_007127335.1 Spirochaetales bacterium | reverse complement strand
GGCGAATTCGTTGCACGGGTGAACGCCCGGCTTGCAGCAGACGAGGCGACGACGGTCAAGGACCTTGCGGTGAACGGACGTGACCTGATCGAGGCCGGCATTCCCCCGGGGCCCGGCATGGGCGTGGTCCTTGACGCTCTTCTCGAGGCGGTGCTGGATGATCCGTCTCTCAACACGAAACCGCGGCTGCTCACCATCGCGCGCAGGTACTACCAGGAGAGGGTCCGTGGGACGGGCTGATCAGCCTCCGGAATCCCTGTTGCGGCTCTTGCGCGGGCGACTGTTCGGACGATCGCGCGAAGCTTTCAGTGCCTCGTAGGCAAGGCAGGCTGCGGCCTGCTCGGCCTGTTTCTTGTTTGAGCCCTTACCGGGGCCGAAAGCCTTTCCGGCCACTTCAACGTTGATCCAGAAGACACGGTCGTGATCGGGGCCGGTCTTCTTAACCAGTGAGTACTTCGGATACGCTCTGTAGCTCTTCTGCGCATGCTCCTGGAGGAGCGTCTTGTAGTCCTTGTCGTGCCGGTCTTCGAGAACCTTCTCGATCTCCGGCACGAGAAAACTCAGCACGAAACGTCGGGACTCACGAAAACCGCTGTCGAGAAAGAGCGCGCCGACGACGGCTTCGAACGCGTCGGCGAGAATCGCCCGCTTCGCGCGTCCTCCGGAGTATTCCTCGCCTTTGCCGATGAGTATGAAGTTGTCAATACGGATGGCACGGGCGATCTCCGACAGGCTGGCCTCGCTGACCACGAAACTCTTGATCTTGGCCAGATCTCCTTCTGGACGATCAGGCAGTTCCTCGTACAGATACTCAGCGACTGCGAGGCCCAGAACCGAATCACCAAGGAACTCCAGCCTCTCATTATTGCCCGTCCCGTCGCCTCGTTCGTTGGCATACGATCTATGGCAGAACGCGAGATTCAGGAGTTCGAGACTCCTGAACTTCGCGCCGCTATGGCGTTGAAAGAGGAGGAGCTCATCGCGTCGTCCCGGGCTGATCTCGGGAGCAGCCTGCGCGTCTGATCGCCTGAGCAGTCGCTTGGGTAATCTTCGCATAAAAAGAGAACGCGCCTCCGGGTTGGAGAGCGCGTTCGGCTGCGACTCGGTCGTCGCTACTTCTTCTGAGTCTTGATGAACTCGAGAGCGTCGCGTACGGTCTCAAACTCGTTCGCCTTCTCGTCAGGAACTTCGATGCCGAGTTCCTCTTCGATTGCGTAGACGAGTTCAAAGGTATCCAGACTGTCAGCGCCCAGATCCTGCCGGAATGACGAATCCATCGTGATCTTGCTCTCGTCGATCTCGAGCTTCTCAGCGATGAGCTTCTTCATCTTCTCAAACAGTTCGTCAGCCATCATGTACCCCTCGTTCCTTTATTCGAGATCTTCCGGTTCGAAGACCTGTTTGCCGCGGTAGAAACCGCTCTTCATGTCCACATGGTGCCGCTTCACCGGCTCACCAGACTCGGGCGAGGTGATGAGCGTGGGGAGCTTGATCCTGGCGTTGATAGAGCGTCGGCGCCGAGTCCGAGCTTTTGAGTGCTTTTTCTTTGGTACGGCCATCTCTTACCTCAAAGTCATCCGGTTTGTCTCAGTCAAGGGTCTGCCAGAAGATAGCGTAAGGCACCACGCTTGTCAACAATGCCTACGAAGCTTGCGAGCCCGGTCCCAGCCTCTCGTGCAGTGCCTGCGCAACCATTGGCGGGACCATTTTGGAGATGTCGCCGCCGAGGCGCGCGAGCTCCTTGATTGACGTGGATCGGAGCACGAAGTACTGGGGATCCGTAGGGATGAAGAGTGTCTCAACCTGGGGGTTCAGCCCCTTGTTGATCATCGACAGCTCGAACTCATAGGCAAAGTCCGCAAGCGCGCGCACTCCGCGAATCATCACCCGGGCCCCAACGCGTTCGGCAAAGCTGACGATCAGTTTGTCCCAGACATGGACCTGGACGTTGGAGAACTCCTTGACGAGCTCTCCTACCATCTCAAGACGTTCTTCGGCGTCAAAGGTGTAGCGCTTGTTGGGGTTGACGGCAATCACGATATAGATCTCGTCGAAGATTCGGCTCGCGCGCTCAAGAAGGTTCAGGTGTCCGTTCGTCGGTGGGTCGAAGGATCCGGGAAAGAGGGCCCGCAACATGATGCCATGCTACCGCTCTCACCGGGGACGGTCAATCACCGGGCCCCATGGTCTCGCTGGTGGAGCAGCCGTTTTGATGCCCGGACCGTCATTGGCGTGGGCGTGTGGTGTGGACGAGCTCGGAGCTGAGCCGTTGCGCGATCGTCTGGATCGCGTCGTCCACGTAGCTGGAGTCGCGAATCTTCTTCTTCAGCTCTTCGATGCGCTGAGGGTCGCTCTTCTTCGCTATCCTTACCATGCACCACATCCGGAAAAAGCGTTCTTGAGGTGATCCACCCGCTCCGGACAGACGAAGAGCACGTCGAACCGGGGTTGCAGACGTGTGAGGTCCGGATGCGCGTGCAGATAGCAGAGAGATGTCCGAATAATGCGTCCCTGCTTCCGGCGGCTCAGGGCGTGTTCCAACCCTTCGAGGGGCATCCGTTCCCAGCTCTTCACCTCGCAGAATGCGATGGTGCCACCTTCAACAGCTATAATATCGACCTCACCGCCACGGGTTCTGAAGTTTCTTTCGAGGATTCGGTACCCATGGTTCTTCAGGTGCTCGGTGGCGCGTTCTTCTCCGCGTACGCCCCGGGCGTACGCGGAGGCGTGCCGCCGGTGCGCTGACTCAGGGCTTCCTGCCGGCTCCGCCGAGTTCCTTGGGGTCGACGGCTCGGGCGATGAAGAGGTCCTTTTCCTCCGCAAGGTTGACGACATCTCCTTCATCGCGCTGGTACTCGCGTCCGGTCGGGTCGATCATGATCTTCACGTGCGGACGTACCGGCGCGCTGCCGTTGACGTCGACGACGCGGCCGATTCGACCGTCCTTCAGGAGCACCACGCTTCCTATGGGATAGATTCCCATGGTCCTGATGAAGATCCTGAGGATGTCGGGATCGAACCGTCTCCCGTTGTCCCCAAGGATCGTACGCATTGCTGCGTATCCGATCATCGAACTTCTGTACGGCCGTTTACTCACCATCGCTTCAAAAGCATCGACGACGGCGATGATTCTCGCCATGGGAGCGATATTGCGACCTGACAGTTGTCGGGGATAGCCCTGACCGTCCCATCGCTCCTGATGCTGATACGCGGCAACCCCAATCTCCTCCGCGAACTTCATCTCCTTGGTGATTATCCGGTATGAGTGAAGCGGATGCTCCTGCATGATCCGCACCTCATCCGGTGTCAGCTCGCCGGTCTTGGCGCGCACGGCCTGCGGGATGCGGAGCATGCCCACATCGTGGAGCAGCGCGCCGGTAGCGAGCTGGATGAGCTTGTGCTGAACCATATTCAGGTTCTGGCCGACGAGGGTCGCCAGGACCGCGCAGTTCATCGCGTTTTCGATGAACCCCGACTCACCCTGCAGGCCGTACAGAATGAGCTGGATGACCTCATTCCTGCGTTGCGTGAGGAGCTTCAGCAGTCGGTCGACGATCGCGTCCACTTCAACGGCCTTCACGTTGGTGTTGGCCCGCACCCTCTCGAACACGTCCTGCATCTCGGATGCGAGGCTGCTGTAGGCATCGATGACCGCCTGTTGCGTCGGGGTGCTGAACGCTTTCTGGAGAAAGGAGTTCTTGTTCGTCGACGGGAGCTCCTTCAACGGCTTGCCCTCCGTTCGGACGGCCTGAACCTGCCACTTGTGCAAGCGGTCGATGTCCCGCTGTCTGATCTCTACATTCTCAGGCACGAGGAGGTTCTCGTCGTCGACGTAGACCGGTTTGTCGAACCTCAGTCCGGGTCTCAGGTCACTGACCTTGATAGTTTTCATCCCACACCTTTTTGTTTTCGCCCGTTTCGGCCGTAGAGCTGCGCCATACGAAGCCCAGTATCTCAGCCACCGCCTGGTAGAACCGTTCGGGTATCAGATCTCCAGGGTCGGTACCATAGAGCGACTCCGCGAGCCCGTGCGATTCCACAACGGGTATCCCATGCTCGCGAGCCAGAGTCACCAGTCGATCGGCGAGATCCCCCTTCCCGCGTGCGATCACCAGCGGCGCTGGAAGCCGTGTATCATAGCGCAGCGCGACGGACGTCTGTCTGCTCATACGCTGCTGTCCACGTGGCGTAGTATACTCTCGCGTTCGTCGTGTGAAAACCCGTCGTTGGAGTCTTTGGACATGGGACGCAGATAGAACAGCATCTTGAGTGCCTCCAGGCGATTCCTGAGGGGCGAGAGCACAGCGTGAAGGTGGTCCTCGTCGCCGCCGACCTCCGCCGGCGCCGCGAGGAGCGTGATCCTCATGGATCCTTCCGGGTCTCCGGTCGGGCGAATGCCGAATGTCCACCGGCGATCATCGTGTCGTACGTCGACAATAGCTTCGGTGAGGGTGCGCGAAGCATTCGGAGCGTCCTGCGCCGGGAGCGGCATGCGTATCTTCAGTGAAGCGCTGAGCTGCGGGGCATTGGCGAACTCGAGCGGTACGATGATCCAGTTCTCCTGTCGCCCGGCCTGGTGGTTGATGAGTTGGAGCAGATCGCTCTTCTCGTTGCCGCGCTCAACCGCGAGTCGAAGGCTCTCGGCGAGCGGCACGGCCTCCTCTGGATCCGAAGGTTCGTCGTCCGATTCGGTCGTCCCGTCGTCCCGGCCGGACCGGCGGTGACTGTGCCGTTGCTCGTGGCCGCCTCCTGCGGCATCGATCGCACGGTCGAATGCCGTGGGAGAGTCGAGCAGTCCCTTGTCCTCGAGGACGGCGGCGATTCGGGAGCGTTCTGTTGTCGTGAGGTGGGACGAAGAGCGAACCCGGCGCCACGCGAGCGCGAGACGCTCGCTCTGGAGCGGGAGCCCGCTGCGTACGAACGCGCGAATCACGGGTTCCGCTCCCTCCGGCAGCCCGTGTGACCGTGCAAGGGCGGCGGGATTTAGAGGGACCGGATTGTCTCCCGTCCGCAGAACAACCGTGGGGCCCGGCCGGCTCACGGTCGCGCGGTACCAGTTCCCCGGCTGGACGTCGCCGTTAAGACGGGCGCGGATGAGGTGCGACCCGATGCGCACCAGAAGGTCCTGGCCGACCCGTCGTTCCACATAGAGCGACAGACGGTCGCCGGTTCGCAGGAGAGGAGGATATGCCTGTCCGGGTCGCGGCAGGTGAGCGTCGGAGGGTCCTGCTGGAGGTCCGACCTTCACCGCATCGCTCCGGATCTACGCTTCCGGCCGTTCCGGGGACGTCGGCTCGCGTCGATCGTGCTTGCGCTGGATGCGCTCGGCGACCTTCGCGCGCTTGCCGACGCGTTCGCGGATGTAGTAGAGCTTGCTGCGACGCACCCGACCGCGGCGAACCACTTCGATTTTCTGGATGCGCGGAGAGTGGACGGGAAAGACTCGCTCCACGCCAATTCCGTATGAGAGCTTGCGGACCGTGAACGTCTGACGCACGCCACTGTTCTTCCGTGCAATCACCAGACCCTCGTAGATCTGAACCCGCTCGTTCTTGCCCTCAACGATCGAGAAGTGCACCTTGACGGTGTCTCCAATGCGAAACTGGTCTCTGCCTTCCTTGAGTTGTGCGGACTCAACCGCCGTGATCAGATCCATTGTGTCCTCCGTACTTCCTTTCCAGCTCGACCAGTTCGCTGGTCGTGATGCCCGCCTTCGCGAGCAGATCCGGCCGCACCGCCGCCGTTCGTTCTACCTGCTTCCATCGCCGCCACTCGGTGATCTCTGCGTGGTGTCCGGACAGCAGGACCGGCGGGACCGTGTGCCCGCGGAACACCTCCGGACGCGTATAGTGGGGATACTCGAGCAAGGAGTCGATGTGACTCTCTTCCTCAAGAGATCCCGGGGAGATCACCCCCGCCACGAGCCGATACACGGCGTCAACGATCACGAGCGTGGCCACCTCACCGGAGGAGACCACGTAATCGCCGATCGACAGCTCGTCATGAACGTACAGATCGATGACACGCTGGTCAATGCCCTCGTACCGTCCACAGATCATCACGAGCTCATCCTCCCGGGACAGCTGCACAGCCGTCTCCTGTCGAAAGAGCTCACCGGCCGGACTCGCATACACGACCCGTTTTCTGCCGGCGGACATCGCGTCAAGAGCCGCCGAAAGGGGTTCGGCTTTCAGTACCATTCCGGAGCCGCCACCGTACGGTGCATCGTCGCACGTACGATGGCGGTCGTCAGCGTAGTCGCGGATGTTCACGAGCTCGTAGCTGATGAGTCCCCGGTCGACCGCGCGCGCCATGATGCTGCTGCGAAAATACGACTCGAGCATCTCCGGAAAGAGCGAGAGTATCGTGAACTTCACGAGATCACCTCTTCGTTCTCCAGCACGAGCCGGCCCTCTTCCAGGTCGACCGATGCGACGAACTCCGCCTGGAAGGGTACGAGACGTTGTTCGCCGTCGTTTCGGATGATGCCAAGAAGCACGGTCGGGCCGCCCTCCCAGAGGTCCGAGACCCGCCCGCACCGGACTCTGCCCACGCAGACAGTCAGACCCACGAGGTCGGCGTAGTAGTACTCATCCTGAGCGAGAGGCGCCGCCCGGGCACGGTCGACGGCGATTTCGCATCCCCGCCATCTCCTGGCGGTCTCCGGAACATCATATCCCGCGAGTTTCATAATGACGAGCCTGTGCGCGACACGGACCGACTCGACCTCCAGGGTTTCCCGTTCCGCGTCCGGTCCTCCGGGGGCGCGAATCATCGTAACCCGCGCGAGGTTGAGGAAGTGCTCAGTCTCTCCTGAGAGGCTCTCCACCTTCAGCTCGCCACGGACACCGTGCGTCGTGCGAACGCGTCCGATCACGAGTTCCGCGGCCATCTAGTCGAGTATCTCGAGTACTACCCTCTTGCCTGTTCGCGTCGACGATGCGCTGAGGATCGTACGGATCGCCTTGGCGATCCGGCCGTGCTTGCCGATCACCTTCCCGACGTCGGCTGCGGCTACCTTCAGCTCCAGGATCGTGGACTTTTCGCCCTCGATCATGTTGACCTCTACCTCATCAGGCTGATCGACGAGAGCTTTGGCCACATAGGCAACGAGTTCTTTTTCCATCGGGCTCACTTGACCGTGATGTTCTGCTTGTTCAGGAGCTTCTTCACCGTGTTCGAAGGTTGCGCGCCCTTGCTCAACCACTCGCGAACGCGGTCCTCCTTGATGTCGACCTGCCGGCCTTCGGGCGAGATCGGGTGGTAGATGCCCACCTCCTCGAGCGCTCGACCGTCTCGTGGCTTCCTCGAGTCCATTACGACGATGCGGTAATAGGGCCGCATCTTGGTGCCCAGTCTCTTCAGTCGAATACGAACCATACGTCCTCCTGCTATCCCCCCAGCTGAGACATGAGCTGGGACTGATACTTCTTGTTCTTCGTGACCTTCTTCATCATGAGTCGCATCTTCTCGAACTTTTTGAGAAGCTTATTGACCTCGTGCACACTTGTTCCACTGCCCCTCGCGATCCGTTTACGGCGGGGTGGACCGATGATTCGATGGTTGCGACGCTCTGTTGGGGTCATCGACAGGATAATCGCTTCCTCGTGTTTCATCTCCCGCTCGTCGATATCATCTTCGGTGATCTTCCCCTGCATCCCCGGGATCATGTCCAGGATGGACTCGAGGCTTCCCATCTTCCTCACACGCTGGAACTGGGCGAGATAGTCCTCGAGGGTGAAGGTCGCGCTCGCCATTTTGGCCTGGAGCGCGACAGCTTCGTCCTCGTCGATCGTCTCCTGCGCCTTCTCCACGAGCGACACCACGTCGCCCATGCCGAGAATACGAGACGCGATGCGGTCCGGGTAGAAGGGCTCGAGATCCTCGAGCTTCTCGCCCACGCCGACGAACTTGATGGGCTTCCTGGTGATGCTCTTCAGACTCAGCGCGGCCCCGCCACGCGTGTCCGAGTCGAACTTCGTCAGAATCACGCCGGAAAGCGACACGGCTTCGTCAAAGGCCTTCGCGACGTCGACGGCGGCCTGACCGGTCATGCTGTCCGCCACGAGGAGCGTCTCATCCGGTTCGGCCGTCGCGCGGATCCTGATGAGCTCCTTCATGAGCTGATCGTCGATCTGCATCCGTCCGGAGGTGTCGACGAGCACCGTGTTCATGACGTTGCGCTGGGCGTGAGCGAGGGCGTTCTTTACGAGCTTGACCGGATCCGTGGCTCCGGGCTCATGATAGACGTCAACGCCGACCTGCGCGCCGAGGGTCATGAGCTGATCGACCGCAGCGGGTCGAACGAGGTCCGCGGCGACCAGGAGCGGACGTCGCCCCTCCTTCTGGAGCCGTCGCGCAAGCTTCGCTGCCGTCGTCGTCTTTCCGGAGCCCTGCAGACCGAGCAGCAGGATCACGCTGCGGGTGTCCGGCCCTTTGAGCTCGAGATCGCTTCGCTCGTCGCCGAGAAACTGCACGAGCCGGTCGTACACGACCTTGACGAACTGTTGTCCGGGCGATACCGACTTCAGCACCGCCTCGCCCGTCGCGTCCTCGAGCGTACGGTTGATGAAACGCCGAACGACGCGGACGTGGACATCCGCTTCGAGCAGCGCGATCTTGATCTCTTCGAGCGCGTCCTGGACGTTCTTCTCGCTGATCGAGGCGCGACCCGAGAGCTGCCGGGTGATTTGACTGAGCTTTTCGGACAATCGTTCCAGCATACCTATACCTTGAGGACCAAGGCCCATATATAGCGATGAACGGGACCAACTGTCAACTCGAGGCCGGGATCGACGACGAATACCGCTATCTCACATCGAAATAGTGGCGCTGCAGATACTCGATGCGCGAACGACTGTCGTCCCAGTATCGGGACAGTGGCCGATCGTCGACGATGGCACGGTAGAGCGACAGGGCCCTTTGCAGGTCTCTGCCCGGCCCCGGCCTCTCGAGTCGACGGGCAAGCTCGAAAAGCGTTTCGTCCGGCATGGCCGCAGCGGCGCCGGCACCATTCCCCGCGTCGCTGTGCTCGAGCCACAGGAACGCTTCGAGCACGTCGTCGATCTCGCCATCGCGGATCCCGATCTCGAGGAGCGATCGATGCGCCTCGGTTTCGAGTACGCCGGATGAGGCAAGCCCCCGCCAGAAGTCACGGAGCACCTCCGTGGGCGCTGGCGCCCGGGCTGCGACGTCGGCGAATCTCCGGGCGAGGTCCTCATCGACGACGACCGATGCCGACGGATCGGCCTCGCCCGCCTCCGTGAATGCCCGGGCGACGCGCACGAGCGCCTCGATCTCTTCGCCGGCGTCCAGCAGCCGCCCTGCCTGCTCGATGGGGGACGGTCGTTCTACCGGTCCGGGGTCCCGGTGCAGCGCATCGCCGGCGTCCACACCGCCGGTCGTCGCCGGCCGCTGCGTTTCGCTCGCAGGGACCGCACGAAGCGCGAACCGCTCGTTGGTGAACGTTCCGGCGAGCGGGTCCTGTTGCTGAAACCAGAGTCTATAGTCACCAGGTTCGGAGACACGAAAACGAAAAGACTCATCGCGTTCGCTACCGCTCTTCCCGAGCAACGTTACCGATCCGTCGCCGTACTCCTTTCCCACGTAGAGCCACCCCGTCCCCGGCAGCACGACCGTGATCTCGGAGCCCGGCCGTACGACACGCGGATCTTCGGTCGTCGGCCAGACGAAGTCTGCGTACTCCGCGGACTGAACCTGATCCCGAGCTTCGCCCGATTCGGCGTCGGCCAACGGGCGATCCGGCGTAGGCGGCCGGACCTCCGCGGTGGGCTCGGTCGGCCGCGATGCGCGAGGCTCGTCCCGCGGGGGCTCGGTCGCGCGCGATGTGCGAGGCTCGTCCCGCGGGGGTTCGGTCGGCCGCGATGTGCGGGGCTCGTCCCGGGTTGCGGGTGTATCCGGGTCCGCAGAGGCGGATGCAGTTGTGGCATCGGGCTGCGGCGGATGCACGATAGGCGCGGCAACGGGCGGGGGCTCCGACGGACGTGGCGGCGGTTGGGGGAGCTCGATATGGACGTGAGGTTCAAGGCGCCGGGGGGGCCCGGGTCGCTTGAGGGTATCGTCCAGGTGGAGCCGAGGGGTCGGCAGCGTCGTGGCAGGCTGTCCCGCGACGTTGGGGTCCACGATCGGAGGATCCACGCGCTCAAAGGTCTCTGCAGGTGCTTCAGGCGGGGCTTCGTCGGGGAGGGTCTGTGAGTCCGGAGCAGAGGTGGGAACCGTCGTCGCACACCCGAAGGCCGTCATCGCGACGAGCGCGACGAGCGCGAGCGCTGTATGCCGGGCGTCTCGACACATATCCCCTCCCCGAATCAGATCCGACCTACGGGACTCCCCTGAGAAGCTCCCGAATCGATCTCTCTACCCGCTCGTCGAGTACGTCGACTCCGATCTCCTGCGGGTCGAACCAGTACTCGGCGATCTCCTGCTCGGTCCATCGCTCGCGGCGCGGACGGAACGGAACGAACGGTATCCCGTCCGGCTCACCGTGGTCGGGTAGCACCAGCCGATCAGGGCTCGCCCATTCCGGCGCCGTCGTGTCAACGGGCCTCTCTCCATTATCGGCCGGTCCTCGTCTCGAGATCACAGCCGTCGAGACTGCTACCGCAACGAGCGTCACGATGATCGCGGCGGGAACCAGGGCTCCCCGGTGCTTCAGCTCGCTGAAGCTAGAACGCATGGACCTCCTCCCGCCCACCTATGCGAATCGCGACGACCTTTGAGACGCCGTTCTCCTCCATCGTTACGCCGAGGAGCGTGGACGCCGCCGCTACCGTCTTCTTGTTGTGAGTAATGATGATGAACTGGCTCGAGCGGCCGAACTCAACGAGCATATTGGTGAAACGTCCAACGTTGCTCTCATCAAGCGCCGCGTCGATCTCATCGAGCAGGCAGAAGGGCGACGGACGAACCATGTAGGTGGCGAACAGCAATCCGACCGCGGTCAGACTGCGCTCGCCTCCGGAGAGCAGGGCTATGTTCTCGAGCTTCTTGCCCGGCGGCTGCGCGAGGATTTCGATCCCCGACTCGAGTATCGCGTCGGGGTCGGTCAGGCGCAGCTCTGCGCGTCCGCCGCCGAACAGACGTCGGAACATGACGTGGAAGTTCTTCTTCACCTGCTCGTACGTCTCGGTAAACAGCGCGGCGCTCTCGCTGTGGATTTCGCGGGTCACACGGTCGAGATCCTCGCGAGCCTTGCGCAGATCGGCAAGCTGTCCCGAGAGGAACTCGTAGCGCTGGCGTACCTCTTCGAACTCTTCCGGGGCGGCGAGGTTGATCGCGCCGAGCGAACGCTCCTGTTCGCGCAGTGACGACAGCCGCGATCGAAGGTCCGCGGGGCTATCCGTGATCTCGAGCATGCGCGGCTCGTAATCCGACAGCTCTCGGCTGTATCGATCGCGGAAGTTCTCGTAGAGATTGCGGATCTCCGCGCTGATCTCCGCGCTGCTCATCTGCAGCTTCTCGAGCTGGCTCTGCGTCTTCCCGAGATCCTCCATCCGACGCTTCAACCCACGCTCCTTCTCGATGAGGTCCTTGTTGCGCACTGAGATCGATTCCTCGAGTGATTTCTGCTCGCGCTGCATGGTCTGCTCCCGCCTCTCGAGCTCTGTCAGCTCGGAGGCGAGCGTCTCCATGCGCCGGCGAGTTTCCTCGAGGCGTTTTCGGCTGGTCTCGAGCTCGCTGCGATGCTGTTCGAGCTGTCGCTCCTGGTCCGTGACGGATGCGCCGCGCTGCGCAACGCTTTCCTGCATCGCTGTCACCTGGGTCGTCATCCGCGCCCGGTTCACCCGCAGCTCCTCGAGAGTCGTCCGGTACTCATCGATCTTTCTCGCGAGTGCCGTGTTGTCCTCGGTAAGCCTCACTACCTCCGCACGGCACGATCGCACGCCTTCGCGACATCGCTCGAGCTCGGCGTCGACCTCGCGCTTGCGGGTGATGATACCTTCGGGCGCGAGAAAATCGTCAAGGAAGGCGGGTACGCTTGCCGCGAACGCATCAACCGAGTCTGCAACGACGCCTGCCTGGTCGCCCACCGCCTGGATCAGGTCCGCTGCGGCCTCAAGCGCATCCGTGTCTGCCCCGGCGGCGCGTGCGTCGGAAAACCGCTCGCTGTTGTGACGGATCCGGTGGAGCAGCTCCGCGAGGTCGGATCGAAGCCGCGCGTCGAGCTCCTTGCGCGCTCCCCGCGAGTATCCGGACGCGGCAAGTCCTTCGTCGAGCTCACGCACAATGTCGTCGGTGAGCTCGCCGAGCTTTCGCTCGAGCTTTACCTGTCTCTGCTCGAACGAAACGATCCGGTTTTCATTCTCGTGAATCGCGGTCCGGTTCTGCCCGATGCCGTGTTCGGCGTGCTCGACGTGCTGCTCGAACGCCGTGATGTTCTCATCGACATGCCGAATATGGGCCGTGTGTTCCACGATTGACTCCTCAAGAGCGACGATCTCCTTTTGCAGCGCCTCGATTCTGCCTGTAAGCGCCTGGTGTCGCGCTTCGTCACCCTTGATCTTCTCCTCGAGCTCGCCGGCCCGCTCGCCGTGCAGGCGTATCTGGTTCTCGCGATCGTTCTTCTCGAGTTCGACCCCATACAGTCGTTTCTGGTGGTCGATCAGCTTGGTCTCCATCTCGTTCACGACGTCGAGGTTTGCCTCGAGCGTGTCGTTGATCGCGTCGATCTCGCCCTTCAGCCTGTCGCGAGCCGCCGATCTGGTGTCGAGCTGCTCGGTTCTGCGATCGCGCTCTTCAACCTGCGTCTTGAGCTTCGTGAGCGTCAGGTCGAGCTCGATCGCAAAGATGTCGTCCCGAAGCCTGCGGTACGCAAGCGTCCTGTCGGCCTGCTTGCGCAGGCTTTCGTAGCTGCGCGAGACCTCGCCGAGTATGCCCTCGACCTGGCGCATGTTCTCTTCGGTTCGTTCGAGTTTTCGCTCGGCTTCGCGCCCGCGCATCTTGTACTTCGTGATCCCGGCCGCCTCTTCGAAGATGAGACGTCTCTCTTCAGGTTTGTTCGAGAGGATCTGGTCGATCTTGCCCTGCTCCATGATGCTGTAGGCTGTCTTGCCGATCCCCGTGTCGTAGAAGAGCTCCCGCAGATCCTTGAGCTTGACGGACTCACCGTTGAGATAGTATTCGCTCTCTCCGGTCCGGAAGAGCCGACGCCGGACCGAGATCTCTGCGGTGTCGATCGGCAGGATCTCCTCTTCGTTGACCATGGTCAGGGTGACCTCTGCGACGTTCAGCGCCCTGCGATCCTCGGTTCCGTTGAAGATCACATCTTCCATCCTCTCGGCCCGCAGGCTCT
Source organism: Spirochaetales bacterium (assembly GCA_007127335.1). Classification (GTDB taxonomy): domain Bacteria; phylum Spirochaetota; class Spirochaetia; order DSM-27196; family SLST01; genus SLST01. The sequence goes on along the minus strand of SKZO01000200.1, from coordinate 5,386 downwards.
TGGTAGCCTGTTCGCCGAGAACCCACTTGATCGCGTCGACGACGTTGCTCTTTCCGCACCCGTTCGGCCCGAGCAGCGCGGAGATGCCGTCGGTGAACTCGATTCGAGACCGGTCGGCAAAGGACTTGAAGCCAAACAGTTCTATGCTCTTCAGGAACACATCCACTCCCAGTTTGTGATCACTCGTACTCTAGTTCAATCGATGACGGAGGTCAACAAATCAGGCGTCGCGTCGTCTGCGGATCCGGCGTCTTCTCGATTCGATGATCTCCAGGTACTCCCCGGCCACCCAGTCGACGATCTGCTCCCACCCGCGGTAGACGGTCTCGGCCGCGTCAGCCCCGGCTCGCGCGATGAGGCCGCGATCGTCCATCAGCCGGTGGAGGATCTGCGCGGCGGCGTCCGGGTCATTCGGCACGGTGAACCCGTTCTTCCCGTTGGTGATGATCTCCGCGGCCGAGGATCCCTCCGCGACAACCGCGGGAACCCGGAAGGCTGCCGCCTCACGCATGACGAGCGGGGCGTTGTCGTAGAGGCTCGGGAAGAAGAAGAGATCGGCCCGTGCGTAGAGGCCCTTCAGGCGTTCCCGCCCGACGATCCGGCCGAGGAAGCGAGTCTTGTCGCCGATTCCTACCCGACGCGCGAGTCGGCGCATCATGTCCGAAGCATAGCCCTCGCCGGCGAAGACAAGCGCGATCGGAGACGACAACCGGTCGTGTTCGTTGAGCCGGCCGATCGTGCGGATGATGAGCTCGACGTTCTTCTCCCACCGGTGTTGACCAACGAAGAGGAAGACGAAGGCATCGGCAGGAACCTTTGTGGTGCGTGCCCCCCGTTCACGGTACTTTGCGTACTCTTCGGGTGTCGGGTGTCCGATGTCGCTTCCATTGGGAGCGATCGTGATCTCTCCGCGGAATCCGTAGTCAAGCAGCGTTGCCCCGGTCGCTTCGCTCGGCGTCCAGACCGCATCGCACGACTGGTAGAAGCGAATAACCCGGTTGATGAAGATCTCCACCAGACGATCTGAGCGCAGATAGCGGTGCGCATCTTCCCGGAACTTGGTGTGGAACGTCGTTACATGCGGGACCCCGTGACGCCGCGCGGTGCGCTCGGCCATTCTGCCGGCGATGAACGGGCTGTGGCTGTGCACCAGGCTGAACGCCGTCCGAGTCAGGAAGCTTCCCACCGCGGGGCTCGCCCACGGAATCCCGAGTCGGTATGGCGGCATGATCAGCAACGGGAGCGACGGGTACCGAACGACGGTGAACGGATCGTCGTCCCGGTACCGCGGGACGTGGGGTACGACCGCGTAGGCCGTCCCGTACTTCGCGTTGAGCCAACGCGTGTAGTTCTCCACACAGACACCCACACCATCCATGATGGGCTTGTACGAGTCGTTGAACTGTCCCACCGTCAGGTTGCCGACCATTTCCTCTCCCCTGCTCATCTGAGTGCCCGGGAGCGATCGCTGGCCAGTCGATGCCGATCGATGACACCGCCGAGCGTGCGGGGTAGACGGGCGTGAAAGTGGTACGTGGTTGGTCGCTGCGCCTCGTCGAGAGACACCATCGAGTCTCGCAGATGCTGCTCGAGCCAGTGCGGATCGCGGTCGCGGTCAATCGGAGCAACGTGAGCGGTCAGGGCTGCAACCCTCTCGTTGGCGAGGGTCGTGACGCACGCCTCGAGTACCTCAGAATGCTCGTTCAGCGCCACCTCCGCGAGTCCCGGATGAACCCGACCGCCGCCGTGCGACCGATGGTTCGGGATGCGTTCAACGATCGAGAGGAACCCGTCGGCATCCATCGACCCGAGATCGCTGGTCCTCAGCCACCTCGTGCCGTCGAGATCCGTGTGAAACGCCCGCTCGGTCACATCGTCCCGCTTCCAGTACCCGTTCATCACCGTCGGTCCGTGCACCAGAATCTCTCCGAGCGTACCGTCGCAAAGCCACTTCGGGGCGTCCCGGCGCTCTTCGTCCGGATCGACCGGCTCGGCTATACCTATCAGGGTGTCCGGATAAGGGATTCCCACCGTTCCGGGCCGGGAATCGCTGTCAGGCATCGTTGCGCACGCGGTTACGGTCTCCGTCAGCCCGTACCCCTCGCGAATACCGATCGCGCCTCCACGACGGCGCACTATCTGCTCGAACCTGTCCCGAACTGCTCTCGACAGACGATCGCCGCCGCAGAACGCTCCCATCCGGGCGCGATGCCGGGTGAACCGGAATACGCGGTCGAACACGAGGCCGATATAGGTCTCCGGTACCCCGACGAGATATTCCGGCTGTCGACGTCTGATGAGGCGGGCAAGCGCTCTGGTGGTGAAGTGAGGCACGACGATACTCGATGCGGCCGCGGAAACCGCTGCATGGACGGCTACCGCTATGCCGTACCCGTGTGAGAGCGGAACGAGGCTCAACAGCGCCTGGCCGGCGAGCAGCGGGCCCTGTACCTGGGTCTGCAGTGCGACTGCGTTCAGCTGGCGATCCGCGTGCATCACGCCGAGAGGCGTACGCGTCGTGCCGCCGGTATAGAGTACGACGGCGAGCTGATCGGGGCTGTGCAGCTCCCTCTGGGCCGGTAGCTCCACGTGCCTCCCGAGCTCAAGAAACGACGCCCACGCGAAGACCGGCGGCGGTTCGCCGGCGGTCTCGATGGTACCGCCGTTGCGCCCGGAGGTCCCGCGGATCCCCCCGGTGTCGACGTTCGACCGTCGGCGAATGCGCTGCATGCGTTGCACCGATGCGGGTCTGCCGAAGTCGCGGTACGTGCAGACGACAACGCCGCGAACCGCATGCTTCGAGAGCAATCGCAGAAGCCCCGGAACGTGCTCATCGCTGACTGCCATCCACGCGGGGCCATAATCGCCGAGATACGATGATACCGCCCGCGGACCCGCCTCCGCGTGAAAGAGGCTCAGGACCGCGCCTATACGGTTTGCCGCGTAGAGTATGACGGTGGCATGCGGCATATTCGGCATCAGGAGGGCGATCCGGTGGCCGGATCTCACGCCAAGGGCCCAGAGGCTGCGTGCGGCGGCACGCACCAGTTCTTCGAGGCGGCCGTACGTGATCCTGCCGTCCAGAAACTCCATCGCAACCTGATCCGGATGCTCGGTCGCGGTACGTGTCAGGCCTTCGTGGAGCGTGATATCCGGGTACGGGATCGTCGCCGGTATGTCGCCGTAGTACGGCAGCCACGGTTGGTCGGGCATGCTCCTCCGAGGCTCGACTATACTACCGGCCTCTGGAGCTGTCAAAGCGTCCAACCTGGTGTATGGTTTCAACGTGGTTGTATGCGGAGTCGACGAGGCCGGTCGAGGTCCTCTGGCCGGACCGGTAACCGCGGCGGCGGTCATCCTCCCTGATGGGTTTCCCGTCGAGGTTCTGCGGGACTCGAAGCAACTGAGCGCAGCACAACGCCAACGGCTGGTCCCGGTCATTACGGCCGGCGCATCAGCATGGGGAGTCGGCTGGGCCAGTCACGTGGAGGTAGACGCGCTCAACATCCTGCGGGCATCCCATCTCGCGATGCTCCGAGCGGTCACGTCCCTGACCCTTCTGCCTGATCTCGCCATCGTCGACGGGTCAACCCTCCCCGGCCTCGGAATACCCGCGCGAGCGGTCGTCAAGGCCGACGCCACGGTCGCCTCCGTGATGGCCGCGTCCATTCTCGCGAAAGTTGCTCGTGATCGCTGGATGTGCGCGTACGCTCGCATCGAGCCGGCGTACGAGTTCGACCGCCACAAGGGCTATCCGACCGCCCGGCACCGGACGCTGTTGCGGCAGCTCGGCCCATCGGCCATACACCGCCGCAGTTTTAACGGGTGCCGTCTCCCGACCGCCGTCGTCGGGTGCCCGCAGAACCCGAACTCCGGGCTTCGCGGATGAACTCGAACACCTTCTCCATTCCCTTCCGCAGTTCCGCGATATCCTCCTCGAAGAACATCACCTGACGCCGCTCGAAATCGGACTCGCCGTGCTTCTTGCTCTCAACGATCGTCAGGTAGAGATCGCCCATGCGATTCTCCTTGACGTTGAGAAAGTACGTACGCCCCTCGTTGGCGCTCGGAACCCGCCATGAGAAGACCTCACCACGTTGACCCATGTCCGAATGCTACTACGGAACCAGGCCAAGGTCAAAGCGTTCAGGAGGCCCGCAGGCGGCCCCCAGAAATCGGCCCCTATCGAACGGGCTGCGTTTCCTGTATCTGGTCCACTACGGTAATGACCAGGTTGTCCATCGTGAAGACGTTCCAGTAGTCCCCGACTCCGGTTGACGGGGCGGTATACGTGCCAATGAGTCCCGAGTCGTCGAACACCCGAACCTGTGCGCCCGAGCCTGCAAGTGTTCCCTGACCTGAGAAACGATGGACGAAATACCGGTACCGTCCCTCCTGCATCTCTGTGATCGTGATGGTCTCAGGGCCGTACCCGGTCGTGTCGTCATAGTCGAGGTTGGCGCCCGCTCCCACCGGGTTCCGACTCGCGTAGTAGATGTGGTGCCCGCTCGGCGTCATCAGGTGAGAGTCGAGATCCCGTGGATCGGCTCCCCAGGTCAACACGATCCGGATCTCATCCGGGGACAGTGCCGGGTTCGCGATGATTGCCGACTCTGGGACGCTTGTCAGTCGGTCTTCGATCACGTTCACCTGGTAGTCGGGGATGACGAATCCGGCGATCGTGAACGTCAGAGTCTGCGTCCCCACAGGGATGTCGAAAGTGAAGCTGCCGTTCGTCGCCGTCGTGGTCGTGTATTCCGAGGCATCCCGGACGCGCACACTTACGCCCGAGACTCCCAAGCCGGTTGTCACATCAACCACCTGCCCCGTGACCGTTCCCAACGGGTCAGCCCCGAAAAGATCGCATCCGGTGAGCACGGCAAGCGCCAACCCTACGGCCGTGGCAATCATCGTTGATCGCGCGAAAGTCTTCATGTCTACCTCCAACTCCTCCATGTAATGCCTGGATCAGGATATTACGGCATCATCCAAGGAACAACAAGCCCCCGAAACGGCCATGTGACCACAGGTGACTGCCAAGAGTATGGACAGGTGAACCCGTAAGGACGCGACTCGGTAGCAGAATGGCAGCCACGACCCTCGTGCTGGAGACGAGCGAGTTGGTGTGCTCTTCTGGCCCGAAAGCGTCATGTACTGTGTTGACATTGACGGCGATTTTCCCGACTCTCCTGTTGAGAGCATGTACTTGGTCGAGCAGGGCGATGGCCTGCTCTGATTCGGAGTGCTCCAATGACGTTACGACATGCGACCGTCGTATAATGGCTATTACCTCAGCCTTCCAAGCTGATGATGTGGGTTCGATTCCCATCGGTCGCTCTCAACGGGGCCTCATGAGCGATGGCGAGATTCCTACAGATTCATCCGG
>SKZO01000355.1 GCA_007127335.1 Spirochaetales bacterium | reverse complement strand
TATCACCGGAGAAGGGGTACGGAACCCGTCACGACCAGCTGGTCTTCACCGTTCCGCGGTCCAACATGCCGGAGGGTGAGCTGAAGGCCGGCATGCAGTTCGCGGCACAGGACAAGGAAGGCAATCAGCAGGTCGTCACGCTCGTCGACGTTGGGGATGAGGAGGTCAGGCTTGACGCCAATCATCCGCTCGCCGGGCAGACGCTGCACTTCGACGTCACCGTTAACGACGTGCGCGAGGCGAGCGGCGAAGAGGTTGAGCACGGCCACGTGCACGACCCGAACGCACCACACTGAGATCGGGGCTTCTTGACGGAGTACCGTCGCCGTCGTAGGCTGCCTTTGGAGGCTCTATGGCGGGCAGAAACAGTGAACAGCTCTGGTTCGTAACCGGAAGTCAGCATCTCTACGGGGAGGAGACCCTCAAGGCGGTCGCCGACGACGCGCGTCGCATTGCGCAGGAGCTTGATGCCGCAGACGCCATACCGGTGAGCGTATCGTGCGGTCCGGTCGTGACCACTGCACAGGAGATTCGTGCGGTCTGCCGTAAGGCGAACGATGACGAGTCGTGCATAGGTCTCGTGCTCTGGATGCACACCTTTTCCCCGGCGAAAATGTGGATCTCAGGCCTTCTCTCGCTCGAGAAACCGTTCGTGCACTTCCACACGCAACACAACCGCGATATTCCCTGGGACACGATAGACATGGACTTCATGAATCTGAACCAGTCGGCCCACGGGGGACGCGAGTTCGGATTCATCGCGTCGCGGCTGAACCTCCGGCGTACGGTCGTAGTCGGGCACTGGAAGGATCCGCAGGTCCTCGCCGAGCTCGGGGCGTGGGCCCGCGCCGCACGAGGCCTGCGGGAGACGCGTACCATGAAGGTCGCCCGCTTCGGCGACAACATGCGCCAGGTCGCCGTCACCGAAGGAGACAAGGTCGCCGCGCAGGCACGATTCGGCTACGAAGTGAACGGCTACGGCGTCGGCGACCTCGTGGCGACGGTCCAGGAGATCCCGGACGCCGAGGTCGGTCGACTGGCCGACGAGTACGAGTCGGAGTACGAGCTCGCCGAGGCGCTTCGCAGGGACGGCGACATGCGCGAGTCGCTGCTCGCGCAGGCGCGGATCGAACTCGGCATGCGGGCCTTTCTCGAAGCCGGTGGCTACCGCGCATTCACGACGACGTTCGAGGACCTGCATGGCCTGCCCCAGCTCCCCGGGCTCGCGGTCCAGCGGTTGATGGCCAGCGGATTCGGGTTCGGCGCGGAGGGCGACTGGAAGACCGCGGCGCTCGTGAGGACGATGAAGGTCATGGGCGAAGGGCTGCCCGGCGGAACATCCTTCATGGAGGACTACACCTACCACCTTGACCCGGCCAATCCCCTCGTACTCGGCGCGCACATGCTCGAGGTCTGCCCGTCAATCACCTCCGGGAAGGCGCGCCTGGAGATCCATCCGCTGTCAATAGGCAACAAGGCCGACCCGGTTCGCCTCGTGTTCGACGTCGATCCTGCGCCGGCCCTGAACGCCACGCTCGTCGATCTTGGCTACCGGTTCCGTATCATCGTCAACGAGGTCGAGGTGGTCACACCGCCTCACGACCTGCCCAATCTGCCGGTGGCACGGGTTGTCTGGAAGGCGCTGCCGTCGCTGAAGGACGCGGCGGGATGCTGGATACTCGCCGGTGGAGCGCATCACACGGGCTTCAGCACGAACGTGACGACCGAGATGCTCGAGATCTACGCGCAGATGCTCGGGACCGAGTTCCTCCTCATCGACCGCGACACGAGCACCCGCGGGTTCAGGAAGGAGCTTCTGTGGAACGAGGCCGCGTTCCGGATCGGGTCGGACGGACGCTACTGAGTGCCGGCCTGAGGCGCGCAGAAAACCATACCTTTTTGCCCTCTCCCTTGGTATAATGGACATGGGATGGAAGACTACAGGGATGATTCGGGGGCTCGGCGCAGACAGGTACGGCGGAACATCGAAGCGCTGCAGGGAAAGCTCAGGACGACGCGGAACCCGTTCCAGCAGAGTTCGATTGCCGGAGAGCTCGGCAAGCTGGAGCAGGAGCAGATGCAGCTCGACTCGCTCTTCGACGAAGCGCCGGCGGAGGAAGCTGCCGATGAGGCTCCCCAGGAGCAGTTTCCGCTCCTCAACCGGATCTACCAGGAACACCCGAGCCTGCTCAGGAAGAGCCAGCACCTCGAGCGCGACATCCGGGCGGCGATCCTGTACATGGACTACTTCGAGCGGGAGTTCCTGGGCATGTTCACCAGCCGCAAGATGCGGCTCGACGTGAAATACTCTGTTGAGCGCGACTCGTTCTACGACCTGCTGCATCAGGTCTCGCGCAGCCTGAAAAACTACCGCACGGAGGCGGACCGTATCGCCTCCGGATCATACACCAAGCAGTACGAGGCAGACATTCTCAAGCGTAAGGTGGAGATGCGTCATACGGTCCTGGTCGAGATCGACTGGTTCTTTCGAAAGCTGCGCCGGTTCGCCAAGGAGCTCATCGCGGACATCGACGGTGACGGGCTGCTCTGCCAGAATCCGGAGGCCGAGCTCGGGTACACGAAGATCGACGAAGAACGGCTGCTGAAGGGGCGCACCGTCGAGGAAGGAGTCCGAACCCTCTTCGAGTACGCGGCTGAGGCGGTCGAGTACCTCGACATCCCGGAGTTCCAGCAGCGTCCCCTGTAACCCTCATGGGCTCATCTTCGGAGCAGCCGCCCTTGCAGACGGCTCAGATGCCCACGCGCATCGCAAGGCCGGGATTCCTGTCGATGAGCTCGAGCGCATCATCCCGGTTCATGAACAACGCCTCAACAGGGCGGGCAGCGGTATAGGTGTACTGCGACGATTCGCCGCGCATGATCCGGTGGAGCAGCCCTATCGTCCCGCCGCGCTCGATTGTGCGCTTCCGTCCGTCTCCGTTCCATGCCTCCACGAGCCCGTCGGTCACCACATAGAGACCGGGCAGCGGCTCTCCCTCCTCGAGGATCGTCGTCGACCCCGGGAACGAGCACGGCTCGAGGTAACTCTCGAACCACATCCGCTGATAGTCGGAGAGATGCGCGAACGCCTCGCTCTCCACGAGGAGGTTCCACGTACGGTTGTCGCGGCGGTCGATGACCCGTTGCAGCACGCGCCCGAACTCGGTGCCGGAGACGAAGTTCACGAACCGGTCGCGGGGGATGACGATCGTCTCGAGCTCGGTGTCCGCGACGATGTCGGCGGTACGGGTGCTCCCGGTCAGCAGCGCGACCTCGCCGAAGTACTCGTAGGCGCCAAGCTGCTTGCCGCGAACGAGGTTCTCCTTCATCACGCTCGCGTTGCCCCACTCGATGATGTAGAAGTAGTCGCCCTTCGTGCCCTCCTCTATCACCTTCTCTCCGCGCGCGAAGTGGCGACGTTCGATGATACTCAGGAACTCCTGCACCTTCTTCACCGGCAGCGACTCGAAGAAGTCGAGCCGCTTCAGGATGTCGAGCGCGCGGTACGCGTCCTCGTAGACCGACGGCTCGGTGGGAAAGAAGAGCGTGTTCTCGATCCCGAACGTAGCCCGCTGCAGCGAGGTATCGTTGATCTTGCTGAAGTCCTTCTGCGCGATGTGATAGACCACGATGCGCTGCTGGACATCCTCAGGCAGCGATGCGAGGAAGGCGAGCGGCGTGTGCAGCGGCGCGATCCCCGACTCGTGGTAGATGACGTCGCTCTCCCAGGGAAAGTTCCGCAGCTGCTCGAACCGTTCCTCGCTCATATTGCCCTGTTCGAGCATGGTGCGCTGGACCGCCGGGTCGGCCTGGTGGTCCGACGAGTAGACGAAGCTCCTGCCCTGGAAGCTCAGCCGGAATCCCATCGTGGGAATCGAGTGCAACGCGTAGAAGATATCAAACTCGCCCCCGTGAATCGTGAGCGGCCGGCCTATGTAGATGGGCTGGAACGAGAAGAGCCGCCGCAGATGCTCGGGCGACTCTCCGGAGAAGGCCGAGTACTTGCGCAGAAAGCTCTCCATGACGGTCTTCGTCGTGTAGATCGTCACCCTGCCCTCTTCGAGGATCTTCTGGAAGGTGCCGGCGTCGTGGTCAGCATGGCAATGCGTGAGGATGATGCTGTCTATGAACTTCGGGTTGACGTTCGACGACAGCAGCCACTCGGTGGAGTTGACCGGCGGGTCGACCATGATGCCGTTGTGGTTGAGCCAGATGATGAAGCCCGACGTGTTGTCGCCCGGGTCGAACCCGTGACTGGGGCCCAGGCAGGTGACACCGAACCGCGGCGGCTTGAAGGGCTCAGCCAGGGTCTGGCCGACGTCGAACCGCGCGGTGTAGCTCACGCGGCCGGGCACCGTGGCAATGTGCTCATCACCGTCACGCACCTCGTAGTCGTCCTCATCGTTGATCGTGATCGTCACCTCCCCGATCCGGATGCTGCCGTCGGAAAAGGGGCGGTAGCGGAAGAGGCTCTTCAGAGTGAGATCACCACGGAAGAATGTGAGCTCGCCGCGGATGTCCGGCACGAACACGTCGTCGCCAATGTCGATCGAATCGTCTCGCAGGTCGAAGTCGCGCGGTCCAAAGACGGCTTCCTGCAGAGCAACGGCGAGCCGCCGTGCCTGCGCTTGGGTACCGCAGATGAGCGGACGCCGCCCCCGGATGAAGAAGTGGTAGTATATGGGGAACTCCATATCCGCAACGTTGATCCCCTTGCTCCAGTTGAACATCTCGCGCGGCAGGACGAAGATCTCGGGAACGCCCTCTTCGGTCGTCAGCGAGTCCTTGATCGTCTCCGGCGGTGCACCGAACTGGATGCGCCCCGCGGATGTCTCAACGACGTAGCCACCCCGGGGTAATTCGTGGTATCTGCCTCTTTTTTTCATAGGTCGTCCGTCTCCCAGTATAGAACAGGCCGGCACGGTGTGCACGAACCATTTGCAGCGCGTCCCTTTCCCCGCTACAGTCGGACCATGATCACCCTTGATCTGAACCTGATCGCCGCCCACCTCGAAGGGCTCGAGGAGACCATCATCCACAGACTGATCGACCGGGCGCAATTCGCCTCGAACCCGGACGCCTACCGACCGGGGCACAGCGGTTTCCGTGGCGCCGGAGGGAAGAGTCTCTTCGACCTGCGGCTGCGCTACCAGGAGGAGATGGACGCTGCATTCGCGCGCTACCTGGTACCTGAGGAACGCCCCATGCATCACGACCTTCCGCCCCCGCGCCGGGAGGCGCAGCTTCCGACCACTCCGCTCGAGATCGACGACATGGACCGGGTGAACGTGACGCCGCAGATCGTCCGCGGGTATCTCGAGTTTCTGCCGCGGCTCTGCGACGTCGGTCCGGGAGACGACGGCCAGCACGGCTCGAGCGTGGAGCACGATGTGCTCGCGATCCAGGCGATCGCGCGGCGGGTTCACTACGGTGCGCTCTACGTGGCGGAAAGCAAGTACCGAAGTGCCCGTGATCTGTACGCGCCGCTGCTCGCGGCAGGTAACAGGGAGGAGATCCTGCGAACCATCACGCGTCCGGAGGTGGAGGAGCGGATCCTGCGTCGGGTATCGCAGAAAGTCGACTACGTGCAGGCGACGATCAACACCGCGGTGCGGCGAAAGATCGACCGTGAGGTCGTGCTCGGTCTCTACCGGGACCTCATCATCCCGCTCACCAAGGAGGGTGAGCTGCGCTACCTGTTCAACCGTCGAGTTACCGGAAGTTCCGACTCTCGATCCGGAACCCCGTGAGCGAGAGCTGCGGCTTGAAGCACGAATCGACCACGAGGTGCACGACGCCGTCCTGCGCCTGGATGCGCCCTTCCACGCCAAGCAGCGCCGCGGTCAG
>SKZO01000266.1 GCA_007127335.1 Spirochaetales bacterium | reverse complement strand
CGCGGAGATGATGCCGATGTGGATGAACAAGGTCCAGTCGAAACTCATACGCTCCCCTTCTTTGTCGGTCGCCGACCGGTGCGGTGATTATGCCGTCATCGCCTCGTGGATGCAAGCGGCAGAGTCACCCGGAACGTACCGCCCGGCACTTGATCGTCCGGCGCCGAACGACGAGAATGCCGGCATGTGTGATGCCGACTCGATCCTCGAATCACTCCCCCGCGTTCGCGTCGCCGTCGTGGGCGATGTCTGCCTTGATCTGTACCACGTCCTGAGCGAGGCCTCCGAGGTCTCCGTGGAGACCAACCTCCCCACGCGGATCGTCGAGCAGACGTCGAGCTACCTTGGCGGCGCCGGCAACGTCGCGGCGAACCTCGCTTCTCTGAATGCGGGGCGCGTCGAGCTGTACGGGGTGATCGGCGACGATCTGTACGGGCGCGAGGTTCTGCGACTGTGCGAGGCGCAGGGGATCAAGACCCACGGACTCGTCGTGGACCCGCAGTGGTTCACGAACGTCTACACGAAGCTCTACCGGGACGACGAGGAAGAGCCTCGGATCGACATGGGAACGCTCAACACGCTCTGCGCGGAAACGGAGGCGCGGCTCGTCTCGCTCCTCGAGCGGCATCTCGCGGACAACTCGGCGGTGATCATCAACCAGCAGATGAGAAGCGGCATCCACACCGCTCGGGTCAGGACGAGTCTCGCGACGATCATCGGCGGCGCCGCCGGCACGCCCTTCTTCGTGGACAGTCGCGACTATCCGGATGACTACCCGGGGAGCATCCGCAAGCTCAACGAGCACGAGGCGCTGGCGGTGCTCGCCTCGGAGACCGAGCCCGCGGCGACGCACGCGGCGCACGCCGCGCGCGAGCTCTCGCGGCGATGGCGGCGCCCGGTCTACCTGACCCGCGGCGAATCCGGATGCGTGGTCGCCGCCGAGGACGAGACGGTCGAGGTCCCGGCGCTTGCGGTCGGCGGGCCGGTGGACACCGTGGGCGCCGGCGACAGCATGCTCGCGGGGACCGCCGGCGCCTGGTGTTCCGGTGCCTCACCGGCCGAGGCGGCGGCCTTCGGGTCGCTCGTCGCGTCGGTCACGGTGAGGAAGCTCCGCCGCACCGGCGTCGCGACCCCGGATGAGGTGCGCGAGGCCGGCCACGAGCCTGACTACCTCTACCGCCCCGAGCTCGCTCGTTCGCCCTGGCGCGCGCGCTACCTCGAGTCGACATCGATCGAGATCATCACCGCACCACCGCAGGGGAGCTTCGGATACGCGCTGTTCGACCACGACGGCACGATCTCCACGGTGCGGGAGGGCTGGGAGCAGGTCATGATCCCCATGATGATCGAGGCGGTCCTTGGCTCGCCTCCTGAAGATGCCCCTGAAGACCGGGTACGCCGCGTAGACACCGCGGTCCGCGACCTCGTCGCAAGGACGACCGGCGTCCGCACGATCGTGCAGATGGAACGGCTCTGCGATCTCGTTCGCGAGTTCGGATTCGTGGATTCTGCCTCCGTGCTCACGCCGCGCGAGTACAAGAGTATCTTCAACGCCCGGCTGATGAAGGGCGTGCGCGCGCGTATCGCCCGGTTCGAGGCGGGCGAGCTCGAGACGGCCGACCTCACAGTCAAGGGATCGGTCGCCTTTCTCGAGGCGCTACGCGAGGCGGGACTCACGCTCTTCCTCGCAAGCGGCACCGACGAGGCCGACACCCGAAACGAGGCGCAGCTCCTTGGGTACGCCGACCTCTTTAACGGCGGGATCTTCGGGTCTACCGACGAGAGCTCCGAGGACCCGAAGCGGATGGTCATCCGGCGAATACTCGAGCGAATCGGGCATGACGGCGGGTCGCGCATCGTCACCTTTGGCGACGGGCCGGTGGAGATCCGCGAGACCGGCCGCGCCGGAGGATTCAAGGTGGGGATGGCCGCCGACGAGGTGCGTCGCTACGGGCTCGACGAGGCAAAACGCGAGCGGCTCATTCTCGCCGGCGCCGACTGCATCATCCACGACTACACGCAGCCGAGCGCGCTCTTTGCCATGCTCGGCCTCCCCTCGCCGCAGAAGGAGTCCCTGAATGCTTGACCGACGCCGACTCGTTACCTCCCCGCTTGCCGCCCGGACGAACCGCGTCTCAATCGACGAGGCGGCCCTCGACCCGGACGCCGAGCCACCGCGGCTCGCGCCCCGCACCGCACAGGGCGTCCGCGAGCTCGCCTCGAGCGTCCGCGTGGCGAGGGAACGGGGACGGCCGCGGATGATCGCCTTTGGGGCGCACACGATCAAGAACGGCGCGGGGCCACTCCTTGCGCGGATGATCGAAGAGGGGTGGTTCACGCTTCTCGCGACGAACGGGGCCGGCATCATCCACGACTGGGAGTTCGCGTTCCTGGGCGAGTCGAGCGAGCACGTCGCAGAGAACGTCGCGGCCGGCCGCTTCGGGCTGTGGGAAGAGACCGGGCGGTATCTCAACCTCGCGCTCGCCGTGGGCGCCTGGCGCGGGCTCGGCTACGGGGCCTCGGTGGGCGCGATGATCGCCGAAGGCGGGCTCGAGATCCCCTCCCGCGACGAGCTTCTTGCCGCGATCGGCCGGGCCGCCGAGGATCCGGCGCGCGCGGCCGCCGCCGCGGACCTCCTTGACGTGGCGGCACGAGCCGGCCTCGAGCCGGGATGGATGGCCGTCCCGCACGAGCGCGCCGGCTCGAGCCTCCAGGCCGTGGCATTCCGCCTGGGCGTCCCGCTGACCGGCCACCCGATGTTCGGGCACGACATCATCTACACGCATCACCTCAACCTGGGAAGCGCCGTGGGGCGAACGGCCGAGCGCGACTTCCTGCGGTACGCAGACGAAGTGAGCCGGATCGACGGGGGCGTCTACCTCTCGGTCGGTTCGGCGGTGATGTCGCCCATGGTCTTCGAGAAGTCGCTCTCCATGGCGATCAACCTCGCGCTCCAGCAAGGCCGGTCCATCACGAACCATTCCATCTTCGTCGTCGACCTCGCCGAGTCGACCTGGGACTGGCAGCGCGACGGCGAGCCGCCGCCGGACAATCCGGCCTACTACGTGCGCTTCATGAAATCGTTCAGCCGGATGGGAGGCTCCACGACCTACCTGTGCGGCGACAACGCGTCGGTCCTCGCAAATCTCTATCACCTACTGCGGGACGGCGGGTAGCTCGCGCTCGAGATCGGCGATCTCCTCGTCGATCAGCGCGAGCACCGCGCGATGGTGGAACCGCTCCATGGGCGAGTCGAACCTCTCGGCAGTGTAGCGGTCACCAAGGTGCAGGAGCTCGTACGGCTCGGGGATCCACGGGTCGAGCGTCGCGCAGAGCTCGGCGTAGTGGCCGCGAGCGGCGCTGAGCGCGCGGAAGAGGTCGGTCTTCAGCTCGCCGAGCGTCCCGCCATCCGCGTCGCCGTCGGCGGGCCCATCGGCCGACGCGGCGAGCTCGATCCGGGCGAGCGCCACCGCCGCGTCGATCCGCTCGGCGAAACAGAGCCCCAGATGCGCCCAGGCGGCCGCCGAGGCGCGTTCGTAGCCCTCGATCTGCGATGAGGGAGCGGTCGCCACGGCGAGCCGTCTGAGAAGCCCGAGCGCCGCGCCACACTGCGACCGGAGCTGGTTCGCGCGGTCGGCCGGGCTGACCGGTGCGCCCGCGTCCGGGCCGGCGCTGTCGTCGTCTGCGAGACCACCAGCGTACTCCCGGATCGAGCACCAGCGCGGGTCGAGCGGGCGCGCGTCGGCGAGCTCGCGCAGACGCAGAAGCGGTGAGGCCGCGTCGAACGGCTGGCCGAACCAGTCCTGCCGCACGCCCTTGATCATCCCCTCGGTGTAGAGGGTGAAGTCCCAGGTGGACGCAATGCTCGTCGCGATGTGGTTCGCCGTGCGGCAGGCGAGGTCGGCGGCGCGGAAGAGCGCGGAGGCGTCGGAGGGAGCGGCGCCGCAGTGCCGGGCAGAGACCTCTGCGTAGCGACGGGTAAGGATTCCCTCGTCGGCTTCCGGGTTGGCGAGCAGGGTCCCCCACCCGCTCCAGAACAGCGGCTGGCGCTGGTACAGAAAATCCCACTGCGGCCCGCCCGGCGGTCTGACAATGTACTCCTGGGCCGGTATCAGACACTCGCTTCCAATGATGAACCCGGCGGTGTCCGCGCGCGCGTTCGCCTCGATCAGCTCGCGCATGAAGGAGGTCGACCCGTACTCGAGCCCGAAGAAGTCTTCGTTCCTGACGGTGAACACGAGTTTGAACCGCTCGGGAGGCGGATCGCGCAATGCCTCGCCTGTATCGCCCTCGTGCATGTACTCGAACCCCGGCGCGGCGTGTCCGTGAGACCAGTTGAACTTGAGGTCGACGAGGGTTCGCTGCGGCAGGCTCCCCGGGTACGACTCGATCGCCGCCCGGGTCATCGCCGGCGCCGGGCGGGTATGCGCGCGCACGATGAAGGTCTTCTCTTGCAGGAGTTCTTCGGCGAGGTCGAAGTAGGTCTCCGCGATCCAGTCCTGCCACTCCTGCAGGCTCACCCCTTCCATCCGCTCGTTCTGGCTCACCCCTATTCCGCCCATCTCCGGGTAGGCCGCTATCGCTTCGCGGACGATCTCCCGGTTGTAGGCACGTACCTCCGGTGAGTAATCGCCGACGCCGTTGTACCCGGTCGCCAGGTCGCCGGAGTACGCAGCGAGCCCGCGCGAGCGGGCGAGCTCCGGCGAGACGAAGATATTGAAGCAGACCGGGATCACCTCGATCGCGTGCTCCCGTCCCAGGCCGAAGATCAGCCGCCACAGCGCCTGCCACTCGGCGAGCTCGGCGTCGGAGAAACCGCAGGCGTCGGGCCAGGCGCGGGGGCGAACCATGAGGCTCCACGGGTGGATCGACCAGAGCGTGAGCGCGTTGAACCCGCAGTCGGCAAAGAAGGGGATGATCCGCCGCCAGAACTCAGGGTCGCGCATCGTCGCATCGTGGCGCGTGAGGCTCGGATGCACGCGGTAGCTGTTCCACGGGAGATTGAGCTTGACGCCCCTGAACGGGATCGGTGCGGACTGGTTCATCTCGATCGCCTCCTTGCTGACATCCGGTGCACTGTAGCACGGCATCGCCGGCCGGCTCCACGGGCCTTGAAAAAGCCGTTGGTTCCGGTGATAGTGATGAGCCGGAGTGCATATGGCAAAGCTGATAGAACCTCGCGTGCTGAAGGGCTTCAGGGACTTCCTGCCCGAACAGGAAGCCGAGCGCCTGCGGATTATGGGCCTGCTCGCGGATACCTTTGGAGCGCACGGGTTCGTTCCCATAGACACGCCCATCCTCGAGTACACTGAGATCCTGCTCGGCAAGGGCGGCGGGGAGACCGACAAGCAGATCTACCGGTTCGAGGACCAGGGCGGACGCGACGTGGCGATGCGCTACGACCTCACCGTTCCCTTCGCCCGGTACATGGCGGCGCATCTGCACGAGCTCTACCTCCCCTTCCGCCGCTTCCACATGGCGAAGGCGTTCCGCGGCGAGAACACCCAGCGGGGCCGGTACCGCGAGTTCGTCCAGTGCGACTTCGACATCGTGGGGACCGACGCGGCGAGCGCCGACTTCGAGATCGTCACGATGATCGACGCGGCCTTCGCGGCGATGGGGGTGAACGACGTGCGCGTCCACTTCGCCCACCGCGGGGTCTTCAACGCGCTCCTCGCGTCGCTCGAGGTGGAGAGCGGGACCGACGAAGTGCTGCGGGTCGTGGACAAGCTGCGCAAGATCGGCGAGCAGGCGGTTCGCGAGGAGCTCGAGGCGCTCGTTGGAGCGCGGGCAGCCGAACGGGTCATCGCGCTCGTTTCGTGCGAGGGCACCAACGGGGAGATCGTGCGACAGATGCGCGAGCTCGT
>SKZO01000070.1 GCA_007127335.1 Spirochaetales bacterium | reverse complement strand
GACGGTCGGGTTGACGAACGGACGCTCCTCTTCGCCGACCAGGCAGGCGCCGGGGAATCGCAGGACCTCAACGTATCGGGTTTCAGTTATTGGGACCTCGTACGCATGGTGCTCGTACTCGGGGTTGTCGTCGGGCTTATCTATCTTGTCTTCTATCTCCTCAGACGAGCCGGCAACGGCAAGTACGTACAGAACGATCTGATAAAGGTCGTCGGCTCACAACCCCTCCCGGGGAACCGCGCAATCTACCTGGTGCAGGTGGGGACGCAGGTGTTCATGGTCGGGGCGGGAAGCGAGTCGGTCACGCTCCTGGGAGAGATCACGGACAAGGAAACCGTGGATGCCGTCGTCCTCGCCGCGGGGGAGAGCCCCGGGGAGAGGCGTTCGTTTGCCGAGGCATTCTCGTCGCTCATCCAGGGAGGGCAGGAGCCGTCACTCGACCTGATGAGGCGTCAGAGAGAACGGCTCGAGCGTCTGCGCTCGTAGCCGATTCGTGGTGTATTCGGGGGGGGGAATGAACCGTGTACCGTCTGGACGACGCCGCGTTGTGCTCGCGGCCGTCATCTTCTTTTCGCTGGTTGGTCCGGCGGCGCAGGCGCAGGTCCTTGGTGACGCCGACGCCGTCGTGCCTCCGGGAGAGGAGGCGCTGCGGATTCCGTTTGTGAATCTCGAGATCCGGGAGCCCGCAGACAACCAGGAGGTCGCGCTCTCCCTGCAGCTGCTCCTGCTGCTGTCGGTGCTGAGCCTCGCACCGTCGATCTTCATACTCATGACGAGTTTTCTGCGAATCGCCATCGTGATGGACTTCGTCAAGCGTGCGCTTTCGCTGCAACAAGTGCCTCCCAGTCAGGTGCTGATGGGGATCGCGTTGTTCATGACCCTGTTCATCATGTGGCCTACCTTCACGATGATCTATGAGAACGCCTTCGTCCCGTTCGCCGATGGCGAGATCGGCATAGAGGAGGCATACAGGGAGTTCGAGGGACCTATTCGCCTCTTCATGTACCGCCAGATGCGCGGGAGCCCGGATACCATCAGGCTCTTCATGCGAATGGGGAACATGCCCGCTCCGGCCACCTTTGCTGATGTGCCGACGCATGCCCTCATCCCGGCCTTCATCCTCCATGAGCTCACCGTCGCGTTCAAGATAGGAATCCTCCTGTTCATCCCCTTCATCATCATCGACATGGTAGTGGCCTCTACGCTCATGTCCATGGGCATGATCATGCTTCCACCGATCATGATCTCGCTTCCCTTCAAGCTGATCCTCTTCGTTCTCGTCGACGGCTGGGCGCTTCTGACGCAACAGCTCGTCGCGAGCTTTGGAGGTCTCTGATGGACTTTGGCTTCGCGATTCAGATCGTGCGAACCGGCATCTTTCACATTCTCATCGTGTCCGCGCCGGCGCTCGTAACCGGCCTTGTCGTCGGGCTCGTGGTGTCGATCATCCAGGCGACGACGTCTATACAGGAGCAGACCCTCACCTTCGTACCGAAGATCGCCGCGATTCTGCTGGCCATCTTCGTGATGGGGCCCTGGATGATCCGTGTCCTCGTGCAGTTCACGCAGAACGTCTTCCGGCAGATACCCGGGATGGTAGGCTGATATGCTGCTCGAGGGACTCGTTCTGGACGCACAGCTGTTCTTCCTCCTGTTCGTACGGGTCCTGGCGATGCTGCAGTTCGTACCATTGCTCAATTCAGCCTCCATTCCCGGACTCGTGAAGGTGGCGCTGAGTCTGCTGTCTGCCGTGCTTGTCTTCCCCATGGTCCAGCAGAGTGGATACCCGCTTCCGGACTCGGGACTTGCGTACGCATTCCTCGCTCTCGGAGAGGCGATGATCGGCGTCATCATGGGATTCATGCTCGCGATCGTATACGCAGCGTTCCAGACCGCGGGCCAGATGTTCAGCCTTCAGATGGGGTTCGGCGCAAGCCAGGTGTTCGATCCGCTCGCGCAGATCGAGATCCCGTTGCTCGGTCAGTTCCTCAATATCGTCGCGATGTTCGTGTTCGTGTTCACCGCCGGGTTTCAGAAGATATTCCTCTCCGGGGTCTACTACTCCTTTCAGTCGGTTCGCGCCGCGGATATCGCGCTGCTTCGCGAAGACATCGTACTGTCCATGCTGCATGGACTGAGCGCGCTCTTCGAAAACGCGCTGATCATCTCTTTTCCCATACTCGGGACGCTCTTCCTCGTGCAGGTGGTCATGGGTCTGCTCGCGAAGGCCGCACCACAGATGAACCTGCTCATGCTCGGATTTCCGCTGTCGATCGGCGTTGCCTATGTCCTGCTCCTCGTGACGGTCCCGTTCCTGATGGCCTCGTTCGATCGGCTCATCGACGTAGGGTTCGAGCGGCTCTACGAGTTCTTCCGAGGCGCGGCGGAGGTGCGGGCATGATGCGACGGGACACCTGTGTCCATGATCCACGACTCCCGGCCAATGAACTGGCAGCGGTCCTTGCAACGGTCCACCTCCAGTGGTTTGCGGCTGAAGACGAGGGCCGCACCGAAGAGCCGACCGAGCACAAGATCCGCAAGGCCCGTGAAGAGGGAAAAGTCGCCAAGAGTCAGGACGTCTCGAGCTCGATCGTACTCCTGTTCACCGTTGTCGCCTTGCTTCTTCTTGCGCGCTATCTGTTTGCGAACTCTCTGGAGATGCTCTCCTACTTCCTTCGACGATCAACCGAGGTCGATGTGACGACGGACGCTACGATCATGACCGCGTTTTACCGTTACTTCATCCGGCTGACGCTCCCGATCGCGATGGTGGCCTTCGCCGCCGCAGCTCTCGGGAACGTCGTTCAGGTTGGGTTCCTCTTTTCGACGAAGACGATCACACCCGACCTGAACCGGATCGCGCCGCGATTCGGCAAGTTTTTCCAGCGCGCGCTGATGAGCACCGAGGCGTTGTTCAACCTGGGCAAATCGCTGGGAAAGGTGGTGCTCATCGTTGCCCTGGGTGTCGTGAATGTTGCCTTCCGGATCAACGAGATCGTGGCAACCCTGCACGCGCCCTTCCTCTACTCCTTCTCGCTGATCGCGCGAATCGCCTTCAACATGCTGTTGCAGTCGGCGATCCTGCTGCTGGTCCTGTCCGTGTTCGACTATCTGTTCCAGCGCAAACAGCATCTCGAGTCACTGAAGATGACGCGTCAGGAGGTCAAGGAGGAGCGGCGGACGTTCGAGGGCGATCCCCTGATCAAGGGCCGGATGCGTCAACGTATGAACGAGCTGCTGAGCCGCAACATGCTGCAGAACGTTCCGCGCGCGGATGTCGTCGTGACGAACCCGACCCACTTTGCGGTTGCGATGGAGTACGATCGTCTGACTATGGATGCCCCCACGGTGATCGCGAAGGGGCAGGACAATATGGCATTTCGGATCCGGGAGATAGCCGACGATGCGGGGGTGCCGATCGTGGAGAACAAGCCGCTCGCTCGCGCGCTGCACGCAGAGGTGGAGATCGGGGACACCATACCGGAGAGGTTCTACGAGGCGGTGGTCATCGTGTTGAAACAGGTCTATCAGATGGCCGGACGAGCCGTGGGAGGCCATGATGGCTGATTTCCAGTCCGTGTTGAGTAACGCCTTTCTGCGGAGGCGCAGTGACGTCCTCGTCGCCGTAGGCGTGATCGTCGTGGTGATGATGCTCATCATCCCGCTGCCGACCGTGCTGCTCGACGGGTTCATGTCGCTGAATATCGTGCTGAGTCTGCTGGTGATCCTGATCGTGCTCTATACGTCGAACGCGCTCGAGTTCAGCGTCTTCCCCTCACTGCTTCTGGTCGCTACCGTCTTCGGGCTTGCGCTGAACGTGTCTTCTACGCGACTCATCCTCACGCAGGGAGCCGACTTCCGCGGGCGGATCGTCATCGCCTTCGGCAACTTCGTCGTCGGTACGACCGGTACTGAAGGACTCGTTGTTGGAATCATCATCTTCCTGATTCTGATCGCGGTCCAGTTCATCGTGATCACGAAGGGTGCCACGCGCGTGGCCGAAGTCGCAGCGCGTTTCACACTCGACGCGCTGCCCGGGAAGCAGATGGCGATCGAAGCAGAGTACAATTCGGGCGCCATCACCGAAGAGGTCGCCGCAAAGCGGAAGAACGAGCTCGAGCGCGAAGTGGACTTCTACGGAGCAATGGACGGCGCGAGCAAGTTCGTGAGCGGGAACGTCAAGGTCGGGATCCTGATCACCGCGATCAATATCGTGGGAGGTATCGTGGTCGGCGTCACCCTGCACGGGGAATCGCTCGCCGACGCGGCCGACACCTACATCCGGTTCGCCGTCGGTGACGGTCTCGTGACGCAGTTTCCGGCGCTCCTGATCTCCACGGCGACCGGTATCATCGTGACCCGTGCGATTTCCGACGGCTCGTTCGGGGAGGACATCACCGAGCAGTTCACCCGCCAGAGCCGGATTTACTGGATCGTCGCCGCGTTCCTGCTGGGGATATCCTTCCTTCCGGGTTTCCCCTGGTATGTGCTGCTGCCGCTTTCCGCGGCCAGCGCCTTTCTCGCCTATCGGCTGGGGCATCGACAGGCGCGCGAGGAGGCCCGCGCCAGGGAGGATGCGTCGACGCAGCCTCAGGAGGCGCCGGCCGAGATCTCGCCCGTCGCCCCTCTCGATCCACTCTCGCTCGAGCTCGGTTACGGCCTGGTGCCGCTGGTTGACCGGGACAAGGGGGCCGAGCTCCTCGACCGGGTGACGAGGATACGTCGAGAGATGGCCCTCGACCTCGGACTCGTCGTGCCACGCATCCGGATCATCGACAACATGCGTCTCGAGCCGAGCGAGTACAGCTTCAAGATACGAGGTACGGAGGTCGGCCGCGGTACGATCCGCATGGGGAGCTTTCTCGCGATCAACCCGGGTAACGTCACCGAGGAAGTTCCGGGGGAGCGGACGACCGACCCCGCGTTCGGGCTGCCCGCAATGTGGATCAGCGAGGACGTGCGCGACCGCGCCGAGCGAGCCGGGTACACCGTCGTCGATTCCCCGTCGATCATCGCAACGCACCTCACCGAGATCATCAAACACCACGCTGCCGACATTCTCGGGCGCCAGGAGGTCCGCAGCATGCTGGACGCGCTGAAGAAGGAGTACTCGGCGGTGGTTGACGACGTGCAGGCGGCCCTCTCGCTCGGAGAGATACAGAAGGTTCTGCAGAGTCTGCTCTCCGAGCAGGTTTCCATACGCAATCTGGTGGCGATACTCGAGGCGCTCGCCGATTTCGCGTCGGTCAGCAAGGATCAGACGTTTCTCGTGGAGAAGGTGCGCCAGGCGCTCGCCCGACAGATCTGTCTTCAATACGTCGACGATGAGCGGACGATCCATGTCATGACGATCGATCCTGCACTCGAGCGACGGCTGGTGGAGTCGCGCGTGGACACGGCCGGCGGCGCCGTGCCCGCGCTGGCGCCGGATGTGCAGCGCAAGTGGGTCAACGCGCTGATGAACGCCGTGCGCAACGTGCAACAGCTCGGGCATGTGCCGGCGGTACTCTGCTCGGAGGCGGCGCGACCGCTTGTCAAGACCAGCGCACGACGGGAGATTCCGGGTCTCGTCGTGCTTTCGGTGCCCGAGATCGTCCCCGACGTCCGGATCGAGGCGCTTGCAGAGATAAGGATTGAGGAGTGAACATGGAGTACTTTGTCGAGCAGGCAACGACGCATCGTGAGGCCGAGGAGAAGATCCGGCTGAAGTACGGCGAGCACGCTCGCATCATGCATCATCGGTCGGTTCGGGTGGGAGGCTTCCTCGGGTTGTTCAGCCGGGAGGGAGTCGAGGTTACCGGCTACTTCTCGCGTGAACCCCGGACCAGGGCGGCCGGATCGCCGTCACCAGCCGCCTCTTCGCCGAGGCCGCCGTC
>SKZO01000059.1 GCA_007127335.1 Spirochaetales bacterium | reverse complement strand
TGGCGTAAGCGAGCGCCTCGGGATCGATCGGGCGGCGCGTCCAGTTGTACTGCTGGAACTTTTTTTTGCTCCCGGCATCCGGCATACCGAGCATCTCTGCGAGCACCGACTTCAGGTCCTGCCTCTCGAGCCCGAGAATCTCCACGGCGGGCTTGAGGTCGACGATGGAGCGCACCGCGATCCCGTGGGCCTTCGCAAGCAGGAGACGGTCGCTTGCCGAGTCGTAGGTGATCTTCTCGATTGCCGAGCTCTCGAGCAGCTCACCAATCGCCTGGATTGACGTGGTGAACGGGTCGACGACTACCTCCTCCTCACCGTCGAAGAGCTGGAGCAGACAGAATCGCTCTCCGTACACGTGGAGGTTGAACTCCCCCTCGAGATCCATCGCGACTGTCTGCACTCCGCGAGCGCGCATCCGCTCGAGACAGTCGGCGAACTGGTCGTCATTCTGAACGTAGGTGTAGGTGCTCATTGCCGCTGCAGACTACCACGGAACGAAGGAGAGTCGCACGGTCGTGCCATCGTCATCGGAATCGACCTCGACCGTGGCGTCGAGCTGCTCGGCGGCGCTCATCACGAGACCTGCGCCGAGAGTGCGCGACGAGCGGTAGTCGAATCCTTCGGGCAACCCGCGCCCGTCATCGGCAATCAGCAGGCGTACTCGCGACTGCGGCTCCATGCTCGCCTCAACGGTCAGCCGCCCGCGGTCGCGGCCGCGAAAGGCGTGCTTGATCGCGTTCGAGACGATCTCGGTCACGAGGAGACCGCATGGGATCGCCTGCTCGAGCCCCAGGCGAATCGGGTCGGTTCTGAAGGCAACGTCCAGATCCCGGGCTCGGTACAGCTCGGTCAACCGGGAGACGAGGTTTCTGAGATAATGGTCCAGATCGATCGCGGTCAGATTCCTGTCGGCGTACAGGTGCTCATGAACGAGCCCCATCGAACGAACCCGGCTCTCAGCCTCAATCAGGTGCTCGACGCACGCCTCACTCCGCGCGTGCATGGCCTGCATCCTCAGCATGCTCACGATGATCTGGAGGTTGTTCTTGACGCGATGATGTACTTCCTGCAGCAACGCCCCACGCTCGGAGACGGCCGCGGCGAGACGAGTCTCCGTGCGTTTGTGCTCGGTCATGTCACGGACCACGCCGAGATGACGATGCGGCATGAAGTTCGCCACGGCCGACACCTCCGCGTTGATGCGCCGGTCGCTGCTATCGATGAGGATGAGCTCGGTGCGGAGCGAGCCCGATGAGATCATCGCCGCCCACTTCCGGCCGGTCAGTGAGGTCCCCGCGTTGTTCTCGTCCTCGTCCGCGACGAACCGGGAGAACTTCGATCCGAGCAGGTCCCCACGCTCGCAGGCGAGAAGCCGGCACCCGGCCGGATTGACATCGACGATCCTCCACTCGTCGTCCACGACGAACATGCCGTCTTCGGCGCCGGTGAACAACGCCGCAAGCTGAGTCCCGCGAGCGGCGATCTCCTCTCTGGCTCGTGCGTTCGCGACCGTCTCTGCACAATGAGCCGCGAGCACCCGCAGCATTTCGCGCTCTTCCGGGAGCAAGAAGCCGTCCCCGGGGTCGGAGATTGTCGCCTCAGCGAAAACCTCGATCTTGCCCATGGCGACGCCGTCGGTAGACTCAATGACCTGTACATACGGGAGGCCTGCGGCCCGGAAGGGCACGCTCTCATAGGCACTCGCACCGACCGTGACCCGAGCGAAGGACGTGGAGGGAAACCGGAGGGCGGAGGGAAGGAGGGTCACGACTCTCGTGAGAAACCCTTCGATCCCGGCGTCCGGGTCTTCGCAAGCCCCGGAGACCAGACTGAGGTACGTCAGCTCTTTGACCCGCTCTTCCAAGGCTGAAGTGGTAGCACGCAGAAGCTCGTCCGTCGAGCGGTCGGTCGTCGTGTCGCGGACGACGCTTACCACGCCCTCATACGCGTCACCGGCGCGCCCGATCGGCGTCACCGTGATGTCGGCGATGAAAACATCCCCACCTTTGCGCCGCATTGGGTACTCGGCTCTATACGGACGACTCTCTCTGAGCGCTCGTTCGCTCGCCTCACCAAAACGCCGGAAGTGGCCATGGTCGACGTGCAGAAACTCGGTTGTACGACCCCTGACTTCGGCCGGCTCATACCCGAAGATGCGCACCATCGCGTGGTTGCAGAGCATGACCTGCCGGGTCCGGCGACTCACGGCAAGAACCGCGTCGTCGATCCCCTCGAATATCGCGTCAACGAGGGCCGAGCCGGACACGGACTCGTCGGTATCGGGGAAAACCCGATTCGCACGCGGCTCTCCTGACCGGTTCTTCGTCACGGAACAGACTCTACCACGTCAGGCGACGGGTTCCATGTGATCCCGCTACGCTGTACTCGCTTGCTCCCCGGTCGCGGTCCCAATGAGCGCGAGGATACCGCCAAGGCCGATCGGTATTGACGTGATGAGCGAGATGAAACCGATCTCGAGCACGATCAGAATGCCGACGGCGCTCGCGAGGAGCAGCACCCCGCCGAGAAGCCCGGACCGGGGCGCTATCGCCCCGCCTACCAAGGCGGCGATTGGAAGGGCGAGACTCAGTACCTGGCGCATGACCGACCCTTCGATTCCGAGCGTCTGGCCCAGATCGCCCAGGAAGAACGAAGCGACCCCGATGATGAGCGCGATCGCGCCTCCGACGATGCCGAGTATTGCCGAACCGGTTTTCATACTACCACCCCCTCACGAAACCCATGATCAGTGCGACCACGAGTAAGACCAGGAACAGGAAGAACAGAATGCGTGCTATCCCTCCCGCTGCAGCCGCGATTCCACCGAAACCAAATACCCCGGCGACGATCGCGACGACCAGGAAGATCAATGTCCATCGAAGCATGGAAGCCTCCTGGTGTTATTGTGCAAAATACGCGCCAATGTTGCTGAGGGTCGTGTGGACGCGCGCAAGACGCGTATAGGGTAAGAGTTACCGGGTCCGACGAGTGCAACCGGAGGCGGCTCCGTGCGCTCAATACCGGTTGGCCTGGCCCCGTATGGTAACCTCTGCGCGAGAGAGGTCTGATCCTTGCAGATCGTTGGCATTGCCTGAGACGGATACGGAACCAATCACCGTTACTCCGGTAACCGTATTGGCGTTCCCCCGGACGACGACGTCGCCTCGTATGATCGTCCTGCCTGGTCCCGCGCCCGTGATCGTCGCGCTGTTTGCACGAACGCGAAGTGTGCCGGTGTAGGTGCGGGACAACAGTCTCACGCTGTCGTTGTGTCCGACGGTGATATCGTCGAGCTCCACGGCCGACGGTCGCGGCCGGGAGATCGTGACCGGCTCGAGGATGACGCAACCGGCCGGGATTAGCCCGACGAGCGCGATGGCGGATAGCATCAGTGGTAGCTTTCGCATGGCACCTCCTACCCCAAAGGTACCAAAGAACGATCACTCGATCGGGCAGACGAGTCCCTGCTCCACAATCGCCTGAAGCCGCGCCTCGCCGATCCCCCGGACGCGAACGAGATCGCCGGTGGACCCGAACGGGCGAAGGCTCACGATCTGCCGCGCACGTTCCTCGCCTATGTGGATGATCCGGGAGAGCTCTTCTACCGACGCGGTGTTGATGTCAATGCACTCACTCGAATGGCCGGAGTCGCGACGGACGTCAGTCGTCACGCGGTACGACGTCCCGTCCGTCACGATCGTGACTGTGCCGTGACGGGCAGTCCCGTAGACCGCGGCGCCTACGACGTCTCGCGCACGGACGATCACCTCGTCGTGGGGATGGCCGTAGGGGTTGTCCGCGGCGGCCTGGTAGACGACGATCCGCGGTGAGACGGCCTGCAGAAACTGCAGCGAGGACGACGTTCGCGAGCCGTGGTGGCCGAGCTTGAGCACGGTGGAGGCAATCCCCATCCCGCTTCGGATGATCTCGAGCTCCGCGGCGACCTCCGCGTCGCCGGTCAGGAGCACGGAGAACCCCCCGTACTCGGCACGGAGCACGATGTTCATGTCGTGCAGGTGACCGGAGTAATCGGCGGCAGAGCCGCGCGGATGCAGCACGGTGATGACGAGATCATCGAACTCGATCTGCTCGCCCCGGGAGGGCTCATGGTAGGCGGCCGCGGAGTCGAGAACCGCGTCGATGAACCGTTCGAAGGTGCGCGTCGTATGGGTCTGCCCGTTGTACCAGAGTCGCCGCACCGCAAGCGTCCGGAACAGGGGCTCGAACCCGCCTATGTGGTCTGCGTGCGCGTGGGTGGCGACGGCGAGGTCGAGTGAACCGACGCCGATCGAAGCAAGATACGCGGCAGCCGTCCCATCGCGCCCGGCGTCGACGAGCACTGCCGCGTCGTTCGTGCGCAGAAGCACGGCGGCGCCCTGCCCCACGTCTATGAAGTGGACCTCGAGAAGCTCGCCGAATGCCGGGGCAGCGCAGAACAGCAGTACCGCGCCAAGGAGCAACAGACGCTTCACGGCGAGCCTCTCTGCCGGAGTACGTCGAGCTTCGCCCTGATACGCGTCCGGCGCGCGGCGGTCGCCTCAGAGTCGCGCGCAAAGCGAACCGCCACGTCGGCCTTTTCAGACTCGACGCTGCACCGCACCACGTCGCCTTCCCGGCAACCTGTCGGCAGCCACTCCTGCGGGACGGTGAAGCATCGCCCGTCTTCGGACTCGAGGCGGGCGGCCCCGTCGGAAACGGAGTCGACGATGAGCTCGAAAAAGCGGGGCGCACTCATAGGGTACGGACAGGATAGCACGCCAAGAGCGCCGGGGATACCGAATGATCCAGTGCGATATGGCGGTCTTCGTGTTATCATGGACGCGTGGAGATTCCGGGACTGAGCCGTCTGTCACCAGGATCGCTCTCGATCGGCAGCAAGCTGGTGCTGATCTATGTCTTTGGCATCTTCGCTCCCCTGCTCTTGGCAAACGGACTCGTGCTTCGTAGCGTGTCACGGGATACCATCCTCCAGGAGCGGATCTTCCTGCAGGCATCAGTTGAGAACATCGCGGCGAATGTTACCCGAGAGTTCGAGCCGGTCCTGATCGCCGCGGAGTTCGTGTACGCCGACCGTCTCATCTATCGCCTGCTGGCAACCGAGTTCGATTCGTTCCAGCACTTCGTCGAGCTTCACCGCGACCAGTTAATGCCCGCGCTTGCGAAGTACGTCAGCGTCTTTCCTTCGGTCAAGCGCATGCTCATCTATACGGAAAACCCGATCCCTCGCGTGTCGGAGGGATACCTGAGCCTCAACCGGCACACGCGTGCCGCTCACTGGTACGCACGACTGGGCGAATCGCGCCCGGGGATCATCGCTCTGGTGCACACGGACACTGACCCAAGGCTGGTAATCGAGGAACAGTCGGTACTCAGCGTCTTTCGCGAGCTCGACAACCCGGTATCCGCGGGAGGAAGCCGGCTCGTGCTCCGCGTAGACGTAAACCTTCCGTTGATCCAACGTGGGCTCGCCTCGAGCGAAATCGTGGGAGCGGTCGAGGTGGTCGACTCCGCCGGCACGACCGTCGTCTCGCGCTCCTCCGGGGCGCCGGAGGCCTCGGTCTACCGCTTTGACCGTCCCCTCGCTCCGATTGCGGCGCTCAGCGGGTGGCGTATCAGGGGAGCGATCGCCCCTGCCGCGCCGATTGCCCCCTGGTCGGAGCGATGGACGCGACTGCTGGTCGTCTCCGGTCTGAGCCTCGCAGCCTCTTCGCTCTTCATCCTGGTTCTCTCACGCTCGGTCACCTCGCGCCTGCGGTCGCTGTCGAGACACATGCGTAAGGTCGAGCGCGAGGACTTCTCGCCGCTGAACCTGGGAACGCAGACCAACGACGAGTTGGGGCACCTGATCGAGGACTTCAACCTCATGGCCCGGAAGATCGACGCGTTGATCAACAGCGG
>SKZO01000357.1 GCA_007127335.1 Spirochaetales bacterium | reverse complement strand
TCCGGGTAGTAGCTGTAGCGGCACTGGTGGAACCCGAGCGCCCAGAGCGGCGGTAACGGCATCCGGCCGGTGAGGCTCGTGTAGGCGGCGAGCGCCTGCGGCAGGCCGTCGTCGACGCGCAGATAGAGGTCCGCCTGGTCGTCATACACCTCAATGCGCAGCCGGTCAGGCGCCGACTCGCACACGTCCAGATACTGTTGCGCCGTGCTGTCGCTGAAGACGGTCACGACGTGCTCGCGGGTCACCAGATAGGCGACCGGGATCGACTGGTAGAGCGGGTCCTTCTCCGGATAGTGGATCGGGTCGTCGGTATTCCAGAAGGCCCACGTCCTGCCGCGCTTGTCGAGCCCGCCGCTCTTCTCGCCGAGGCCGTAGACGCGGGCCGACTCGTCAAACAGCAGGTCAATCCGGATCCCCTCGGTCGATCGCGCGACGAACAGATCGAGCGGTCCGGCCTCGCCAAGCCGAATGGAGTACTCATCGCCGCCCACCGTCTCAGCGACGACGCCCCGCGTGTCGGCGTGGGGGTTGGTCTTGCCCTCCACGGTGCCCGTCGCGCTGTAGACGCGACTCGCCTCAGCCGGGGGCCGGCTGCGGGGAGCGCCCGCTTCGGCCGCATCCCAGACGCGCTCGGCCTCCCGCTCGCGGTCGATCGCCCATGACGCGCGGTCCGCCGGTTCTGCGTTCAGACCGACGCGAAACCTCACCCATCCGTCACTCGAACGGGCGACCTGCGGGCGGCCGCTGCACGCAAACCATCTCGCTGAACGCTTCTGCACCGCGGACTCCCCTACCCCGGCAGCCGGCGCACGGCGCCGGTATCCGCGCTCGTGGCAAGGAGCGCGTACGCCTCGAGCGCCCGGCTGACGGTTCGCGTTCTGGGACCCGGCGCGTACGCAGATTCGCCCCGCGCCTCCTGCCGCCTGCGTCGCTCGGCGAGCTCGGCCTCGCTCACCTCGAGCTCGAGCCGGCGCCTGGGGATATTGATCGTGATGGTGTCGCCCTCCTCGATGAGCGCGATCGCGCCGCCGGCGGCGGCCTCCGGCGAGACGTGCCCGATCGACAGGCCGGAGGTGCCGCCGGAGAAGCGTCCGTCGGTGACGAGCGCGCACGCCTTGCCGAGCTTGCGCGCCTTGAGGTAGCTCGTGGGATAGAGCATCTCCTGCATGCCGGGACCGCCCTTCGGCCCCTCGTAACGAATAACGACGACGTCGCCCGCAACGACCGACCCGTCGAGGATCCGCTCGCACGCCTCGTCCTGGCTCTCGAAAACCCTTGCCGGCCCTGAGAAGGTGTAGAGCGACTCGTCGACCCCGGCAGTCTTCACGACCGCGCCCCGCTCGGCGATATTGCCAAAGAGGATACAGAGCCCCCCGTCGGGCGAATAGGCGTGCTCCATGTCTCGTATACAACCGGATTCCCGGTCGCGGTCGAGCTCCCGGTAGGTGGACGCCTGCGACCCGAGCACGAGGTTGGGCTTTCCGCCCGGCGCCGAGCTCCAGAGCTCGAGCGCCTC
Source organism: Spirochaetales bacterium (assembly GCA_007127335.1). Lineage (GTDB taxonomy): Bacteria > Spirochaetota > Spirochaetia > DSM-27196 > SLST01 > SLST01. The sequence continues at coordinate 4,401 of SKZO01000357.1, read as the reverse complement.
GCTCGCGGGCGAGGTTCCCCGCAGATCGTAGCGAGCGATCGCTTCAGAGAGCGTGAGCCCGTCGACGCGCCGGACGGTCCCGTCAACGAGCCCGCCGCGCTCGAGCTCGGCCATGATGGAGAGGATGCCGCCTGCGCGGTTCACATCCTCCACGTGGTGGCTGCTCGAAGGAGCGACCTTGCAGAGGCACGGGACCTTGCGCGAAATCGCGTCGATATCCTGGACGGTAAACTCGACCTCCGCCTCCTGCGCCGCGGCAAGCAGGTGGAGCACCGTATTGGTCGACCCGCCCATCGCGATGTCGAGCGCCATCGCGTTCTCGAACGCCGCGCGGTTCGCGATCGCCCGCGGCAGGACTCGCTCGTCGCCCTCCTCGTAGTATGCACGCGCGAGCTCGACGACCGTCTGGGCGGCTCGCTCGAAGAGCCGCCTGCGGTTCGCGTGCGTCGCGACAACCGTCCCGTTTCCCGGAAGCGAGAGCCCGATCGCCTCGGTGAGGCAGTTCATGCTGTTCGCCGTGAACATGCCCGAGCACGATCCGCAGGTGGGACAGGCGGCGGCCTCCACCGCCGCAACTCGATCATCGTCAACCGTGTCGTCGGCGGCGATCACCATCGCGTCGATCAGGTCGAGCGACTCCTCTCCGAGCCTGCCCGCCTCCATGGGCCCCCCGGAGACGAAGACGGTGGGGATATTGAGCCGAAGCGCCGCCATGAGCATTCCCGGCGTGATCTTGTCGCAGTTACTGATGCAGACGAGCGCGTCCGCGCAGTGGGCATTGCACATGTACTCGACGCTGTCGGCGATGAGCTCGCGGCTCGGCAGCGAATAGAGCATGCCGTCGTGGCCCATCGCGATCCCGTCGTCCACGGCGATCGTGTTGAACTCCGCGGCGTAGCAGCCGCGGGCTTCGATGATCCGGCGAACCTCCTGCCCTATGTCGTGCAGGTGTGCGTGTCCCGGGACGAACTGCGTGAACGAGTTCGCGATGGCGATGATGGGCTTGCCAAAGTGTTCGTCGCGCATGCCGGTGGCCCGCCACAGGCTGCGGGCCCCGGCCATCCGGCGACCAAGGGTATTCGTGCTGCTGCGCAGTCGTATCTTCATCCGGCAAAGATGAATGAGCCGCCGGTTTTGTGCAAGCCCGACGTCGAACCGTCCGGCGGCCACGGGGAGCATGTACGACAGCGCGGCCGTCCAACGGCCGCGGCGAGACGGTGCGCCGGCGCGCCGGACAGGCGGCCGCGGCGAGACGGTGCGCCGCGGGCCCGTCGACACCATCCGGCTCGTTTCGTATCATCTCGTCTCGGGAGCGCAGATGATTGTCATGAAGTTCGGCGGCAGTTCCATCGCGACGCCGCAGCGCATACGCAGGTGCATAGATCTCATCCGAGCGGAGCTCGAGAACGACCCGGTCGTCGTCGTCTCCGCCCACGGCAAGACGACCAACGAGCTCATCGCGGCGGCCGACCGGGCGATGGGGGGAACCCTCGATCTCGCACCAATCATCGGCTACCACGGCTCGCTCCTCGACGAGCTCGGTCTCGAGCGCGCGCTCATTGAGCCGCTGACGGAACAGCTTCACGCCTTCCTGCAGGGCGTCAACCTCATTCGCGAGCTCACGCCGCGGACGCTCGACCACATCATGTCGTTCGGCGAGCGGTTGTCCACCCGCATCATCGCCGCCGCGCTCTGCGGGGAAGGTGTACCGGCGACGCCCGTGAACGCGTACGAGATCGGGCTCCTGACCGACGCTCGACACGGGTCGGCCTCTCCGCTTCCCGGAATCTCCGATCAGATCGCGGCAGGCATCGCGCAGTCGGACGGGCTTCCCGTCGTCACCGGCTTCCTTGGGCGGAACGCTCGCGGCGACATCACGACGCTCGGGCGCTCCGGGTCCGACTACACCGCCTCGATCCTCGGCGCTGCGCTCGGCGCCGAGGAAGTCCAGATCTGGACCGACGTCAACGGCGTGATGACCTGCGATCCGTCGCTCGACCCGAGCGCGCAGAGCCTGCGGCGGCTCTCGTTCGACGAGGCGAGTGAGCTCGCCTACTACGGCGCCGAGATTCTCCACCCCTCCACGCTCGTGCCGGCGATCCACGCAGGGATCCCGGTCCGGGTCCTCAACACCCTCTACCCCGAGGACGAGGGCACGCTGATCCTCCCCGAACCGGTACGGACGAGCCGGTACGCGAAGTCGATCGTCTACAAGGAGGACGTCAACCTCATCACGATCGCCTCGCCCCGACTCATGTCCGCGGTGCAGATCCTCTCCAAGGCGTTCGACATTCTCTCGCTGCACGCGATTGGCGTGCACATGGCCACGACCTCCGAAGCGACCGTCTCCATGGTGACCGACCGCGACTACTCGGGAACGGAGCTCGAGTCAGCGATCGCGGCACTCGCCGAGCTTGGCGAGGCGACCGTCGAGCACGGCAAGGCGATCATCTGCGTGATCGGCGAAGAGCTCAAGGGACAGGTGGACGTGCTCGGCCGGGTATTCGGGAACCTCACCGCGCGCGGGATCAAGGCGCGGATGGTCTCGCAGAGCGCGAGCGAGATCAACGTGGCCTTCCTCGTGGACAATACCCAGATCGAGGAGTCGGTGAAGGCGCTGCACGCGCTGGTGATCTGACGGACTCGCTTGCGCAACTCCTGCCGGTGGCCTATCGTAGGCGGAGAGGAGATTCCCATGTTCTTGATACCGCCAAGGCGCGTCACCACGACCGACGGCGCCTTCACCTTTCCCACCCCCACGCGAATCGCGACCATCTGTGACGACGACCGCATCCCCGTCCTGCAGCTCATCCGCGATCTCTCACGGCTCGAATGCGGTCCCCGGGCCACACCTCTTACCGGTGACGCGGAGATTGTCTACAACCGCAAGCGTTCGGTGCGCCACCCTCAGGGGTACCTCGTCACGATCTCGCCGCAGCGGATCGAGATCTCTTCGTCCACAGCCGCCGGCGCCTACTACGGGACGCAGACGCTGCGCGAGCTCATCGCGTCGAAGGGCCGAAGCCTGCCGTGCATGACCATCGCCGACGAGCCGGACCTCACCCGGCGCGGCTACTACCTCGACTGCAGCCGCGGCAAGGTCCCCACCGTCGCAACGGTGATGGAGCTCGTCGAGCGCCTTGCGGCGTGGAAGATGAACGAGCTCCAGCTCTACGTCGAGAACGTGTTCACCTTCTCGCGGCACCCTGAAATAGGCGTCGGCTTCTCACCATTCACCCCGGAAGACATCCTGACGATCCAGGAGCACTGCGCCCGGCACCACGTCGACTTCGTCCCGTCGCTGACCAGCCTGGGCCACTTCGAGAAGATCCTCATGCTGCCCGGGTACGAAGAGCTCGGGGAGCTGCCGGGGTTCCGCGACCTGCCCGGCGGCACGACGCTCAATCCGGTCGACCCGCGTTCGATCGCGCTCGTCGCCGACATGTACGACGAGTACCTCCCGCTCTTCACCGCGGATGACTTCAACGCGTGCGGCGACGAGCCGTGGGAGCTCGGACAGGGACGGTCGAAGAAGAAGGCCGACGAGGCGGGTCTGGGCACCGTCTATCTCGACTTCATTCTCGAGCTGCGGGAGCTCTCGGTGAAGCACGGCAAGCGGATGAACCTCTGGGGCGACATCGTCCTGAAGCACCCGGAGATCATTCCACAGCTTCCGCCGGAGCTCGTGCTGCTGAACTGGGAGTATACGCCGAACGGCGAACGGATCCTCCGCAACGGGGAGTTCGTCGAAGCGGGGCTTCCCCTCGTCTGCTGCCCCGGCACGCACGGGTGGCAGAGTCACGGCACGCGCCTTCGAACGAGCATGAACAATATCCACGGCTTCGCGGGAGTCGCCGTCGAGTCGGGGGCCGAGGGTCTGCTCAATACCGACTGGGGCGACGCCGGGCACCGGAACACGCTGGGAGTCAGCATGCACGGGGCCGCCTACGGAGGCGCCTGCTCGTGGAACCACGCCGGTACGCCGGGACCGGACGGCGACGAGTTCCTCGCCGCCTACGCGCTCCACAGGTACGCGGACACCTCCGGAGCCCTCGTCCCGGTGCTGAAGACCATTGGTGACGACGAGTACGGCCAATGGGCCTACCATGCGCTCCTCGAAGGCCTTGCCGCACCGGAGGCGTTCGGCGACGGGTACTCGAAGGCACGTCTGCTGATCGATTCGGTGGAGATCGACGAGCCGACGCTGCGTTCGAAGATCGAAGCCGCGGACGCGCTCGCCGCGAACGGCGCCTGGGAAGCCGCGGGCATGGGAATCGACGACGAGCGGCGCGCCTACGAGCGCACGACGATCGAAGAGTACGCGCTTGCAAACCTGATGAACCGCGCCGCGGCGCGCCGCGTACTCTTCGCGAGGAAGCTCCGGGGTGGAGACGTGGTCGC
>SKZO01000131.1 GCA_007127335.1 Spirochaetales bacterium | reverse complement strand
GTCCGCATCAAGCCGAGCGATGCGTCCGAGCTCGACTCGCTGATGAGCGCGAGCGAGTACGAGGAGTTCACCAGGGGCCTCGACGACTGACCATGGCGTACCTTGGCAACACCGATGCCGATCGGCGGATCATGCTGGAGGCGCTCCGGCTCGAGCGCATAGAGGATCTCTTTGCGGATATCCCCGCGGCGAAGCGCTTCCCGGAGCTCGATCTGCCGCCGGCGATGAGTGAGCTCGAGATTCTGCACGAGATCGACGAGCTCGCTGCGATGAACGGCGGGGGGCCGCGCCTCCTGAGCTTCGTGGGGGCGGGTGCCTACCAGCACTACATCCCGTCGATCGTGTCGTTTCTCTCGGGTCGCGGCGAGTTCGCCACGGCCTACACCCCCTACCAGGCGGAGGCGAGTCAGGGCACGGTCCAGACGATCTTCGAGTACCAGAGCATGGTCGCGGACCTGCTTGGCATGGAGGTCGTCAACGCGTCGCACTACGACGGAGCGACCGCCGTCGCTGAAGCGGCGATCATGGCCGTGCGCTCGACGCGCGGTCGGGACTCTGTGGTACTCGCCGAAGGCCTTCACCCTGAGTACCACGAGGTCGCCGCAACCTATCTGCGGCCCCAGGGTGTTGCGATTCGCGCGGGAGGGTCTGCCGCGGACGAGTTGATCAACGCGGTGGACGAGAGGACGGCCTGTCTCATCGTGCAGAATCCCGACTTCTTCGGTCGCCTGCACGATCTGTCCGGGCTTGCCGACGCCGTCCACGAGCGTGGTGCGCTCCTCGTGCTCCATGTTGATCCGATCGCGACCGCGATCCTCGCAAGCCCAGGGTCGCTGGGCGCGGATATCGTAACGGGCGAGGGCCAGTCGCTCGGCATCCCCGTGAGCTACGGCGGGCCCTACCTGGGGGTGTTTGCGACGCGCCGATCACTCGTTCGCAAGATGCCCGGCCGCCTTGCCGGTGAGACGACCGACGCTGAAGGCCGACGCGGGTTCGTGCTGACGCTCAACACCCGCGAACAGCACATCCGGCGCGAAAAGGCGACGAGCAACATCTGCACGAACCAGGGACTGATGGCACTGCGCGCCGCGATCTACCTCGCCTCGCTTGGGCCGCAGGGCCTGCGCGAGGTGGCCACCCTCTGCTATCAGAAGGCACACTACGCGGCCAGCCGCCTCGCCGCGGTTCCCGGGTGCACGGTGAACGGCGGTGAAGACACTCCCTTCTTCAAGGAGTTTGTCCTCTCAACGCCGCTCACCGCTGATGATCTCATCGCCGGCTGCGCTCAGCGGGACGTGATCCCCGGCCTTGCCCTTTCCAGGTACTATCCCGAACGGACGCACGACCTGCTCGTCGCGGTGACCGAGCAGTACAGCAGGGCGCAGATCGATGCGCTCGTCGACGCCGTCACTGCGGTAACAGGAGATACGCAGGCATGAGCGACACGAAGAAGGAGGCCGCGGTGCCGAAGCGGCTCGCCGCCAACTACTCGTTCGGCGATCCCATCCCGCCGCTTCTCTATGAGATCAGCCGCGACGGCCGGCGTGCCGTGCGGCTGCCGGACTGCGATGTGCCGCAGATCGACCTCCCGAGCGAGCTCTTGCGCGCGGACGACGACCCGCTGCGGCTGCCGGAGGTGAGCGAGCAGGACGTGGTGCGCCACTTCACCCGTCTCTCACACGCGAACATGGCGATCGATACGACCTTCTATCCCCTCGGGTCGTGTACGATGAAGTACAACCCGAAGGTGAACGAAGTCGCCGCCTCGCATCCCGCATTCGCCAACGGCCATCCGCTCGTCCGGGAGGAGGATGCGCAGGGGTCGCTTGCGATCATGTACCGGCTCCAGCGGATGCTCGCCGAGATCTCCGGGTTCTCCGCCGTCAGCCTTCAGCCCGCCGCCGGTGCGCAGGGTGAGCTCACCGGGATCCTGATGATCCGCGCCTGGCATGAGTCGCGCCGCGATGAGAAACGAACGAAGATCCTCGTACCCGACAGCGCGCACGGAACGAACCCGGCTACCGTCACGATGGCCGGCTACGAGACGGTGGAGATACCGAGCGACGCGGAGGGGAACGTCGACCTCGATGCGCTGCGCGCCGCGTGCGACGAGACGGTCGCCGGCCTGATGATCACCAATCCCAACACCGTGGGACTCTTCGAGACCCGGATTGAGGAGGTAACGCGGGCGGTCCATGAATGCGGCGGGCTCGTCTACGGAGACGGGGCGAACCTGAACGCGATCCTCGGGGTCGTCAGGCCCGGCGACCTTGGCATAGACGTGATGCATTTCAACTTGCACAAGACCTTCAGTACGCCCCACGGCGGCGGAGGCCCCGGCGCCGGGCCTGTTGCGGCGAACGAGACGCTCGCACCCTTTCTTCCGGGACCGGTCGTCGACCTGACGGGTGAACGCTACGGGTTCAGGCAGCCGGAGCAGTCGATCGGGCGGCTGAAGGCCTTCCATGGGAACTTTGGCATGCTGTTGCGCGCCTACGTCTATATCAGGATGCACGGCCCGGACGGCTTGCGTGCAATCAGTGAGAACGCCGTGATCAACGCGAACTACCTGCGCAAGCTTACCGAGAAGACCTTCCCGGCGAAGTATGACCGGATATGCATGCACGAGTTCGTCTCGCCGGGCAACCGCTACGAGGGCGTCACCACGATGGACATCGCGAAGCGCCTGCTCGACTACGGGTTCCACGCGCCCACCGTCTACTTTCCACTCATCGTTCGCGACGCGCTGATGGTCGAACCTACCGAGAGCGAGAACCGTGAGACGCTCGAAATCTTCGCGGAGGTGCTCGAGCGGATCGTGACCGAGGCGAAGGACCGTCCCGATCTCCTGCACGACGCTCCGGTCTCAACGCCCGTTCGCCGTCTTGACGAGGTCGCCGCGGTCAAGAACCTCAAGCTCCGCTACGAGCGTTGAGCGGGGCGGTTTCTCTGCCGGCGCCGTCCGGCCCGCGTCCGGTCGCCCGGTCTGAACGGCGCCGTCCGGCTCCTCGAGACACCGGTTGAACCGCGCGCACGCCTGCTGCAGCTCGCCGAGCGCCGGCACGCGCGTCCAGTAGGCGGTCGCGCGCAGCACCAGGAGCGACGCGAGCAGACTCCGCAGCGTGAAGAACGCGACGCACCGCACGAAGGAGATCGCCTCGTTGCCGGGCGCCGCCCGGCCGCCCTCCTCGCGGTTCGTCGCTCCCGCAGCGCCCGCGGATACGCCAAGAAGCGCGGAAGGCCCTCCTGCGGCGATCGACGAGATCTGCATCGTGTCCGAGAGCACCCGCCGCGACCTGACGCGCTCGCCGCAGCACAGGAGCCCGATGTAGGACCGGATACCCGACGAGACGAGATGATCAATACAATCCTGCAGCTGATCCATACTTCCCCCGTCTTCTCCATACGGGAGAAACCGTGACGGCGCTTCATTACTGCCCATCGCAGTGTCGTTCACTTGGCGCTTGGACGGCGCGTCGGTATGTTAGGTGCGGCGCCGCCTGACGCGGCACCGTGAAGGAGTGACGAGATGAGCAGTGTAGGAACAGCCGGAAAGCTCGAGTACCGGGTGGCGGATATCAGCCTCGCCGAATGGGGACGCAAGGAGATCGACATCGCGGAGAAAGAGATGCCGGGTCTCATGGCGACGCGCGAGAAGTACGGCGCGCAGAAGCCGCTTGCCGGCGTGCGGATCACCGGCAGCCTGCACATGACGATCCAGACCGCCGTGCTGATCGAGACGCTCGTGGAGCTCGGCGCGAACGTCCGGTGGGCGAGCTGTAACATCTTTTCCACGCAGGATCATGCGGCCGCGGCGGTCGCCGTCGGCCCGCCGCCCAAAGGCGGCACGCCGGACGACCCGCGCGGCATCCCCGTCTTCGCCTACAAGGGCGAGTCGCTCGAGACGTACTGGGATTTCACCTACCGCGCCCAGGACTTTGGCGACGGGCTCGGGCCGCAGCTCATCGTTGACGACGGGGGAGACGCGACGCTCCTGATCCACAAGGGGTACGAGCTGGAGAACGGATCCGACTGGGTGCACTCGAGCGGCGGCAGCCACGAGGAGCAGGTGATCAAGGAGCTCCTGAAGAAGGTCTACTCAGAGGACGCGGAGCACTGGCACCGCGTGGCGGCCGAGTGGCGCGGGGTGAGCGAAGAGACCACCACCGGCGTGCACCGGCTCCACAAGATGGCGAAGGAAGGCGCCCTTCTCGTTCCGGCGCTCAACGTCAACGACTCGGTGACCAAGAGCAAGTTCGATAACCTCTACGGCTGCCGCGAGAGCCTGATAGACGGGATCAAGCGGGGGACCGACGTGATGACCGCCGGCAAGGTCGCGATGGTCTGCGGGTTCGGCGATGTGGGCAAGGGCAGCGCGCAGAGCCTTCGCGGCATGGGCGCCCGGGTGATGGTCAGCGAGATCGACCCCATCTGCGCGCTGCAGGCCGCGATGGAAGGCTACGAGGTGACGACCGTGGAGGACTCGCTCGGAGCGGCGGACATCTACGTTACCTGCACCGGCAACCGCGACATCATCCGCATCGAGCACATGGAGAAGATGAAGGACCAGGCGATCGTCGCCAACATAGGCCACTTTGACAACGAGATCCAGGTGGACAACCTCAACGACTATCCGGGGATCACGCGGGTCAACATCAAACCGCAGGTTGACAAGTACATCTTCCCCGACGGTCACGAGATCTTCCTCCTCTCTGAGGGCCGACTCGTAAACCTCGGCAACGCCACGGGCCATCCGAGCTTCGTGATGAGCAACAGCTTCACCAATCAGGTCCTCGCGCAGATCGACCTCTGGGAGCACCGCGACGAGTACGAGAACGAGGTCTACGTCCTGCCCAAGCACCTCGACGAAGAGGTCGCGCGGCTGCACCTCGCGAAGATCGGCGCGAAGCTCACCAGGCTGACCGACGACCAGGCCGACTACATTGGCGTGGAGCCTGACGGCCCGTACAAGCCCGAGGGGTACCGGTACTGAGGCCCACCGGCGTAGAGGAAGGTTCATGTCAAGAGTCAGCCCGAACGTGCACTGGGAGCTTGGCGCGGTCACCCGGGCTCAGCGCGAAGAACGCAATCAGCACCCCGCGCTCGTGGTCTGGCTGACCGGCCTTTCGGCCTCCGGCAAGTCGACGATCGCAACGGGGCTCGAGCAGCGCCTCTTCGCCGACGGGGTGAACGTTGCGCGGCTTGACGGCGACAACGTGCGCCACGGGCTCTGCGGTGACCTCGGCTTCTCGCACGAAGACCGCACGGAGAATATCCGCCGCGTCGCTGAGGTTGCAGCGCTCCTGCACGAGCTCGGTCACGTGGCAATCTGCGCCTTCATCTCACCCTACCGCAGCGACCGCGAGCTCGCCCGGAGCCTCGTACCGCCGGACCGGTTCATAGAGGTCTACGTGAAGTGCGCCCTGTCCGTCTGCGAGGAGCGCGATCCCAAGGGTCTCTACCGGCGCGCCCACGCCGGCGAGATCCGCGGCTTCACCGGCGTGGACGACGCCTACGAAGAGCCGCTGGATCCGGAGCTCGTCGTGGACACCGCCACGCTCGACGCCACGCGGGCGGTGCAGGCCGTCTACGAGACGGTGGCGGCGCGGCTGGGTGCGAAGGCGTCAGCGCAGGCAAGAGCGGCTGATTGACGCGACATACGTAAGACACTATCTTACCTCCATGAGGACCGTCGTCTCGAGTAAGGGGCAGATCGTACTCCCCGCGGAGATACGTCGGCGCGACGATATCAGGCCGGGGCAGAAGATTGACATCGAGCGGATCGACCGCGGAGAGTACCGCCTGACGCTCGCTGAACCACCACCGAACGAAGGCTTGACCGACTGGTTGCTCGAATGCCCGGAGAAAGGATACTTCGTGCCGATCGAATCGGAGTCCACAGACACGCTGTGAAGTACCTCGTCGACGCGAATGTTCTGAGTGAGCCGACGAAGCCCGATCCGGCTGAGCGAGTCGTGCACTGGCTCCGCCGGAATCAGGCGGAACTCGCGGTCGACCCGGT
>SKZO01000105.1 GCA_007127335.1 Spirochaetales bacterium | reverse complement strand
GGCTCGGGGATGATGAGCTCCGCGGAGCTCGCGTCGGTTCGGCTCGCCGCAATCTCGGCGAAAACATCTCGTCGTGCTGACATGGAATCTCCTCAGGTTGATGTGCGGACCGCACGGGTCCGCTTCGCGAACGCCTCTTGCAGCCGGCGGGTGACGATGCCGGGCCGCGCGTCGGCAACGGGTCTGCCGTCGAGCCGGACGACGGGCATCACCTCGCAGGAGGTACCGGCGAGAAATATCTCGTCGGCGTTGCGGAGCTCGGCTTCGGTCAACGGAAACTCGCGCGCCGGCGTGCCGTGCTCGTCGCAGAGATCGAGCACGACGCCCCGGGTAACGCCGGCGAGAATCAGGTTCGACAGCGGTGCGGTGCGAACCACCCCGTTCGCGACCGCGAAGACGCTGCTGTGGCTAGCCTCCGTGACCATACCGTCCTTGAGCATGATTGCCTCACGGGCTCCGGCTTCCACGGCGAGCTGGCTCGCGAGAACGTTCGCGAGGAGCGCGGTCGATTTGATGTCGCAGCGCGCCCATCGCTGGTCGGCGGTGGTGATCACCGCGATGCCGCGCTCGAGCTCGTCGCTGCTGGTATCCATGGGCGCCACGTCCGCGTATACGGTCGGCGGTGTTGAGCGGTCCGGGAAGGCGTGGGTCCGAAGCGCTGCGCCCCGGGTGATCTGGACGTAGAGCCGCATCCGGTCGGCAGCGGCACGGTTGCGCTCGAGAAGCTCCCTGCCTATCCGCGGCAGCTCGTCCGCCGCGGCGTAGACGATCCGCGTCTTCAGAAGCCCGTCGCGCAGCCGGGCGAGGTGTGCCTCAGTCTCCCAGAGCCGGCCGTCGTACCAGCGCATCACCTCGTACACCCCGTCGGCAAAGAGAAAACCGCGGTCGGCCGGCGAGATGCGAGCCGCGGCCTTCTCCACGAACGAGCCGTTGAGATAGACGATCATCGAAGATCAGGCGCCCGCGGATTCCCGCGCCGCGCGATCGGCTGCCTGATCGGCCGCGCTGCGCGCCGCGGCGACGATCCCCGCTACCCGGTGCCAGAGATCGACGGGCAACGGCGCTTCGACCGCCTTGACGATCCCGGTGATGTGATCCGGCGTCTTGATCCCCACGATAGGAGCGGTCACCGCCGGATGCGTGGCGACCCAGCGAATCGCGAGCTGCGCGAGATCGAGCCCAAGGTCGGAGGCGATCGGGCGCAGCTCGTCAAGCCCGTCCATGATCGCCTGGAACGGCGCGCCGGTGAAGTAGCGCGCGCTCGAGCGGCTGTCGGTGAAGACATGGTCGCGGGCATACTTGCCCGTGAGCAGTCCCCGATAGAGCGGCGAGTACGGGATCACGCCTGTCCGCTGTGCCTGGCAGTAGGGAAGCTCAGTGCTCTCGATGGATCGTGCAAGCAGGCTGTAGGGCGGCTGCAGCGAGGTCACCTCGAAGTGCCTGCCGTACATCCGCATCTGCTCCGCGTTCAGGTTGCTCACCCCGAACCAGCGCACCTTCCCTTCCTTCTTCAGACGCCCGAAAGCGGCTCCCACCTCTTCGGGTACCGTCAACGGGTCAAAGGCGTGGATCTGGTAGAGATCTATGTAGTCCGTCTTCAGCCGCGCGAGCGAGGCCTCGCACTCGCGGAGAATGTACTCGTACCTCGTGTCCGGATGACGTTGCTCGCCCTCGAAGTTCCAGTAGAACTTGGTCGCGATGATGAACCGTTTCCGCAGATTCTGTGCCGCGAGGTACTCGCCGAGTGAGCTCTCGGCGTACCCGTCGCCATAGGCGTCGGCGGTGTCCACGAAATTCACCCCGCAGTCGAGCGCGGCATTCAGCGCCTCGTGCCAGGGCTCGAGGTCCACCTCGCCCCAGAATCTGGGAGAGAGCTGCCAGCAGCCGAAGCAGATGCGCGAAACCATGAGATCGGACGTGCCGAGTTGTCTGTACTCCATAGATACCTCAGCCGCCATTCTACCAATGCCCGCCGGTTTGTGCACGGGGGTGCCGCTACCGGTCGCGCTGTCGATCGAGCATGGGAACGGTCTCTGCGATCGCGAGGCAACTGTCTCCGATGTGCTCGAGATGCCCGACGATCTCGATAAAGGAGAGCTCGCCGCGGATGCTCGCTTCCTGATCCTTCTCCAGCGCCTTCCGGGCGCGTTTCTTCAGCTTGTCGCGCATCTTGTCGATCGTGTTCTCCATCTGTTCGGCGAGCTCGAGATTCCCGGACTCGATCCGACCGTCGAGATAGTCGTTGTTGTACCGCAGGAAGTCGAGCACCTGCGCGATGAACCCGAACAGCTCGTCGGTCCCCTCCTCATGGATTCGGTACTCCTTGCGGTGGACTCGTCGCAGAATACGGAGGACCTTCGCGCAGGCTTCGCTGATCCTCGTCAGCTCGTCGGAAACCCGCTGCTGATGCCGGATCTGCTCGGCCTGCTCGCGCGTCGTGGGTTCCTGCACGCTTCTGGTCAACGCGGCGGTGACCCGCATGCCGAGCGCAACCACCTGGTCCCTGAGACGGGAGACCTCGTCGCGCGACTCATCGATGACTTCGCTGTCCTGAGAGGCGTTCATCACCAGCATCACCATCTGCGAGTCGATCTCCGCCATCCTGGCAAGCGCCGATTGCAGGAGCGCGAGATTCGACTCGAGCGACTCGGGAAGATTCAGCGGGAGCAGGCCGGGCAGCGGATCATGCGCTGTTTCGCGACCCGCCGCGGGGTCGCCCCTGCGTCGCTTCGCGACGACGCCGGCCGCGCGCCGCAACGGCAGGAGCAGACAGGCTGCGATAACCGTGGACGCGGTCATAATGAGCGCGACGATCAACGGAACCGGGAGGAGATCCGTTGCGACGCGGGCGGATGCGATAGAGAGAGCAAGACCGATCGCGCCCGACACACCGGCGACGATGACCGGCAACGAGGCGAGGCGACGGGCATCCGGACCGAGCGCCCGGGCAGCAATCGGCCCGACGGTGCTCGCGCCGACGCCCGCTCCCAACCCGACCGAAGCGGCGGTCACCACCCCGATCCACCCGCCGTGACCGAGGGCCATCGCGAGGACCGTGACCGCCAGGGACGACCGTGACGCGGTCGCAAGCAGCGTGCCGCAAAGGAAGCCGATCACGATCATCGCGCCGTCTCCCGCGAGACGGTCTACCGCGTCGGCCGGTGGGTCAAGACCGAATCCGTGTCCGGAGCCGAGCTCGAGCCCGATCAGGACGATACCGACTCCTATGAGGACCCTGTGCGAGAAGCGCTCGGCGGACGCCGCGCTGAGCCGCAGCGGGAGGCCGACTGCAAGGAGGACGAGCGCCGGCACCAGGAGCGACGGAACCATCACGACCGCGACGAACGGCCAGAGGAGCGCCGTTGCCCCAACGCTCATTCCCAGAACGAAGGTGAGTACGCGCGCCGGGCTGGCTCCGGTTGTGTCCGCGGCGGACACGAGCCACATCAGACCGGGCGCAGGCGAGCCGACCGGTGCGGCGACCAGCACCGCCGAGGTGACATCGGCCGCCACGGCCTCCGAACGCCCGGAAACCAGCCGTCGGAACCACGGCATCAACCGGCGCGTGATCGGCTCGGACACGAGATCGAGCCCTGCGGTGATCAGCGTCAGCGAGCCGACGATCCGCACAACGGTCAGCATGGATACCATCACTCACCCTCCAAGGTAGACGGGGTCGACGCTCTCCTGCAGGAACCGCGCGAACCGCTTCCGGTGCCCCGCCATGCGGATCGAATTGAGAGACTTGTCCTTGGCGGTAAACTTGATCTCGCCGGAAAGGTCGAGATAGGCCCGCGCGGTGTCGACGGACACGACGTAGGGCGGAGTGCCGCGGCTGACGAGCAGGTAGTTCAACAGGATGTTCCCGGTCCGGTGGTTGCCCTCGAGGAAGAGCTGCGGGTGGCTCAGGACCTGGGTGTAGAATCCGGTCGCCAGGCGGAACGGATCCTCGGATTCCTTGCGCGCGAGCACCCACGCCTTGATGGGCTTGATCTTCTTCAGGAAACTCTTGCGCGTCTCGTTCAGATGCTCATAGTACTGCGTTCTCGTGGTCTTGTCCGAGCCACAGAGGACGAGGTGGTTCATCTCGAGCAGCGCGTTCAGACCGGCGGGCGTGAACAAATCCATTCCCTTCGCCAGCAACGAGTTGAGAAACTCATATCCCTCGATGATCTGATCTACCATGCCTGCGGTGAAAGCTTCGCGCCGCATCGCAAGCGTATCGTTGATCTCAGCAAATTGCCCGCTGAAGTCGCGCAGAGAAGCCTCTATCTCGCGAGTGCTGAATGTCGCTCGCATGCTGCGGATACCCGGCGGTCCCCTGCTCGCCAGCGGTCAGCTGAAGGCGCCGGCCAGGTACTCCTGGGTCCGTTCTTCGCTCGGTGAGCCGAAGATCTCTCTCGTCGGCGCGAGTTCGACGAGCTCGCCCACGAAGAAGAAGGCCGTGTAGTCGCTGACGCGCTGCGCCTGCTGCATGTTGTGCGTGACGATGATGATGGTGACCTGGTCTTTCAGGTCTCTGATCAGCGACTCTACGCGTGCGGTCGAGTTCGGGTCGAGCGAGCTCGTCGGCTCGTCCATCAGCAGGACTTCCGGTTCCACTGCGAGGGCGCGCGCGATGCAGAGGCGTTGCTGTTGACCGCCGGAGAGGCTTCCGCCGGGACTCTTCAGTCGATCCTTGACCTCGTCCCAGAGCGCGGCGTCGGTAAGCGCCTTCTCTACCGCCTCATCGAGCACCTGTCGCTTGCGGATCCCCACCAGACGCAGCCCCGCCGCCACGTTGTCGTAGATCGACTTTGTGGGAAAGGGCGTCGGCTTCTGGAAGACCATGCCGATCTTGCGCCGGACCACGACGGCGTCCACGCCCGGTGCGTAGATGTTCTCGCCGTCGAGCAGCGCCTGTCCGGTGATCTCTATGTCGCTGCTCAGTTCGTGCATGCGGTTCAACGCGCGAAGAAAGGTCGATTTGCCGCACCCGGACGGCCCGATCAGCGCCGTGACCTTGTTGGTGTAGACCGGCATGCTGACGTTCTGAATGCCGAATGTCGCCGCGCCGTAGCGGACCGAAAGCTCCTTCGTCTCCATCCGCACCGTGCCGTTCGCCTTCGAATCGCTCATTGTCTCATTCTCCCTTCGACTTGCCGCGTGCGACCCGCCGCATCTCGTGCACTCCGAGCGCTCGGTCTTCCATCTTCTTGACGGCAACCCGCCCGGCGTAGAACGTGAACATGACAAACAGCAGCAGAATGATCGCACCGCCCCACCCCATGGTATGCCACTGCCGGTAGGGACTGATCGCGAGGCTGTAGAGACGCTGCGGCAGACTGTCCATTGGTTGGGTCAGATCCATGCTGAAGTAGTTGTTCCCGAACGACGTCAGAAGCAGCGGGGCTGCTTCGCCGGCGGCGCGAGCGAACGCGATCAGCACCCCCGTCACGACGCCCGCGCGCGCGGCCGGCAGCACGAGCGACACCGTCACTCGCCAGCGTGGAAGACCCAGGCTCAGGCCTGCCTCGCGAAGACTCCACGGCGTCACCCGCAGGACGCTCTCTGTGGTCCGCGAGATGATGGGAATCATCACGAAGGCGAGCGCGACCGAACCCGCGATCGCGGAGAACCCGCCCGTGTTCTTGACCACCAGCGCGTATGCGAGCAGACCCATCAGCACCGCGGGCATCCCGTTCAGCGTGCTGACCATCAGCCGTGACACCGGCGCGAAGGGATGCTCGGGGTATTCCGACATCATGATGCCGGTCGCGATCCCGAACGGCAGCGCCATCCCCAGCGCGACCAGGTCTATCACGATCGTCCCGATGATCGAGTGCCGCAGCCCGGCCGGCCGACCCTGCATCGCCCGGGCAGGACTCCCGAGCTCCTGCGTGAAGAAGTCGAGGTTCAGCGCCGTGAAACCGTTGACCACCACGTACGCAATGATGATGAACAGCGGCACGACGACGATCAACGTCATCAGCACGATCACGACCTGAACGGCTGCATCGCGCGCGTAGCGGGCTCTGAGCGTCATATCCCCCCCTTCCTGATACTGAGCTTGCGCTGAATGAAGCTCGCGAGCAGGTT
>SKZO01000231.1 GCA_007127335.1 Spirochaetales bacterium | reverse complement strand
ATCAGGATTGCAAAGAACCCCGGCTGATCGGCGGGTCGGGTGTTGATCTCGACGTTGTGCTCCCGTAGAAGCGGCAGGAGCTCGGGATCGCCGAAGCGCGGGACGTAGGTCGTGAATCCGGCCCTGCCGCCTATGCCGGTCGGCACCTGCTCGCCAACGGTCGTACCGGTTATCCGGTCGCCCTGGATCGTGACCGAGCGGATCTGTCCCTGCTCCACGAGCTGCCGGAAACGGGTATAGCTGATCTCCTGACCGCCGACCCCCGTCTGGAAGACGTTAATCAGCATCGGCAGGAGGAAGAAGATGAGCACCAGCGGGATGAGCAGCCGCCAGTTGAATGGGGGCCGCGAATTCGGGTCCCCGCCCGGCTCACGACCGTTGGGGTCGTTCTGGTTCAATGGCATAGCGCAAAGGTATCGAATAGTTGCTGTCTGAACAAACGCCTCAATCCGCTGTAGACTGCGCGTATGGATTGGTTCCCACGGGTCTTCGCGACCGCGATCGGCGTTCAGCTCTTCTGTCAGCTCCTCAAGACGATCCTCTATTCGATTCGGGACCGACGCCTTTCGCCGTCGTACTTCGTTTCGGCCGGAGGCATGCCGAGCGCGCACGCCGCCTTCGTCGCGGCGCTCTCGGTCGCGATCGGACTGCGCAACGGATTCGGCTCAGACCTCTTTGCGGTTGCGGCCGTCTTCAGCCTGATCGTGATCTACGACGCGTATCGCCTGCGAGGGCACGTGCAACACCATGCGAAGATCATCAACCGGAAGATCCTCGAGCCGGCCGGCGAGCAGCCGGTGTCCGAGATGGTCGGCCATTCACTGCCGGAAATCGTCGCGGGAGTCGTGATCGGGGGCGCCGTCTCGCTGGTCCTCACGCTCATGCTCTCGTGAAGAGGGCCCTCCTGAGGGATCTTCGTCAGTAGTGCCCGTACCGGTGGATCTCGTCGATCTGCAGCAGCACGGAGAGGCGCGTCTCGTAGTTCCCGCTGCGAACCCCGGAGACCGGGGCTTCGGCGATCAGTACCGCACCGTCGATCCGCCGCGGCCGGTTGAACTCGAGCGTTCTCGCGTGGCTGCGGATCGCCGCGCGGATCGCGTCCCGCACCGCGTCGATCTTGACCGCCGGTCCGCCAATGAAGCCGGCGGTCCCGACTCCGGAGGCCGACGGATTCGTGGCGCTCTTCCAGCCGCGGTACCATCCCTTCTGCTGATCGTCCACGGCGTACGAGATGCGGGCGTAGAGCCGATCGCCGGCCACCCAGGTCTGGAGAACGTCCAGCCGGGGATCTCCGCGCACGATCGTCGCATGCGGCTCGAGCTCGAACAGGCCGGCAACCCGCCGTGACGGATCCGCAGGCGCATAGGTGAACCGGAAACCGTAGACCATCCCGGAGAGGATGAACGCGGCCTCCTCGAGCATTCGCTCAACTGCGACCTCACGGGGCACCGGGCGCTCGCCGCCGTCGGCGACGAGCGGGTCGAGCTCGGTCCACACCTCAATGACGAGAATCGGGTCGTCGCGCGACGACGACCATGCCTGGGCGCGGCACTCCGGAGACACTGCGGTAATGAGGAGCCCGGCGATCACGAGGGCAGGGAGTCCGTAACGGGTCGGCACGCCTTCTAGTATCGGCTGCTGTCCCGGAAAACGGTAATCGGGTTGATGCGCAACCTGACCAGGAGATAGGCAAAGGCGACGGCGAAACCAAGGAGGTGCGTCATATGCGCGACATTGCCGCGGGTACGGGTGAACATGTTGAAGACCTCGAGCCCTGCGTACCCGATCACCAGCACCGGCGCCCGGATAGGGATGATGCCGAACAGCAGGATCGTTGCGGTAGGATAATAGGTCGCGAATGCGAGGAGCACGGCAAAGACGGCGCCTGAGGCTCCAATCAACGCGATGTTGTAGGTCCCGGTGACCACGTAGACGAGGAATGAGAGCAGCCCCGCGAGGGTGCCGCTCAGTAGGTAGAAGAGCAGGAACTCGTGTGACCCGATTCTTCGCTCGAGCTGCACGCCGAAGAAGAAGAGTCCGAGCATGTTGAACAGCAGGTGCCACATGCCGCCGTGGACGAACATGTAGGTGAAGGGCGTCCAGATCCAGTTCTCATAGATGACCAGCGCGGGAATGAGCGCCATGCGCTGCAGCAGGCGAGGGGCGACCGAGACGAAGAGGTGCACCCCGACGTTCACCGCGATCAGGATGAAGGCCGCGTTGTAGTACTGAAAGCGAAAGGGCCGCTGGAAGAATGGGAGCTTTTCCACCAGTTCAAGCTATGGCGAGGCCTGCGTTCGGTCAAGCTGCCGGTCCTGCTTCTCATAGCGGCAGGAATGCGTCTATGATGCTCCACAGCGCTGATGATGGAGATGACCAGATGCTCGTAGACATGCCGCTCGATGAGCTGCGTACCTATTCGGGAACCAATCCGTGTCCGCCTGATTTCGACGAGTACTGGAGCCGGGGTCTCGCGGACCTCGACGCAACGCCGCCGGGCATCACAATCGAACCGGCCGGTTTCTCCGCCCCGCATGCTGAGTGCTTCAGCCTCTTCTTCACCGGGGTCGGCGGCGCCCGAGTCCATGCCAAACTCGTGAAGCCGCGCGAAGCAAAGAAACCGGGTCCGGCGGTCGTCCACTTCCACGGATATACGGGAAGCTCGGGCGACTGGGCCGGCTATCTCGGGTGGGCCGGTGCCGGCTTCGTGTCGGCAGCGCTCGACTGCCGCGGTCAGGGAGGCGCGAGCGAGGACCGGGGAGGCGTGCGCGGCAACACGCACCATGGACACATCATCCGCGGGCTCGACGATCACGAAGACAGGCTCCTGTTTCGCCAGATCTTCCTCGATGCGGTTCGGCTCGCGCGGATCGTCATGGACCTTGATGAGGTAGACCCGGATCGCGTCGGCGCGACCGGCGCGTCGCAGGGCGGCGGACTCACCCTCGCCTGCGCCTCGCTCGAGCCACGTATCAGGCGCGCGGCATCGATCTACCCCTTCCTCAGCGACTATCGCCGCGTGTGGGAGATGGACCTCGCGAAGGGGGCCTACCAGGAGCTCCAGGACTATTTCCGGCGTTACGATCCAACGCACGAACGACGGGACACCGCCTTCGCGCGGCTCGGCTACATCGACGTCCACAACCTGAGCTCGCGCATCAGAGCGAACACCCTCATGCTCACCGGCCTGATGGACCAGGTCTGCCCCCCGTCCACGCAGTTTGCCGCGTACAACGCGATCACATCGCCCAAGGGCATGGTCCTGTACCCCGACTTCGGCCACGAGAACCTGCCCGGCGCCGGGGACCGGGTGTTCGCGCACCTCCTCGAGCTGTGATGGCGCGGCGCGATCAACCGGATCGGTACGCGAAGCAGGCGCGTCGCGAAGGGTACGCGGCCCGATCCGTCTACAAGCTCGAGGAACTGCAGCATCGCTTCGCGTTGATTCAGCCGGCGATGAGGGTCCTGGACGTGGGCGCCGCTCCCGGAAGCTGGTCGCAGCTGGCCTCGAAGATCGTCGGAAACCGGGGATGCATCGTCGCAGTCGATCTCGCGGACCTGCCCGGGCTCGACGGCGTGAAGAACGTGGAGACGATATGCGGCGACATCCATGATCCGGAAGTGATCGAGCGGATCGTCGGCCTTGGACCGTACGATGCGATCATCAGCGATGCGGCACCCCGCACGAGCGGAAACCGCAGCCTCGACACGACGCGGTCGGCAGCGATCGTGGAACAGGTGCTGTGGCTCTGCGAACGCGTGCTTGCGAGAGAGGGTAATCTCGTAGCGAAGCTCTTCCAGGGGGGGGAGGAGCAGCTGCTGCTCCAGGAAGTCCGACGCCGGTTCGCCACCGGTCGACTCCTCAAGCCGAAGGCGAGCCGTGACGAGAGCTTTGAGGTGTTTCTCGTGGGTACCGGGTACGAGGGCTGAGAGGCCGCGAGCGTCCTGCTCAGTACTCGCGCCCGAGCAGACGATCGGTCACGAGAGTGAGCGCTTCCCGCTGCCGACCGTCTGAGAGCTTCGCGATCTCACGGTGTGCACGCGCCGTGTAGGCACCGGCACGCGCTCGTGCCCGCGCGATCCCCTCCGCCCGGCCAACCGCGGCGACCGCAGCTTCGAGAGCGGGGGCACCCACAGGCGGCGGAACCACCAGGGCGCGGATCTGAGGGTCCTGCGCGATGGCCTCGATCACCGGCAGGGTATAGATACCGCTGCGCAGATCGGAGGCGACAGGCTTGCCCAGGGCATCCGAGTGCGCCGTGAAGTCGAGGATGTCGTCGATGATCTGGAACGACATCCCAACGTCGTAGCCGATCCGGCCGAGCAGCACGACCTCACGCGACCGGGCCTTGTTCTCCGTGGCACCGGTGACGAGGCTCAGTCCAAACAGCATTGCGGTCTTCCCCGCGATGCGCCGCAGGTACGCGCGTCGGCTGAGCCGTTCGTCGCCGGGATGGTACATCTGGTTGATCTCGCTCCGGACGAGGTGGCCGGTGGCCGTCGCAATGCGCAGCGCGTTCTCGCGCGACGTGCCCTCCCCGATCATGGAGAAGCACCGGGACAGCAGGTAGTCGCCCATCAGAACGGCCTGCTTGCGACCGTGAAGCGCGTGGAGCGAAGGCTCTCCGCGACGTCTGTCCGCATCGTCAATCACGTCGTCGTGGACGAGCGTGGCAAGATGCAGGGTCTCGATCGCGGCCGCGATCTGAACGGTGCGCTCCGAGGCCGACGAGCCGGCCTTCTGCTGACCGGCCCACGCCCCAATGAGCACGAACCCCGGGCGCAACATCTTGCCCGGCCGTGTCACGTATCTGCCGAGCGCGTCGCCCATTGCGCCGCCTGCGGAGGCCGCCTCCGCGAGGACCGTCTCCCGCACCCGGGCGAGATCGGCCTCCAGCTCGGGAATGCCGCTCCAGATGGGATGGCTCTCCTGGTCGGAGCCCCGCGCGGAGGCGGGGCTGGGAAACGGCACTGTGCCCACGATTACGGTCGAGGCTCTCCGACGTAGAGGAAGGTCTTCTTCGCCAGGGTGCGCTTCTGCCACCAGCGCTTGGCTGCCGGCATCACATAGTGGTCGAACCCGAACCCGCGTCCGGCGCCACCAAGCATCACGATCGCGGCGGACATGTACCACCACAGCTCAACATTGCCCCAACCGGCCACGATGAAGAAGACGCACATGATGAGCGATACGCCGGCCGCAAGAAAGGTGAAGGTCCCGGTAATCAGACAGATGCCCATAAGGACCTGCGCGATCACCGCTCCCGCCTGCGACGCGTACGCGATGATCGGGTGGAGGCTGAGGATGGTCTGCGCGAACCACTCATAGATCCCGAGCGCTTCCTCGAGAATCGACTGCTGCCAGTACCCGGTTCGACCCATGCCGCCGGGCGTTGCGCTCGTCGCGGCGCTCACCTCGTCGGTGAGTCCGGGAAGGAAGATGTTGTTCGGCGAAGGATTCAGGACCCCATCCGGCCCCGGATCGAGCCAGCCGGTATTCACCTTGTAGATACCCTCGCGCAGCCACTTGTACCCCAGAAAGAGCCGCAGCGGCACCGCCCAGTAGACGGGGATCCTCCAGGCCAGGTGCCCATGGAGTATCGACCGCTCGTTCTTGATGTGAAAGAACTCTTCCTGCACGTACTCCCAGACGGCGTTGATCCCCGCGAGCCCGAAGAGATAGTGCATGTTGATCAGGTGCTTGACGGCCATCGCGAAGATGCCCGAAAGCGACATGCCCATCACATGCGCGACGCCGTACCGTCCGCCGATCGAGACCATGAAGCCGTGGTAGTTCGACTTGAACTTCTTCTTCTCCTTGTTCTCGATGTCCGCGATCACGTTTTCGGCGGCGGTCTCCGCCGTCTGCAACGCCGTCTCGACGATCTGCGGCACGACTTTCTCGTCTTCGAGGTACCAGATCATGTCGCCTACGAGGTAGACGTTCCGGTAGTCCACCGACTGCATATGCTGGTTGACGAGAATCCGTCCGCGCTCGCCGACGGTGTACCGGTCCTCGTCGTCGAAGTGACAGCCGGCCATCCCGTGGATGCCCTCGTCAAACGACGCCGAGCACTCGTTGCCGGAGTGCTTGCCCTTGGTGAGCGGGATCTTCGCGGTGAACTCGGAGCCCTGGATACCGGCGGTCCAGACGAACGT
>SKZO01000196.1 GCA_007127335.1 Spirochaetales bacterium | reverse complement strand
GCAGAAACCAGTTGACCATGTTGCACCCGTTCTGTCCGGTCTGGTCGAGCAGGCGGCGCGACTCGTTGAGGTACCACTCCACGAGCTCACCCGGCCACAGGTGCGAGTAGGTGTAGGCGGCACCGGAGGAAGGGCCCCAGAAGCAGTCGTTCTCGTGCTTGGTCTCCCAGTAGTAGCGCAGCATTCCCGGCATGAGCTTGACCATGAGCGGCAGGAACCCCCATCCAAAGGGGAACGAGCCGCGCTGCGGCGCGAGCCAGTTTCCGCTGTGCAGGTTATTCATCGCCCAGGTTGCGTCTCCGTCGCTGTTGTAGAGGCAGACGTAGACCTTTCCCTTTTCTGCCGTGCAGGTCTCCGTGCTCGGGAGCGGCTGGTCGTACGAAGCATCCGGGTCGCCTATCCCGCCGTGGACCGTCAGGTTTGGTGAGCCGACGCTGCACAGGTTGAAGAATCCCTGTTTCGCGGACTCCGCGACGTACTCCTTCTCCTGGTCGAGGGCGCAGTGCCAGTTCATCTGCACGCCGGGCCGTTCGGCCTCTTCGAGCATGCGGCGGTAGAGCGCGAGGCTTCGTCGTGTCTGCCGGCTCAGCGGCAGGTCGAGCGCCATCCCGCGATGGCAGACGATGAAGTCTTCGAGCTCGTGCGCGAGCGCGTACCATGACGGCCGGTGGACACAGAGATTCGCGTAGAGGCGTCGGTAGCAGCGCGGCCACAGGTTGTCGATCGCCCACTCGGCCGCCGCAAGATCGTTCCTGAACCTGCCGCGCAGATCGTCCCGGCGCGGGATGCCGTGGCGGGTCATCCACTTCTCCTGGTCCGGGGCGATCGGCAGGGTGCCGTCAAGGCCGCACAGAGTGATCGCGAGGTTCTGGGTCTGGATCACCTCGCTCGTGTCGTAGACAACGTACCCGTCGAAGGCGTCGCGATACCGGTCGATGAGCGTGTCCACATCGTTGAGCTCTTCCACCGGGATTGCGAACGCCTCGCGATAGTAGTCGAGCCAGTGCTCCTCGTAGAGCGGGGTCCGGGGATCGGAGCCGAGCGCACCGGCGCCTCGGACTAGATAGAGGTGCGCGTCGTCGCGGTTGACGAGGCCCTGGAGACTGCGAAGCCAGATCCAGAAGTCCACCGGCTCATCCACTTGCGGTCTGCAGGCGAGCAGTCGATGGACGCGGGGAAGTGTGGGGAATACGTCGGTTATGTTCATGTCTGCTCAGATCCGTACTGCTCGTACCAGGTCTCGATCGACTTCGCCGCAACGGTCGAAAGCGTTCTTCCCGTGCGGCAGTAGAGATCCATCTTCGCTCCGGACAGCGAGGCGAGGTATTTGGCGGTCGCCGTGTAGCCGAGCTCGAAGAGGGCGTTGAGGTAGGTGAGCCTGCGCTGCGACTCCACCGCCGCCGGGTCGTCCGCGCGGGCCTGATTCCAGAGGTTCACGACGAGGCGAGCGCTTGCCGTTGAGACGATGACCATCGCGCCCCTGCCGCCGGCCCGAATCGTCTCGAGCAGGAAGGGTGCGACCGCCTGGTACACGACGCTCTGCGGCGCCTGCTCCACCTTTGCGAGCGTCCCGGCGAGCGTACCGCTCGTATCCTTGATGCCGCAGACCCGCGTCTCCCGCACCAGCCTTCCATAGGTCGCAGGCGCTATCTCCTTCGGCTTCGAGCTTGGAATCTCGTAGAGTACTACGGGAACGGTGCTGATCTCCGCGAGCTCGGCAAAATAGTCGCCGAGCTGCTTCTGGTCGTGGCCGACGCCGTCGGGCGGGATGAAGACAACACCCGAGACGCCCATGTCGAGCATCTGCTTCACCTCTTCCGGGTGACTCCCCCGTTCGGATTCGGCGTTGGCCACCGCGACCACGGGCGTCTGCCCCGCCCGTTCCACCGCCCGGCGGGTGAGCGCGAGTCGCTCGTGCAGGGTCAGGTGTCGCAGCTCGCTGCTCCCGCACGAGGCGAATATGCCGTGCGGGCCTCCGGCGAGCTGCCAGTCGACGTATCTGTCGTAGGCCTGCCAGTCGATATCGCCGTTCGGCTGGAACGGTGTGAGCAGCAGCGCGAAAACCCCCTGAAACCTCTCGTATTGGTCCATCATTTCTTCCCCCTGATCCTGAACGTCCGCAGCTCGTACGGCGCGAAGTCGCTCTCGAATCCGTGTTCGTCGTGTGCGACCGGCCTTGCCTCACGCTCGAGCAGGTTCACTTCGTTGACTTCGCCGATCGCATGGCAGGTCTCGAACCGCACCCGGCCCCGGCGCCCCGTGTACTCGTAGCACCGGATGATCCACTCCTGCGAGTCTTCGGCCTTCTTCACCGTGTCGATGATGACATGGTCCGAGCGGCAGTTCACAAAGCTCGTGCTCGCCGGCAGCGTGGCCGCGCCCGGGCCGTCGCCCGCCGCGGTCCCGGGAGCAAGCGGACGAACGACCAGCGGTGCGTTGAGACGGTGCGCGAGGTTCACGGTGCCCGCCTGCGCCCAGTCGCCGGCGTGCGACAGGAACGCATAGGTGAACTCGTGCGTCCCCAGGTCCGCATGCGGGTCCGGGATGATCCCCGACTTGATGAGCGTGATCCGCATCACGTTGTCGAAGACGTCGTGCCCGTACTTGCAGTCATTGAGGAGACTCACGCCAAAGCCACGCTCGGCGAGATCGATCCACCTGTGCGCGCAGGTCTCGAACCTGGCGTAATCCCAGCTCGTGTTCCAGTGCGTGGGCCGCTTCACCGTCCCGAACTGGATCTCGTAGGTCGCCTCGGTCGCGCGCACATCCACCGGGAAGGCGACCTTCAGGAGCTGCTGTCGTTCCTGCCAGTTCACCCGTGTGGCGAAGTCGACTCGCGGGTGGTAGGCCGAGAGGATCATGTCCTGTTCGATCGTCGACCTCTGATAGTTCCAGCGGAATCGCACGACCGCGCGATGCGCGCCGTTCTCCACGAGGACGACGCTCTGCAGGTCGTCGACGCGTCGGAGCTTCTCCTTGTAGAAGATGTCGATCTCCCACGTCTCGTGGGCCGCCGGCTTGTCCTCGTGGACGTCGAACCGGTTCGCCACTTCACCGGCCGCGATTGCCTCGCGGTCGAGCCGCCGGTCGTAGAGACGGGTGAGCGCCCCGGTATCGTCCCACTCGATTTCGTAGAAGGGTGTGGTCGCCGTGCGTTCGGTGATCGTGAAAGGACCCGGCCCGGGGCTCGGCGCTTGCGTACCGGCGCTTCCGGGCGCCGGCGACCCGCACGAGACAGTGGTATAGCCGTGCGCTGGTATCCCGGGCACGTGTACCAGTGCGATGTCGCCGCCATCGCGCTCGACGCGGTCCGCCGCGAGCGTCGTGCCGCGGGCATCGCGCCACCGCGCGTCCTCGAAGTCGGGCTGCCAGGGCAGCTCGATGCACTCGTCCCGCTCCCACGACAGCGTGTTGAACACGATCCAGGATGCTTCCCGCCGAACCGGCACCACCGGAATGAGGCGCTCCATCGAGCCCCGCAGGGCCGAATCGGCGAGCTCGCGCGCCCTGGCGTACTCGATCCGGCAGTCCTCGTAGACCTCCGTGATCGACGAGCCGGGAAGGATGTCGTGGAACTGGTTGCGCAGGACGATCTTCCAACTCTCCAGAAAGGTCTCGTGCGGGTAGCCTGCGCCATCCAGGGTCCAGGCGAAGGTGGACACCATCTCCGCGGTGCGCAGGAGGTCCTCCATCTGACGGTTTGCGCGCTTGTTGAACGCCTGCGAGGTGTAGGTCCCGCGGTGCAGCTCCAGGTAGAGCTCGCCGTCCCACCGGTGCACATACCGGTCCGTTGCGCGCACACGCTCGCCGAGCTCGCGGAAGAAATTGTCGACCCTGCCGGTCGTCACCTTCGGGATGCCCGGCATCTTCTCGAGCCGTCGGCGCATCTCGAGCATCATTCGCGTCGGCCCGCCTCCGCCGTCTCCCCATCCGTAGGAGAGCAGCAGTCGGTCATTGATCTCCTTGTCCTGGTAGTTCGACCAGATCCCGGTGACGGTTTCCGGAAGCACCTGGCCGTTATAGGTGTAGAACTTCTTGAACGCGTTGTCGCTGCGATTGCCCGGTTCCGGGGTCGTGATGTAGTGGGTGATTACCTCGCTGCCGTCGATCCCGCGCCAGACGAATGTGTCATGGGGGAAGCGGTTGTAGACGTTCCACGAGATTTTTGTCGTCATGAAGAATTCGATTCCCGATTTCCTGAGAATCTGCGGCAGCGCCCAGCTGTACCCGAAGACGTCCGGGAGCCAGAGGTATCGGCACTCCGTGTCGAACTTCCGCTCGAAGTAGCGAATGCCGTAGAAGAGCTGCCGTACGAGCGACTCGCCCGACGGGACGTTACAGTCCGACTCGAGCCACATCGCGCCTCCGGCCTCCCACTGCCCTGCGGCGATGCGCTCGGCTACGTCCTTCGCGATCTGCGGATAGTCGTGTTCGAGATAGTCGTAGAGTTGCGGCTGGGTCTGGAGGAAGACGTACTCCGGGAATCGCTCCATGAGGCGGAGGACGGTCGAGAAGGTCCGGGCCGACTTCTCCCTCGTGTCGGAGAGCCGCCAGAGCCACGCGACGTCGATGTGGCTGTGGCCGATGCACTCGACGTTCACGCTGTGGTTCCTCGGAAGCGCGGCGATCTCTGCGTCGAGCGTGTGCCGCGCTCGAGCGACGCTCTCGTAGAACCGGTCGTCACCCGGGACGCTCCAGTCTATCTGCAGGAAGGCTCGGTCGAGTGCCGTGAGCAGCTGTTGTCGTTCCCAACTCGTCTCGTGCAGGACACTGAGGCAACCGTGGGCCGCCAGGGCCGTGAAGTAGAGGTCGTCGGCGGCCTCATCCAGACTCACGATCTCGGCCCGGTCGATCCTGAACTCGACCGGCACCGTACTGTCTGCCGGCCATCCGTACGTAGCGCCCCATACCTTGAGGAGCAGCTCCACCGGCCTGCCTATGTGCTCGGTCCTGAAGAAGATCTCGTCATGGTTCGGGTCGAGGCCCTGGTACGGCGCCCCGTCGACCATGAGCAGCGCCTCCACCCCCGCGCTGAAGCCCTCTCCGGTTCGGCTGAATCGGACGATTCCGACGGCCTTCCCCTCGCGCCACTCCTCCGGTATCGTGACGGTGGTGCGCAACCAGCAGTCGGTGCCGTCCGGCTGCCACGCTGTGCCCACCGGCAGTCGGGCCCAACGACCGTCCGGCGGCGGAAGGGAGGCGACCGATGCGTCGGGGTCGCGGAGAAAGTCGAGTTCGGCGATCCGGACCGCGTTGGCGCGGCGGTATCGCAGACCGTCAAGCTGTGCGATTCGGCGTTCGATTTTTTCGGTTGTCAGAAACACCCGGTCCTCCGGAAAAATGGAATTGCTATGTTCATCGGAAATTGATATAACCTATCATGGAACCGTGTTCGGCACAACCACCGAAGGAGGCCGGGTGGAGAAACGTACGAGTCACAAGTACCGAACGATTTACCGACACTACCGGACCCTCATCCTCTCCGGCGTGCTGCCGGTTGACCACAGGTTGCCCACTGAGAAGACGATAGGAGAGGAGTTCGGGGTCAGCCGCATCACGGCGGTTCGCGCGCTCTCCCTGCTCGCGGAGGAAGGGCTGATCGAGCGGGTGCAGGGGAGCGGCAGCTACGTGAAGGCGCCTCCGCGCAGGGAGGATCCGGGCCTCAAGGTCATCTCGCTCATATCGCCGATCAGGAACGAAGGACGGGAGATCGAGCTCATCAAGGGCATTGAGCACCGCCTGCGCAGGAACGGATATCTCCTGACGGTCAGCAATACGCACGAGAACGGTGAGACCGAGCGCGACATCGTCACGAACGTGCGCGACAAGGTTCACGGCCTGATCATCTATCCGGTCAGCAGTATCGAGAACATGGACCTCTTCCAGGGGCTCACCAACATGCACCATCCGGTCGTCTATGTTGACCGTTACCCGATGAGCCTGCCGTGTTCGTACGTGAGCTGTGACAACTTCGACGGCGGGTACCGGATCGGGAAGGCGTTCCTGGAGCGGGGTCACCGCAGGATCGCGCTCATCTACCACGACATCGTCGGTCTGACGTCGGACCGTGACCGGTTCAACGGCTTCATGAAGGCGATGGGCGAAGGGAACGTGCCGCGGGATCGGGTGCGGATCATCTCCATGCCCAAGAAGGACTCGGACGAGTCGATCCACCGGGTGCTGCGGGAGCTCTACAGCGATGTCTGGGGCTCACGCGAGAACTGTCCGTCGGCGGTGTTCACGTTCAACGATCACCTCGCGCTGCGGCTCATGGACAGCATCCTGACGAACGAGGAGTACGAGCTGCCCGGAGAGTTTCTTCTCGCCGGCTTCGACGACCTGGCAAGCCCGAGGGAGGGCGTCCCCTTTCTCACGATTCACCAGGACTACTACGCGATCGGGCAGCAGGCTGCCGAGCTGCTGCTGCAGAAGATCGAGAGCGAGTCGATGACCGACGTTCAGCGTCTCGTGCCGGTCCATCTCGTCGAGTATTCCACCGGGGGTCTCTCCCGGCCCGGCAGAAAGCCCCTGCCTGCGCAGAATCCGGTTGATATAGCGAATAGGGTTTGACATAGCCACTCGTCGGGTGTAGAATCGGCGGCATGTCACCTGCTCGAAAAGAGACGGGTGGTCGTACAGACGTCAAGGAGGGTTCTTATGACGTACTTGGATGCGCGACTGAAGCGCGCGGGGCTGGTGGTTCTCGTGGGGCTGCTCGCCGTAGGATTCGCCTTCGCCGGCGGACGGGCCGAGCCGACGGCAACGACCGATGATCTGCTCGACGTGACGCTGTGGAGGACCATCGATCGCTTCACGCCGGAGGAACGGTACGCTGTCGTTCCCTACGAGGCACACTACGGTGTGCTCGAGGAGATGTTCAACGTCCGGTTCCACTTCACCGACGTGCCGGACCAGGCGGCGAACGAGACGCTGAACATCATGGTCGCGACGAACGACCTGCCCGATCTCGTCTACTCGTGGAGCCACATGGACCGGTCGTTCCTTGATCCGGCACTCCTCTATGCGGACGGTCAGATCTACGCGCTCGACCAGTTCAGCGACTACATTGGAGACTACCTCGCCGTGCTCGACGAGTTCCCGGCGATCCGCAAGGGCGTCACCAGTGACGACGGCGAGCTGCTCTACTTCGCCGAACCGAATATCTATCTCGAGAGCGCCTTCTCCGGCGGTCCCATGCTTCGCAAGGACTGGCTCGACAAGCTCGGGCTCGATATCCCCGATACCTACCAGGAGTGGCTCGACGTCTTTGAGGCGTTCAAGACGCAGGACCCGAACGAATCCGGTGAGGACGACACGATTCCGTACGTCGGCGCCTGGGGAACGCTTCGCGTGCTCGCGAATACGCTCGGCGTGACGAACGAGTTCCAGATGGACGGCGGCCCGAACGGCACCGTGGTGTACGGACCACTCCTTCCTGGGTACCGTGAGCGCTTGGAGTTCATGCGCGAGGTCGTGCAGAACGGCTACATCAACGCCGACTACATGAGCTTCACCGGCGCAGTCCGCGACGAAGCCGCGGCGCGGGGTATCATGGGAGCAACCTTTACCGGCATTGGACAGATGGACCGGTGGAACATCTCAATGGAGCAGTCGGGACTCTACCCGGATCACCTGATCTGGGCAGTCGCGTACCCGCGGGGACTGGACGGGAACCGGCACTTCGACCGCGGCATGATCACCAAGTCGGCGACCGACGCGGCGTTCATGATTGCCCGAAGCGCACCGGAGCCGGCTCGTATCGCGCAGATCGCCAACTACTTCTACACAGAAGAGGGGCGTCTGCTGACGAACTTCGGCGTCGAGGGAATCACCTACGAGATGATCGACGGGTTCCCCGTCTACACCGATCTCATCATGCGCAACCCGCAGGGGCTGACGCCGTTCGACGCTCGCACGAAGTACGTGGGAATCGCCGGTACGCCACGGCCCGTGGACATCCGGGACGTCGCGCAGCTGTCGCTCTCGACCCCCGCATCGCGGGCGGCGGTCATGAACATCTGGACCGACGTCTTCGAGATCGAGCAGAACATGCCCATCCCGCCGGTACTCATGGCCGACGAGGATGCTCAGGAGTTTGCCGACATCATGGCCGACCTGCAGACCTACGTCGACACGGAGAGCTCAAGGATGGTCGAAGGACTCGCGAGCATAGAGGATGACTTCGACAACTTCCAGGCGAACGTGCGTCGGATGGGTGCCGAGCGTGCGCTCGAGCTGATGCAGAAAGCCGTGGAGGCGTGGCAGGAGCGTGGAGGTCCGTACGAGTACAACATGGAGCGCGCGGACATCGACTGGAGCAACCTGCCGATGCTTTCGGACCAGGGGGCGGAGTTCGTTGATCCGTCAATGGTTTCCCCGGTGCGGGACTGACGGTTTCGCACGATACTGATTGGTTTCTACTGGTGTTCCGGCCCGGCCGGGCCGGAACACCTTTGTAGAGTGACGGAGTGTCTTCTGTGTATGTCAAGCCGGGTATCCTGAAGGGTAACGATGGGACGCCGCTTCTGCTGCAGCGCAAGCCGACGCTGAGGTCGTACCTCGCGAAGTACTGGATCCTCTACGCTCTGCTCGTCCCCGTGATAGCCTATTTCGTCATCTTCCACTACATACCCATGTACGGCGTCATCATCGCGTGGAAGCGATACAGTCCCTCGCTCGGCATCATCGACAGTCCCTGGGTCGGCTGGCGTCACTTCGAGTCGTTCTTTGGCAGCATCTACTTCTGGCGTATTCTGCGGAACACGCTGCTGATCAACTTCTACTCGTTGGTGTTCGGATTTCCCATTCCCATCATCTTCGCGCTCATGCTCAACGAGCTGCGGAACGTCGCCTTCAAGCGGACCGTCCAGACGATCAGCTACCTGCCACACTTCATCTCCACGGTCGTCGTCGTCGGGATGGTGTTCGACTTTCTCAACCCCAACCACGGGATCATCACGATGCTGCTCTCATCCGTCTTCGGGCTTCAGCCCCGGGTCTGGCTCAACCAGCCCGGAGCGTTCAGAACCATCTATGTGGCCTCCGAGATCTGGCAGCGCATGGGCTGGAGCGCGATCATTTACATCGCCGCGCTCTCATCCATCGATCCCGAACTCTATGAAGCCGCGACTATCGATGGAGCGGGGACGCTCCGCAAGATGTGGAGCATCACGCTCGTCGGGATTCTTCCCACGATCGTGATCATGTTCATCCTGCGGATCGGACAATTGCTGAATATTGGAGTGGAAAAGGTCATCCTGCTCTACAATCCGCTGACGTACGAGACGGGCGACGTCATCTCGAGCTTCGTCTACCGTCGGGGCTTTCAGGAGCGGCCGAATCAATCCTTCGCGACCGCGGTCGATCTGTTCAATCAGGGTATCAATCTCATGTTTCTCGTTGGTGCGAACTTCATGTCGCGGCGATTGACCGAGACGAGTCTCTGGTGAGGAGTGACTGAATGGTACAGCGCAAATCACCGGGAGACGCCGCGATACACGGGTTCATCATCGCGTCAATGATCTTCGTGGTCGTCGTAACGCTCTACCCGTTTTACTATGTCGCCATCTCCTCCATCTCGGACGCGTTCGAGCTCTCGCGCCGACGAGGCTTCCTGCTCCTTCCGCAGGGCTTGAGTCTCGCCGCATACCGTGAAGTCTTCCGGTACCAGCTCCTGTGGCGTGCCTACGGCAATACGGTGATCTACGTGGTCGGCGGAACCGCCATCAACATGACGCTGACCATGTTCGCGGCCTTTGCCCTTTCCCGGCGTGGTCTCAAGGGCGCAAGCATCATCATGAGGGTGATGGTGTTCACCATGTTCTTCCGCGGTGGTATCGTGCCCCTCTACATCGTCGTAGCGAACCTGGAGCTCGTGAACACGCGCTGGGCGATGATGCTCCCGCGGGCTGTCAACGTCTACAACTTTATCATCCTGCGCACCGCGTTTCAGGCGGTACCTACCGAGATGGAAGAGGCCGTAACGATCGACGGAGGCAATTTCTGGCACGTGTTCAGGCACGTGGTGGTGCCGCTCGCCAAGCCGTCGATCATGGTCATCGGGCTCTTCTACGCGGTGGAACACTGGAACGTGTTCTTCCATGCGCTGCTCTTCCTGCGAAGCACGCGTGTGTATCCGCTGCAGATGGTGCTGCGCAACATCCTGATCCATCACGGAGGAGATCAGCTCGCGGGTGACGATACCTTTGCCAGTCAGTACCTCGCGCAGACCGTGAAGTACGCGGTGATCATGGTCGCGACGATACCCATCATGATGATCTATCCGTTCATACAGCGCTACTTCGTCAAGGGCGTGATGATCGGTTCGCTCAAAGGATAGCGCCCGTCGTGTCGGCTCAGATCACGACTGTGCACATGATCGGCAACGCGCATCTCGACCCGGTCTGGTTCTGGCGATGGCCGGCCGGCGTCGCCGAGGTGCTGCTCACCTGTCGCGCAGCGGCCGACCTGCTCGAGGAATATCCTCAGTTCATCTTCACCCGAAGCGATGTCTGGGTCTACGAGCAGATAGAGGCGCTTGACCCGGCGCTGTTCGCCCGCATCAAACGTCTCGCCGGGGAGGGACGCTGGAATGTCGTGGGCGGCTGGTACGTGCAGCCCGACTGCAATCTGCCAACCGGAGAATCGTTCCGGCGGCACATGGCGATCGGGCGGGACCATCATGAGCGCCGCTTCGGCGCACCTTGTACCGTGGGCTACAACGTGGACAGCTTCGGCCACGCGGCAACGCTTCCGTCCCTGCTCCGGGAGTATGGCTACGACAGCTACGTCTTCATGCGGCCCGGCCCGCACGAGAAGGAGCTGCCCGGGAACCTCTTCCGGTGGCGATCGCCCGACGGCAGCGAGGTCATTGCCTGGCGGATCTTCGAGCGGTACAACGTCGACTCACCGGATACGATGACCGACTACATTTCGAGGCTCGTCTCCGAGTGCAGGACCGAAGGCGTCGATCACGTGATGTGTTTCTACGGCGTGGGGAACCATGGAGGGGGGCCCACGCGGCGGATGATCGAGTGGATCATCGCACACGGCGGCGCGATTCCCGGGTGCGAGCTCGTCTTCTCGACTCCACAGCGTTTCTTCGATGCCGTGCGCCCGCATGCCGCCGTCCTGCCGGTCGTGCATGACGAGCTGCAGATGCACGCGATTGGATGCTACAGCGTGGAGCGCGAGGTGAAAGCACAGGTGCGAAGGGCCGAGCATCTGGCCGCCGTTGCCGAGCGCACGGTCGCGCGGTTCGCTGATGATGCTCCTGGTGGCGCCGGAACGGTGCTGCAGGAGGCATGGCGACACATACTGTTCAACCAGTTCCACGACATCTACGACGGTACGAGCGTGCCCGACGCGTATACGGACGCCCG
The DNA here is from genome assembly GCA_007127335.1 of Spirochaetales bacterium. Lineage (GTDB taxonomy): Bacteria > Spirochaetota > Spirochaetia > DSM-27196 > SLST01 > SLST01. The sequence continues at coordinate 8,393 of SKZO01000196.1, read as the reverse complement.
TGACCAGCTCGGTGCGTCGGCGAGCAGTCTGAGCGAACTCTATCACGCGACGCTCTTTCGCGCGCTGCTGCGCGGCAAGCCGGACGAGCATCACCGTCTCATGGTCTACAATCCGTCGTCGGTGGACTTCGCCGGCCACATCGCCCACGAGCCCTGGCTCGACTGGCGGCTTTTCAGCGGTGAGCTCACGGGCCCGGACGGTGAGCCGGTCCCGTACCAGGTCGTTCAGCAGCCATCGGTCTCCGGGTCCAAACGGATGATTCTCTGGAAGGCCGACGTGCCGGCGACCGAGTTCGTGCCGTACCGGCTTCGACACTCCGGGAAGCCCGCGGTTCACGAGACGACCGACATCCGGGTTGGCACGGCATGGATCGAGAACCGGCACTGGCGGGTGGATGCCGACGCCGGGTCATCCTCCGTCTCGCTGAGGCCTGCCCGTGACGAGCGGCATCCCCTCATGCCGCTCACCGTTGGTATCCACTTCATCGATGATCCGAGCGACACCTGGTCGCATGATATGACCGGGTTCTCGCAGGTGCCGCGCGAGCAGTTGCGGTTCTCCCGGACGGGTGTACCGGAGGACGGCCCGATCCGCGCGGTGGTGCATGGTGAAGGAACCTGCGGACGCAGCGATGTCGCGGTCTGCGCTATCCTCTACAGTGATTCGCCGGTCGTGGAGATCAGCGTGTCCGTCACATGGGTGGAGCGACTCACGCTCGCCAAGCTCGTGTTCGGGTTCGGTGGCGAGGTCGCATCGCGGCTCGACGGCGTACCTGCCGGCAGACTCGAACGTCGTCAGAACGGGTACGAGTACCCGGTGATCGATTCCACGATCGTTGCGGGTGACAGCGGGCGCGGCTGCGCGATCGTGGGTCCGGACGCGTTCGGGATCGACGGGACCGGCAACTCTGTTCGTTACACGCTTCTGCGTTCGCCTGCCTATGCGTGGCAGGGGAAGAACGGGGGCGTGAAGGCCAACGAGCCTCACCGCTGGACCGACAGGGGCGAACACCGGTTCCGTTTCTTCGTGCGACTGGACGCCGACCATCACGAATGTGAGCGCATCGCCGCGGGAGCCCACGAGCCGCCGTTCGTGACCGACTGGACGGTCGGCATGAAGAGCGAGCGGGGAGAGGGGACCTTCATCGCACCGTGGGCGTGAGCCGCGGTCGTCCGCAGACCTCTGCTACACGAAGAACCGGTTCTCCAGCGCCCACAGACGGGGCTCGCCGGTAGTCAGCGCCTCATGGACCATGAGGCGTTCCTGCTGACTCTCACGAACGCGCTGCGACATCGCCTGCAGATCAACGCGTCGGTCCACCTCCGCCGCCATCTGCTCGCGCACGAACGAGTGCGCCGGATCGGTCGCGCGGTTCATCGTCTCGCACGGGTCTGATTCGAGATCGAAGAGCAGCGGCGCCTCCCGGTTGACCGCCACATACTTCCACCGGCCGCGGCGAAGCATGGCGAACGGCTCGATCGGGCCTTCACCGTAATACTCACAGAACGCCTCGTCCTTCCACTCGCCGGGAGCCGGCGGCGCGTCGAGGGAATGCCCAAGCAGCTCACGGAAACTGTCTCCGTCCATGCGATCGATCCACTGTGCCGTGTCCGGCACTCCGGCGAGATCGAGAATCGTGGCGGCAAGATCCACGAGCGATACGACCTCGTCCCTGCGGGACCCGGCCGGGAGCGTGCCCGGCCAACTCACGATCAGAGGCACCCGTACCGCGTTCTCGTGGAAGGTGCGCTTGAACCACATGCCGTGCTCGCCGAGCATCTCACCGTGGTCGCTCGTCACGATGACGACCGTGTTCTCGAGCATGTTCATCAAGGCGAGCTCGTGCAGGATCGTTCCCACGGCGTGGTCGAAGTACGAGACCATGCCGTAGTAGCCGCGTCGGGCCCGCCGGATCTGATCTTCGGAAAGCGGATAGGCGGCGGTCTCGTGATGCGCCTGGATCCACCGTTCGTACGGGTGCATGTCCGGCAGCGCCTTCGCCGCCGAGCGGGGGAGCGGAATGTCTACCCCGTCATACAGGTCCCAGTACGGAGCCGTGATCTCGAAGGGATCGTGGGGGTGGGTAAACGACGCACAGAGGAAGAGCGGTTCTCCGTGCCGGCTCTCATCGGTCGCGTACGATCGCAGATACTGGAGTGAGGTGTGCAGGACCTCTTCGTCGTACTCGAGCTGCACGTTCCACGCGCAGGGCCCCGAGTCGGTGATCCGGGCCACGCTCGACCCGGGGTTCGCGTAGACCCCGCGGCTCCAGTCCGGCGTGAGCGCGAACGTGGCGGGGTAGATGTCGGTCAGCAGCCGCTTCTCGAATCCGTGGAACTGGTCGGGGCCCACGAAGTGCATCTTTCCCGTGAGCACCGTGTCGTAGCCGCAGCGGCGCAGGTGATGGACGAAGGTGGGCGTCCCGGCTGCAAGCTCCGACGCGTTGTCAAACATGCTGATCCGGCCTGCATGCCGACCGGTCATCAGGCACCCCCGTGCGGGTACGCAGAGCGGCGAGTTGCAGTAGCACCGGTCAAAGAGCACCCCTCCGCCGGTCAGCGCGTCGATGTGGGGCGTGCGGATCGCGTCGTTCCCCATCGCGCCCAGCGTGTCGTACGTCCACTGATCGGCCATGATCAAGACTATGTTCGGCTGTTCGCGGGTCCTGTGCGTCATCGTCTCACGTCCTCCTCGCGGCCGCCTCGATCGCGTGCGAGACGTTTACGGCGATCTGATCGAGGTCTTTGGGGAACATCCCCACGACCACGGCGTCAATCGGTTTGATCCCGGCGAACGCGGATCTGAACGCCTCCTTCACATCCGCCTGCGTAGCGCACCGGCGGGACGCAGCGAGAATCTTGAAGGCGAGGCACATCCTCTCCGTCGCCCTGATCGCACGGCACATGCGCTCCGGGTCCTCCGGCCGGAACTCCTCGTGGGTCCGCACTGCAGCCGGGTTGACGAGCGCACTCTCTCGTGGGGAGCGGCTGATGTTGTAGAACGACGTCATGTAGAAGTCGACGTCCCATCCGCGGCTCTCCACGTAATCGATCACCTCCGGTATGTGGGTTCCCAGGCCCACCTGCACCCCGGTGTCCCGCATGCAGGTCAGATAATCGCGTACCGCGTCAATACGTCCCTCCGCCCAGCACCGGTCTGTTCTCGTTCCGTGATGGTAGATTCCGGCTGCGCCGGCCGCGGCGATCACGCGGATATTCTGGAAGACGTCGCTCATCTCTGAGGCCGTCTGTGCGACCCAGTGAAGTCGGCCTCCCTCGCGCCGGAAGAGCTCGAGCCAGTAGATGATCCGGTGGTAATCGCCGCGAGCCTGCAGCGTATTGATCCCCTCATGTTCCAGCCGGTGCAGATACGAGACCACCTGCTCCGGGGTGAAGTACTCCCGCATCTCGCGGTCCATCTCAGGCGAGAAGTGCGAGTTCCCGCACAGCGGATTGCCGCCGCTGATCAGCCGGGTAACGGGTATATCAGATCGACCGAGCCGGACCGTCGGCAGACGCGGATGTTCCCGAGCCGTCGTCTCGACGGCGCTGCTGTGCTCGTCCATTGCCTACTCCCCGGAGCGGAAATCGGCCACCGGCTCGTGGGTGAGCTCGAGATGCGTGAAGGTGACCCGGCAGCCTCCCACGAAGGGGGCCTGGGCATGGATGCCGACGAGCAGCGACGGAGGAGCCTCCATCGCGAAAGTCCGCACGAATCTCCAGCTCTGGCCGTCAGTGCGGTAATGCATGCCGAACGTTCTTCCCTTGCGGGTGATGCGCAGCCAGAGCTCGGCTGGCGCGAGCTCGTTGTTTGCGTCGTCCGACCAGGGATCGGTCACCACCGAGACGGCGCTCGTCTCGCCGGCCGGGCTGCGCTCGAGGCAAAGCTTCGCCCACTGCTCCTCGCCGGCGCGTACCGTAACCGCGGCCGCATCGCCGAACCCGACGAGCCGTGTCTCCGCGCGCGTGACAATCGTGAAGTCGCCCTCCACAGGCCTCGCCAGCAGCGCCGCGTTGTCGTTCCCTCCGCCGCCGTAGGGACGATAGAAGTCGGTCTTCTCCGCTGGAACGACCTGCAGCCCTCGCTCGGTGAACGACCAATCAGCCGGCTCCCGAACCCAGGCGAGTCCGTTGGCGAGCGTTCTTCCCTGACACCCCGCGAAAAGATTCATGACGTTCCTCCTCAATCCCACGGCCGGCGATACGACGGTGCACTGTAGTACCGCTTCATGCCGGCGCGAACGGCGATCGTGCGTCCCGGCGGAAGCTCCACGCGCAGCCAGGGACTTTCGTCCGTGTCACGCCCGTCCACCGACGTGAAGGCGTGCTCGCCGAACGCCCCCGCCTGGACGATCACCGAACGCTCGTGCACAGGGCTGGTGTTTACCAGGGTGAAGCCGACGCTCTGTCCGTCGAGCGACGTCACGAGGGCTCCGACGTCCTCCGGCAGACCCGGCCTGCGCCGATCCGCGTCAAAGTGGCGCAGCGCCACGTGCAGCAGGCCGCCGTGGTAGACGATCTGGGGCCCGCCGTGCGCGAGCTGGAGCAGACCCTCGGTATGGACCGGGTTGTGGTTCTGCCAGTGGTGGACGTCCACCGTTTCCGGGTCGGCATGGTCGTTCCGAATGAGGTCCATCCGCCGCAGGACCTCCGCGTACTGCGCTTCCAGGATCCGTTCCGGGTAATCCGGCTTGCGGCCATCAAGGTAGCAGTACCAGGGCCCGAAGTGGATATCGTCGCCCTTTGCCCGACCAGGCTTGACGTCAAGCCAGTCGGTGGCGACCTCCGGAAGCGACTCCAGACGCTGGCGATCGCGTTCGTCCTGCGACATGTACCAGATCTGCGACGCGTGATGGGGCGACAGTGGTCGGTAGGAGGTCCATCCCTCGTCGGTGTGCCGGTGGGGAACGAGCAGGCGGCCGTCAACGAGCTTGCCAAGGTCGATGATGCGGTCGAGCTGTCCGCGCGGAATGTCGAGGTAGGAGAGGTCTTTCGTCAGGAGCGATGCGTTCATCGCGGCGATCGTCAGTGGCTCGATGATGGTCATGAACCCATGCGGCCAGCGCCAACCGTAGTACCCGCCCCACCAGTTGCCATCCAACGTCTCGCCGATCTCGCCGGAGGGCCCCACGTTGTCCGGACAGATGCCGTCGTTCCGCGCGATGCGCTCTGCCCATGCCTCGAGGTAGTCGACGACCCAGGCGCGATACCTGGGATCGCCGGTCAGTATGGAAGCGTGGGTGATAAGGCTCGTCGAGGTGAGGTTGAGCGGCACGTCGCAGCGCATCTGCCTGCGGTTGAGCGCATCAAGGATAACCGAGTAGACTCGGTCGTCGTTCCAGTCGGCCTTCTCGACCTTCTCGTCGCGCCCTCTCCACTCTTCGGTCTGCGTGGGAATATCCAGGTCGTCGAACGGCACCGGGTAGTTGGCGAGGACGGCGCGGTGCGTCTCCCAGTCTTCGAACGAGTTTTCGAAGCGCGGCCCGCGACTTCCGGTGATCGGCGAACGGATCATTCTCTTCGCCGCGTCCCAGTTATCCGCCTCAGGGTCCTCACCCGTGTAGAACGATGCGAACCGCAGGGCACGGGAGCGATCGGGTTCGCTCAGCGGGTCGGCCAGGCCAAAGTAGTAGAAGTAGATAGACGACTCGCCGTGGTGCATCCAGTCGTAGTAGGCGTCGAACTCCCGGTAGACCTGTCCGTACGAGGTAAACTGCTTCGTCACCGCGTTCCAGTAGAAGCGTGAAAGGTCGTGGATCTCGCTCGATCCCCCAAGAGCGTAGAAGAGCGGCCAGTTATGGTAGCTCTCGTACCCGTCGTCGGACCCGTCCATCCCGGGCCAGTGATCGCGCCAGATGAAGCTGCCGTCGGCGCGCGTGTAGCGACGCGCATAGACAGGGGCCGCCTCGTTCATCACGTCGATCAGGTGGCGCTCGCGAAGCGCCCAGTCGGGAATCGGCTCCGGAGATTCGGCTCGCAGGTGCGTCATGGATGTCCTCCGTCTCGTCCGGGCATTATACGCGCGACGGTGCGTCGCGATAAGGGCGCCGCGCTCGTCGATGCGGTTGTCGCGATCATGCAGCGGCTCTATACTTGCCGCGTGTCCGAACAGAAGAAGATGCGTCTGAAGCTGATTTCATGCGAGGTGTTCGCCCGCGAGCTCTCCTACAGCGCGGCGGTTTCGCCGCACGTCGTGGACATCGAGTTCACAGAGAAGGCCGCGCACGACCGCAGCGCCTTTCTTCGTGATCTCATCCAGTCAAAGATCGACGCCGCTGAAGACGGCGATGTAAAGTACGACGCGATTATCCTCGGGTTCGGACTCTGCGGAAACTCGACCGCAGGAGTCCGGACGCGGCGGCTGCCGCTCGTCGTTCCGCGTGCCCACGACTGCTGCACGCTCTTCCTCGGGTCGAAGGAAGCGTTCAAGGAGCACTTCTCGGAGAATCCGAGTACGCCGTTCAGCTCCGCCGGGTACCTCGAGCGGGGAGACGGCGACGACTACCTGCGCGAATCGACGATGTCCGACACCCTCGGGCTCAACCGCACCTACGAAGAGTACGTCGAGATGTACGGCGAGGAGAACGCGGAGTTCATCATGGCGACGCTCAATCCTCCGGAGCTCGAAGAGAAGAACAACCGCGTCGTGTTCATTGACGTGCCGCAGCTCTCGCACCTCGGGTACGCCGAACAGTGCCGCAAGCTCGCTGAGGCCGAGGGAAAAGAGTTCGTGCTCATCCGCGGCGACATCCGCCTCTTCCTCAAGCTCACCGCCGGCGAGTGGGACGACGAGGACTTCCTCGTGCTCGAGCCGGGCGAACCCATAGAGCCGTGTTACGACTGGGACCGGATCATCCGGGCGGGCGAGCGGAACGGCTGAGGTGACCGCTGACGAGCGTCTGGCGCAACTCGGGCTCCCCGCTGAGGTTGATCCTGCCGTCTATGTTGCGGAGGAATGACATGATTGGTGATCGTATGGTCTACGATGCACACGCGCATATCCACGGGCTGCTTTCCTCGGTCCCCGGAGGCCTCGGCGGGGATCCACCTCCGGACACACCCTTCGCCACGTTCGACGAGGTCGGGCTTGACGGGTGCATCGTCTGCGTCGTAGGTGACCCGGCGACCTTTGGCGTGGGGACGAACGACACCGACGCGGTCCAACGACAGCTTGCGCAGATTCGGTCTGCAGCGGCCGAGGCTTCGGTGGAGGTCGTTGAATCTGCCGACGGGTTTGACGCTGCGCGCGACACAGGTCGTCCCGCTCTCATGCTGGGAGTGGAGGGGGCAGACTGCATTGGCACCGATCTCGATGCCCTTGAGGACCTGCGGCAACTTGGCGTGCGTCTGCTCGGGCTCATGCACTACGCTCAGAATGCTGTGGGGACGATCTCCATGGACCTCCGCGGAGTCACGCCGGGCCTGGACGGCGAGCGGGGTCTTACCTCCTTCGGCAGACAGCTTGTCCGGCTTGCGAACGAGCTCGGGATCATCGTGGACGTGACCCACGCGCACGACGAGACGGTACGTGACGTGCTCGACTGCTCGACACGACCGGTTATCTGTTCGCACACCGGGGTCCGGTCGTACCAGGAGTTCGTTCGCTATATCTCAGACGAGCTTGCCGGCGCGATCGTCCGTGGTGGCGGCCTGATCGGGATGTGGCCCTGCAGGATAGGCCCGTACGGGCCGCGCACCGTCTCCGACTTCGCGGAAATGGTCGCGCACTGCGCGCAGCGGTATGGCGTCGGCGCTCTCACATTGGGCACTGACTTCAACGGCGCGCCCGCCTATGCGGACGGCTATAGGGGACCAGTCGACAATGCGTTGCTGATCGAGGAGTTGTCACGCGTCGGGTTTCACACGGATGAGCTCGACGCGGTGTTCGGTTCAAATCTGCTGAGATTTCTCAATGCGTAAAAACTGGTGCCGAATTTGTTGGCACCAGCATGCAGAGCCTCATCAGCGCCCATCGCCGAACGGCTCACCTCAGCGACTCGAAAGGGTCTACGCGAGGAAGTGGGCCGGTAGCCGTCGGGGAGCAAGCGCGACGGTGCGAGTGGTGAGCCACCCCTTCTTCAGCCACACCACCGGCGGGTTCTCGTAGAGATGCTGCCAGATGCGGGTGATCCATCCCTGTCCGCTTTTCAGGTGCGTCCACACGTGGCGGTGCGAGATCATCCGGTGCACCTGCTGGCGTAGCGCTTCCCCGGTGATGCCGGCGGCCATCGCGTGCGTCGGTTGATCGCCCATGCGGGCGTGATCGATGATGCGCTTGGGCGTGAGGAAGTTGTGCGCCACCATGAACACCGCCATGCGCTCCATCTGACAGTTGACCTCCCGGCCCTGACGGATGGTCTCGCGTACGTGCTCGCCCATGTTCTTTCGCATCT
>SKZO01000301.1 GCA_007127335.1 Spirochaetales bacterium | reverse complement strand
GACGACCCGGCCGCCGCGGGCGAGCATGTCGAGATCCTGTTCGAGGTTCGCATTTGCGAGCATCTCCACGATGAGGTCGACGCCGGCGCCATCGGTCGCCTGAACGATCGCCTCTGCGTGTGGCTCACTGGCGTGCGAGAAGGCGTAGCTCACGCCGATCTCCGCGAGCATCCTCCTGCCTGCTTCCGACCCGTAGGTCGCATACGGCGTGAGTCCCCGGTACCGGGCCCACTGGATCGCGGCCACGCCGACCCCGCCCGTCGCACCGTGAACCAGGACTCGTTCGCCGGCGACGGCCTCGCCTCGTTGAAAGAGCGCGCGGTAGGCGGTGCCGTAGTTGATCCAGAGGCAGGCACCCTGCTCGAACGAGAGCGACGCCGGCAGGGGGTGCACCTGTGCGGCCGAACACCGGCACAGCTCGGCGTACGTGCCGCTCTGCGAGCCGGCAACATAGACCCGGTCGCCCGGGGCGAATTCGCTCACCTCCTCACCGACCCGTTCGACGATTCCGGCACCGTCGGCGCCCGGAGTGAAGGGGCGAGGCCGGTCGTATCCCTGGCTCCCGGATCGCTGGTAGGTCTCAACCGGGTTGACCCCAACGGCCTTCAGTCGAACGATCACCTCTCCCCGGGCCGGTTCAGGATCCGGCACCTGCTCCCAGGTCAGGACCTCCGGTCCGCCGAACTCGTGTACGACGATAGCGTTCATACTGCCTCCCTTGAGGGGAACATCATCTGTTCCATATAGTGGTCCTGGAAGAGCGCGGAACCACTGAGCTCGATGTACCGGCACGATTCGACGATCTGAGCCGCTTCATCGGCGCATTCGCGGTCGACGAGCATGCGCGCAGCCCCGGCTCCCGCCGCGTTGCCGATCGCGTGGACCCTGTCCTCCGGGACATCCGGCAGCAGCCCGACGCGCAGCGCCGCACCGGGCCGGACGTACGAGCCGAACCCGCCGGCGAGGTAGATCGCCGAAAGCTCGTCTGCCGTGATACCGGCCTCCGAGAGCAGGACCTGCACCCCGGCGGCGATCGCTCCCTTCGCGAGCTGAACCTGACGTATGTCGCTTTGCGTCAGCAGGAGCGGTCCGTCGCCGTTCTCCGCGCGGTGGGCGAGGACCAGTGCCGGCTCGCCGTCCATCTCCGTAAGGAGCTCGCCGTAGGCGTCGCGAGCCTCGTCCGACGCCTCCTCGAGATCCAGTCGCCCGGTCTCGTCGAGCACGCCGTCTTCGAGCAGCATCGCAACCGCATCCATCAGGCCGGTTCCGCAGATGCTCGCGGCCGGTGTCCCGCCGATCGTCTCGATCACGAGGCGGTTGCCCTCCCGCCGCACATGGTTGATTGCGCCGCTCACTCCGCCTGAACCATGACGGATCGTAGCGCCCTCGAAGGCGGGCCCCGCGGCGGTGGAGCAGGCAATCAGCCCGTCGGCCCCTCCGCATACGATCTCCCCGTTCGTCCCTATGTCGACCAGAAGCGATATTCCTGTGGCGCGGTGCATGCCGCAGGAGAGCAGATCGGCAATGATGTCCGCGCCCACATATGCGGAAACCCCGGGCACTATGCGCACTCGGGCCCGCGGATGGACCGGAAGCCCGAGCTCATCAGGGTCGAGTACGACGGCTTCGGTCATAGTGGGCAGGAACGGGGCGTGGCTCATCGAGGTCGGGTCGAGCCCGAGGAGGAGATGGATCATGGTGGTGTTGCCGACGAGAGCCGCCGTATGGATCGACTCGGCGTCAATGCCGGCCGTGGCAGCGAGGTCGCGGGTCATCTCAGCGAGCTGCCTGCAGATGGTGTCGCGCAGCGGCGCGCCGTTGCCGAACGAGGTGATCCTGCTGATCACGTCGGCCCCGTAGGGCGCCTGCGCGTTTGCCTGCGATCGTGAGGCAGTGACCTCGTGGGTCCCCAGATTGAGGAGGTACCCGGCAACCGTCGTCGTTCCAATGTCGAAGGCGAGACCGGAGAGCCTCTGGTCGTCGTCGCCGGTGGCCGGCGTCAGGTCGATCGCGGCCGATTCGGGCGCATCTATGACGAGATCCAGGAACGGCCCGTCGGTCTCGCTGGAGGCTACGGCACTCGACGCACGTTGCAGGAGGTCCCGGTCTACGATGAGCCCGGGTATTGTCGTTGCGTCGCGCAGCCGTCGGTAGACGCTGCGTTGATCCTCGAGTGATGGCGGATCGAGCGTGACGCGTTCGAGTATTACGATCGGGTGGCCGCTCGTGGGGACGTCTATGGAGCCACCCTTGGCGATGGTGTCGGCGCTCGTGGGTGGAGTCACCGTTCCCGAGAGGCGCACCGTCAGGTCGCCAACGGGAAAGGTGCGGCATGCGAGCCGTCGTCCCGGCGCGGCACCCGTGAAACGTTCATCCTCGGGCCGGCGCGCGCCGGCCGCTGAGGCGGGTTCGATGGTCACCAGACACTTGCCGCATCGCCCAATGCCGCCGCAGGGTGCCGGCATGTGCCACCCCGTCCGTTGCAGGCATTCGAGCAACGATTCATCCGGCTGGAGTTCGACGCGCTGGGTGCGACCGTCGGAGACGATCGTGATGGTGTGCTTCATGGCTTCCCCTGGTGCGAGCGGTGGCTCGCGGGCATTGTAGTCAGTGTGGACCTGATTGGCTACCGGAGGTTGTCCGGTTGGAGCTCGAGGGAGCCGGTCGCTGGGCAAATGGAAGATGATCGTTCAGATGCTCGATATGCATCTGCTCGTAGCGGTTGATCTTGTCGATGTTCATCTTCATCACCAGCTGCATCCGCTCGTCGAAGAAGCGATGCAGACTGTGGGTGGCTACTGCGCGGAACCCTCGACGCACCTTGTGGCTGCTCCCCATTCCTGGATCGAACGTCCGGACGCCGTGCTCGATCGCCCAACGGATCGGCTCGTAGTAACAGAGGTTGAAATGGAGGTTGGGGACGAATCGCTCGGCGCCCCAGTAGCGACCGATCAGGCGATGCCGCTTGTGCAGGAGCATGGCCATGCCGACGGGGGTGGCGCGGTCTTCGTACGCCGACGTCAGAAGCACGCGATCACCGCATGCTTCCCGCACCATGCGGAAGAACGATTCGTTGAGAAACCTCGCCGCCCATGGCCCGAACTGCTCGTTCGTATTGAGGTAGTAACGGTACATCGTGTCAAGGTGATCCTGCGGCACGTCGCGGGCGAGACTCGTGGCTATGGTGAGGCCCTGGTCCTCCATGCTCGCGCGCTCGCGCCTGATATTCCGACGCTGGTTCTTCCTGAACACCGCCAGATAGTCGTCAAAGCTCGAGAATGAGTCGTTCTCCCACTCGTAGTGCTGATGGCGCCAGTGCGTAAACGACTCCTCGCCCACGAGCGCCGCGAAGTCCGGTTCCGGCCAGAGTATGCTGAAGCCGTGCAGATCGTTCGAGCGGCAGAAGAGCTCGATCTCCTCGACGACGCGCGACACGGTCGCCGCTTCATCCTCCCCCTCCCCAACGAGGAAGCGGTACCCGATCGCCGGCGTCAGCGGGCTCATCGCTACAAGCTTGGGGTAGTACCGTGCGCCGAGCTGTTCGGCGACTTCCGCCCACGCGTAGTCGAAGACGAACTCGCCCACGCTGTGGGTTTTCACATAGAGCGGCGCCGCGGCGATCAGTCGTTCGTCGTGGTAGAGAAGGCAATGTTGCGGGATCCAGCCCTCTTCCGGACTGACGCTCCCGGAGTCCTCGAGAATACGCAGCCAGTCCCAGTCGAGGAGGGGAGTCTCGTATCGGTCCGCAAGCCGGTTCCATTCATCGCGATCCACATCCTGCATTCGGCTCACCCAGTATACGCCGTTTCGCTCAGCCATGCTAGAGCGAAGATACTGCTCGTCATCGGCAAGTCCAAGGCTTGGATAGTGTCACGAATCCTGGTGCTCTTTTCCCCTATTCCATTCTGCCGGCGGAAGCTGCGACCCGGACAGAGTTTCGAGCCTCTTTCGCCGGACAAGAACCTATGCTGACAGCACTTGCTTCTCCTGAAGCCCCAGGATTCGTGACAGTTTTTGAGGCTCGCTTGCGCTTTGTGTAGCGATCTCATATACTGCAGGTATTGTGAGCACCAGAACCGAAGAGCTATTCTCCCCGGCCCTTCGGAACGACTTGCGTGAGATTATCGCAGGATCATTCTCCTCTGACGGCATCGACGAGCTGGGACGGCTGCTGTTCCGCTCGTACAGCAGTCACGTGCTGGCCGGGGCAGACAACCATATCACGATCTCGCGGCAACGGGCCGCGCAGATGCTCGTTGACGAGGCCGAGGCGCACGGCAAGCTTGCCGATCTGATCAAGCTCGTCGCCGAGCTCGACGGCAGCAGCTTCCAGGGCAAACGGCTCGAGATCAAGGACGTGGAGGTCTTCTTCAACTCGCTCGCCCGGATCGGGATCGTGTACAATCCCGCACGCCGTAAGCTCCACCATACGCGCGAGGAGCTCAACCGCCTGAAGAACTGGGGCAGCCTGCGAGACGGGCGTGACTACGACGTGGCGGTTGTAAGCGTGGATATCGTGGGCAACAGCAACCTGGTACGCACGTACGGTGCCAAGAAGATGGAGAAGCTCTACTTCGAGCTGTGGCGCTTCCTCGAACGAAAACTCGACGACTACGATGGGCGGATGTGGAGCTGGGCCGGCGACGGCGGGCTGCTGGCCTTCACGTTTCGCGATCACGTGGAGCGCGCCGTGATGTGCGCAATCGACATCCAGAGCTCGCTGCCGCTTTTCAATGTCGCGCCGTCAACACCGATTGATCAACGGATCGAGTTGCGGTTGGCCGTTGACTGCGGCCTCGTCACCTTCCTGAACGACACGGGCCGCATTGTCTCTGACGTGATCAACTACGCGGCGCACCTGGAGAAGAATGCCACGTACCCCGGGCACGTGGCGATTTCCGAACGCGTCTGCGGGGCATGTGACGAGCGGGTTCTGGCGGTCTTCGAGGAGGCCGGAGCGTTCGAAGGGCTTCCCTACCGGACCACGCCGCGCCGCCTCGACGGGCTGTTCGACTGTCCGGACGGGTGCGCCAACTGAGCGGGTTGGTGGTCGGGTCTCTCTACGCCCCGCAGGCGCAATAGCGGCCGGGGGCGCAGCCCTCTCCATCGCAGTCGCCGGCTCCTCCGCAGCAGCCTTCCGGCGCCGCGCCCTTCGACACGCTGATGAGCGAGATCATCCGCTCGAGCTTCACGGATCCGCATGAGGTACAGGCGAGATCGGGCTGATCGCTTCCGACGCCCACCAGGTATTCGCTGAGCTTTCCGCACGACTCGCATTGATACTCGTAGAGTGGCATGGATCCTTGATACTGAATTCGCGGGGGTGTGTAAAGCAGAAGGATCGCGCACGCAACCGCTCCACCCGCTGCTCCGTAGGAGGGTGCGTCCGGAACAGCGACCCTTCGCTCCTGTTCGCGACCGGCAGGAAAACCTCGAGGATCGAACGCTGCGCGAACTCGATCTGCGTGAGCGCCCGGGCGAGCCCCTCCGGGTCGCCGGTGAGTGCCGCCGCTGTCTCATCAGCCGCGAACTCGCGCGTGCGCAGCAGTCCGAGTTGCAGGAGCCAGCTCGCAAACGGCGCGGCGAAGAGCGCAAGGAGCGCCCCCGGGGCGATTCCGCCTGAGGCGAGCAGGAGCGGGAGCGCGAAGAGGACGATCAGCCAGCCGGTCCTCGCGAACACGAGGGTCGCCTGTCGGAAGACCTCTGCGAGACGGAAGAGCGAGAGGTCACGATTCTTGATGTGCGCGATCTCGTGCGCCAGGACCGCCTCGAGCTCGCGCGACGGCAGCGCTGAGAGTATCCCGTCGGTCACCAACAGGATGGCGTGATCCGGCGTACCGACGGTCGCCGCGTTGATCAGCCGGTTTCGGACGTAGTAGACCTCAGGGGGATTCGCAAGGCCCGCCCGCCGGGAAAGGCGTTCCACCGTGTCAAAGAGCGAGGGCGCCTCGTAGGGCTGCAGCCGGCGCGCCCCGCCAACGGCGATCCTGCCGCCGGACCTCCAAACCGAGAAGCCGACCGCGGCGAGGAACCCGGTGAGAAGCACGATCGCCCACCCGCCCATCAGCTGCCATCCGGTGAACAGTGAGAGCCCCGCGAGTGAGGCGCCAAGTACGATTGTCGTCAGAGTCGTATTGGTCATCACATACTGGTTATGCAAAGTCTGTGCCAGAAGCAGTGCCGCAAACCACGCTGTGACAGCGAGATAGAAGAGCGCGACGGGCGAGACCCCCGACTGGGTCGATTTGACTCAGGTGTCGGGGTCCGGTGGGTCATCCTGAGCGTCGTCGACGACCCGGAAGTCGCGCACGACCGGCCGCTCGTCCGGCTCGCCGTCCTTGTACTCCTCGATCAGGCTGACCGTCTGGAACGGGATCATCAGATGGTCGGCACGACCGAAGGTTCTGCGCACCTCGTCTTCGGAGGGGTCGATGATGATCTTCTTCCCTTCGGGGAAGACAAGGTCGGTGATGGAGACGAAGTAGGGATGGGTGAGATCGAGCCCCCGAGCCCGGAGCACGAGCTCCTTGTCCTTCCACTTGAAATGCACGCGGTAGATCGACACAGCTCCTCCGTCCCGGTCAGTCAGGTATCAGCGCAACCTGGATGTCGCAGACGTTCGTGTTCGTCGGTCCGGTGCGCAGCAGTTCGTTGATGCTATCAAAGAAATGATACGAGTCGTTGTTGGCAAGATACTCCGACCAGTTGAGGCCTGAAGCCGACGCTTTGTCCGCGATTCCGGTCGATGCGAAGGCCCCCGCAGCGTCCGTTGGTCCGTCGGTTCCGTCGGTGGCCGCTGAGACGAAGGCGATGTCACGGTAGAGTTCGGGGTTCTGCACCATCTGCCCTATCATGGCGAGCGCGAGCTCCTGGTTGCGTCCGCCACGCCCCTTGCCGTGGATCGTCACCGTCGTCTCGCCGCCGCTCAGAAGACAGGCAGGTGGTCCCACCGGCTGACCGTGCGATCGGATCTCGCCGATGACCGACTCGAGGAATCCCGCGGTCTCGCGCGCCTCGCCGGTCAGACGCGAGGTCAGAAGCATCGTCTCGTACCCCAGGGTCGACGCGGCCGCCGAGGCTGCGAGCAGCGCCTGGTGGTTCGTTCCAACGAGCACGTTCAGCACGAGCCGCAGCGCGTCGCCGCCGGGCTTCACGCTTTCGGGTACTCGTCCCGCAGCTCCGGCCCGAAGCAGCTCCGTGACCTTCGCCGGGATCCTGTCCGCGATTCGGTAGCGCTCAATGAGCGCGATCGCGTCCGCGTAGGTGGAGGTGTCCCCGACCGTGGGGCCCGAGGCGATCGAGCCGAAGTCGTCCCCAACCACGTCCGACAGGATGAGGCTCACCGAGTGTGCCGGTGCAAGCGCGTCGGCAAGCCGTCCGCCCTTGACCGCGGAGAGATGCTTGCGCACGGTGTTGATCTCGTGGATCGTCGCGCCGCACTCGAGGAGGACTTCGGTCGTCCGTTGGAGCTCGCGGAGCGAGAGCTCGATCCTCTGCCGGCCCACGTCGGCGGAAAGCGGCGCCTCGACGAGGGCCGATCCACCGCCTGAAATGAGGACGATACACAGCGTACGACGGTCAGCCGCGCGCGCGAGCTCGAGCATCTCGGTTCCGGCCTCAACGCTGCGGTCGTCGGGGATCGGATGGCCCGCCTCGTGAATCCTGATGCGACTGAGCGTGTCGAGGTGCCCGTCCTTTACGCTGACGAATCCGTCGGTCACGCGGTCCCCAAGGATGTCCTCGATCGCGCGAGCCATCGGGGCGCTCGCCTTCCCGGCGCCCATGACGAGGATCCGGTCGAAAAGATCGAGATCGACCGTGTCGTGCACTGCGTCCGTATCTATGTTGAGCGTCGACCCCTCGAGGGTGACGGTGCTCTCAATCATGTCGTAGGGGTTCACGCGGGCAAGAGACTCGTCGACGATCTTCCTGAGCTCGTTCTTCTGCCGTTCGGTCATGTCACCCCCGCGCGACGCCTCAGGTCCGCTACGCACTCAATGTGAAAGGTCTGGGGAAACATATCAACCGGCTGAACGCGCTCCACGGCGTAATGCCCGCTGAGAGCGGCGAGGTCCCGCGCCTGGGTCGATGGCTTGCAGCTCACGTAGATGATCTGTCGTGGGGCCAGACGGATGAGCTCGCCTATGACCTGCGGATGGACGCCGGCGCGAGGTGGGTCGAGCACGACGAGATCGGGCCGCCCGATGGGAGACCCGGCGCGACCGGCGGCTGCCAGCAGCTCCCGGACGTCACCCGCGTGAAACTCCGCGCTGGGAACATCGTTCAGCTGCGCGTTCAACCGCGCCCCGGCAACCGCCTCCTCCACGTACTCGACTCCGACGACACGCCCCACTCGGTCGGCGACGAAGAGCCCGATGCTGCCGATGCCGCAGTACAGATCGAGCAGGATGTCGCTCGCTGCGGCGTCGAGCCACTCGCGAACCACCGTGTAGAGGCGTTCGGCCTGCCGGGAGTTCGTCTGGTAGAAACTCTTGGGGTGGATCGCCAGGCGCAGTGCTGCGCAGCGTTCGTGGATGACGTTCGTGCCGAGGACATGATGCGCCTGGTGAGGACCCAGGTCGTCGTTCCGGCTGGGGTTCACTATGTAGTGCGCTGATGTGATTTCGGGGACGGCTCCCGCGAGCTCGGTCAGGAAGGTAGCGGCGAGGTCGGGGCGTTCTTCGTGGATCACGAGGATCACCATGACCTCGTCGGTCTCGGTCGTGCGAACGATGAGACCGCGAAGAAGCCCTTCGTGTCGCTCAGGATCATGGAACGAGTACGAGTGATCCCGGGCGATTCTGCGCGCCTGCGTGCGGATTGCGTTCGACGGGTCCGGCTGGAGATAGCAGGTGCCGACGTCGAGTACGCGGTCGTACCGGCCTTTGACGTGGAAACCCAGTGCCCGCCGGTCCGATATGTCCTCTCCGCGGTCGATTTCCTCTGAGGAGAGCCACCGCGTGGGTGAGAAGGAGAAGTCGAGCTTGTTGCGGTAGAACCGATCGCGCTCACACCCGATGATCGGCAGCGGCCTCGGGTCGGTGACACCGCCGAGCCGTTCGAGCACCTCCGCCACGAACCGCTCCTTGTAGCGCAGCTGGTCGGGGTACCCCAGGTACTGCCAGGTGCAGCCGCCGCATTCGCCGAAGTGGGCGCAGAAGGGCGCGGTGCGAAGGTCCGATCGCCGGTGGATTGTCGTGGGTACGCCAAAGCTCACATTCTTCCTCCGGCGGGTCACGCGAACGTCGACGATCTCTCCGGGCAGCACGCCTTCCACGAACACGACCCGCCCGTCAGGCTTCACGATTCCGTACCCCTGGTAGTCAAGGTCGAGGACTTCCTGCTGCTCGTAGTGCTTCAGTCGCCCCATAGTGCATCTTCCTTCCGCCGTCGGGTTTCGTCCGGCATACCGTCCGCGTCCTGCATGCCGGACACCGCTACTCTGCGCAGGAGCTCGATCTCCTCCTGCCAGCGGTCTGGATCAGGGGTCTCGAGCACGAAGGGCATCTCCGCGAGGCGCGGGTCACGCACGAAGTTCGCAAGCCCCTCGAGACCGATCGTACCTTGACCTATGAGGTCGTGCCGGTCCTTCCGGCTGCCCAGCTCGCTCTTCGAGTCGTTCAGGTGGATTGCGACCAGGCGATCGAACCCCACTTCGCGCTCGAACTCGTCCATCGTGCGGGCGTACGCCTCCGCGCTCCGCACGTCGTACCCGGCTGCGTATACGTGGCACGAGTCGATGCACACCCCCATCCGCCGTGGGCTGCCTGCACGCCGGATGATCTCCCCCAGGTGAGCAAACCGGTGCCCGACGTGTGATCCCTGGCCGGCCGTTGCCTCGAGCACCAGAACTGCGCTCGTGGTTCGTTCGAGGGTCCAGCGACACCCTTCGGCGATGAGCGAGATCGTCTCCTCCTCGTCCAGATCGCCCATCCCGCTGCCCGGGTGGAAGTTCACGAGTGCGAGTCCGAGTTGCTCCGCACGCCTGCACTCGTCGAGCAGGCCGTAGAGCGACTTCCGGCGCTTCTCCGCATCCGGATTGCCAATGTTGATCAGATAGCTCGCATGGATCACGGCGTGGCGCGCGTTGATCCCGGATTTCTCGAGTCCGAAGGCGAACGCCGCGATCTCCTCCGGCTCGAGCGGCTTCGAGGCCCATTGCCGCTGGTTCCGGGTGAACAGACCGAACGCGGTCGCCCCGAGCTCGATCGCCCGCTGCGGTGCGGTCTGAACGCCGCCGGCGATGCTGACGTGAGGACCAATGCAGATCATGCCTCTGTCTCCCTTCTTCGCGCGTGGAACTCGCGCTCGAGAACGTCCGCCCTGCCTATACTCGACCGAAGCCAGCCGAGCATGATCTGCGCCTGCTCGTCTGGTGAGAGCCGGTACGCAACGCCGCCTGTTCGCAGGCGGGAACTGAGGTCGTGCAGGACGATCGCCGCAGAGACCGAGATGTTGAGACTCTCGACGAAGCCGTACATCGGAATCACCAGGTGCTCGTCGGCGGCGTCGAGCGCAACGCTGCTGAGGCCGTCGAGCTCGTTCCCGAACAGGAGTGCGGACGGACCGGCCTCGAGATCGAACTGCGCGAGAGGCACGTCGTCAGCGTGCGGCGAGGTCGCCACGATCCGGTACCCGGCCGCCCGCAGGCGGGCGACAGCATCAGCGGTATTGTGCTCTGCTCTCCCATACCTGTGAAGCGTCAGCCACTGTGCCGTCCCGAGCTCCACACCCGGGTTGAGCCGGTACCGGTTCCGGTTCTCTATGATGTGGACGTCCTGAATTCCAAAGCAGTCGCAGGTGCGCAGAACCGCGCTCGCGTTGTGAGGCTGGTAGACATCCTCCACCACCACCGTGAGGTACCGGGTGCGCTCACCGAGCACCTGTTCCATGCGGGCGCGGCGGTCGTCGGTGACGAAGCGTGCGAGGTACGCGGTCAGCTCGTCGATGTCGTTGGGCGTATTGCCCGCGCTTCGATCACTCACTCGAGCCCCCTCGGTTCGCGACAACCCGGTACGCACGCCCCTCGCCGGGGCCGAGCGCTGCCACCTCCATCATGCCGCGGCCGACGCGGGCGCTCGCCGGGACCGGCCCCGTGCCCCGCCCTCCGGCCTCTCCAGCGGTCGAGAAGAGCGCCTCGGCCAGCGCGTCGGCCCCGGGTCCGGCGGTGGGCGGCAGAGGGACGAGCAGCCGTTCGACCGACCGGCTCGTGCTCGTGTTCGCGACGAAGACGATCGTCGCGTACTCCGTCGGGCGTGCCCAGGCGATCGACGCGGTTCCCGCGGTCGCATCCGGTGCGAGCAGCCAATGTGGTCGCGCATCTGCACGGTCGTCGAGCAGCTGCGGGAGTACCTGCGCGGCGAACCGACGGATCCTGACGACGCGGTCGTACAGGGCGACGTTCGAGCCGAACCGGTACGGGCCTCGCGTTGCCTTGGGGCCGGATTCCTCGTGGAAGACGTAGAGCTTGGTGTAGTACTCGTTGTCCGCCGGGGTCTCGTGACGGTCACGCAATTCAAAGCCCAGCGCGATATAGCTTGGCAGGGTCGGCAGAAAGAGCGAGAGAAAGAGCCGCAGCTCGTTGCCCGCGAGGTAGAACTCGTCGAAGCGGGGGTCGTCCTTGTCGCCGGTCATGACGGTGAAGCAGGGTGTCACCGCCCGCGAGGCTGCTATGTCGTAGTAGCGGCGTAGTCGCGGAAGGAACTCGGGTGCGTCGATGGCGACCGACTGGAGGTCGCCAAGCGTCACCTCGGCCTCCGACGCCTCGAGGTGTTCCACCTCGTCTCCGTAGGCCATCACGCCGGGAGGCGAGAGGAAGCTCTCGGCGAAGTACGCAAAGGACGGGCGGTGCTCGCGGACGCGACGCTTGACGTACGCGAGCGGATCGTAGGTAGCGTCGATCCTGAGCGGGACACCGTGCGGACGCATCTGGACGTGCGACATGTCACCACGCATGAAGGCGAATCCGAACCGCGCCTGGAGATCGACGATGTGACTGGCGAGATAGTCGAAGACCTCGAGTCGCGGAGCGGCGAAGTCGATCTCCCAGTTCCGGTTGTTGTCGCGTCTGCCGTAGAACCGGTATCGCGCGAGTGGACCAAAGACCCGGGACATGGACGCGGGCCTGGTCATCCGGTACTCGTACCATGTGCGTCCGGCAGCATCAACGGTGGGCGAACGGGCGTCCAGCGCGAGGCCCCGGTACGGCGGCGCCATCGTCGCCGGTGCCGGCTCGTACCCGAGCTCGTGCAGATAGGTGATGAGCTCGTCGCGCCGTCTCACGCGTGCTGCCCGCTCGCATGGGGCGCCAAAGAGGACGTGGTTGCGCACGGACTCCGGAGTGCCCGGTGAGAAGAAGGCGTCACAGTCGGCGAGCGGGTTGGCGTTGGTGGAGGCGGCCGGTTCCTGCGGCGGTTCGACTGCCGGCCCGCGGGCGACTGCGAAACGGTAGATCGCTTGCGCGACCTCCTCCGCGAGATCCTCGCGGTGGTCCACGATGCTCGAGCCGCGGCGGCGGAGCCATTCGAAGAAGTGCGGCTGCGCGAGCACGATCTGGCTGAAGCGGTCGGTATGGGGGATCACGTCGAGGCCCACGGCGCGGCCCTCGAGATGCAGTACTCGCACCATCGCGGCAAGCTGTGCACCCGGGGTTGAGAGGCGCGGGCAGACCGCCGCCAGCTCGGCGTCGAAAAACTCGTCGTTTATCTCCCAACTCGCCATCCCGTAGAGGCTGCCCACGACGCCGGGTTCCCATATCGGCAGCAGGTGCACTGCATCGTAGATCGTCGGGACGGTCCTCAGGTAGTGAACCACTCGCCAGAACGAACCGACGGTGCGCACGTTGATGCCGATCATGTGCGTCTTCGTGAGCCAGGACGGGTCGGCCTGCGCGGGCACGGGGCTCGGCACCGACGAAAAGGGATCTTCGAGCACCTCGTCAAGACGCGAACCGTGCACCTCTCGCAGGCTCTTGAGTACGTTCGCCACCGGGAGGCTCAGGGCGCGAGGAGGCGTGAGACGCGCGTCACCGCTCAACGAAATGCACCTCGTAGTCACGGTTGATCACCGCGTCCGCGGACTCCCGATGCGGCGCGATGATCCCGTGCTCGATCTCGAGGACGCGCTCGAGGAAAGGTTCGATCGGTTCGCGTGCTCGGTTCGCGCGCGCCTCGAGCGTGTCCACGCGCGTGCGCGCGATGAAGATACGGTAGTCAACGTTGCGCAGAAGCGTTGTGTAGGTGCCCTCGGCGATGACGACGTCGCAGCCCGAGAGGTCGACGCTCTCCTCCTCGATCCGATCCGCCTCGTAGTCGACGAGGGGCTTGGTGATGGGCTCACTCCGTCCCGCGGCGGCCTCCAGATGATCGTCAAGAAGCCCAAGGCGCACCTCTCCGGTGCCGACCCATGACAGGTCCTCGCGTCGCCGGGCGTCGTTGGACCGCGGTGGGAGCAGGAAGTAGTCGTCCTGCTGGAAGACGAACGGCGAGAGGCCTTTCACCCTGCACTCGTCGGCGATCGCCTCCGCGGTTTCCGACTTGCCGCTGCCGCTCTCTCCAGCCACCGTGATGCGGTACGGGCGCGCGCTCGAGCGGATACGCGGCTCGAGGTGGGCAAAGATCGTTGCTGCAGCCCGGCGATGATGGTCGCCCACGATGATGATGTCGCCGCGCATCGCCTACCAGCTCACTCTGCTCTCCGACTGCCACATGTCGGGGTTCGGACCCATCGCTTCCTTCAGGGCCTCGCTCGCCTCGGTGAGGCGCTGCAGAGATGCATCGTCGAGGCGATGATCCGCAACGGACGCGTTCTCACGCGACTGCTCGGCGTTTCGCGATCCGGCGAGCAGCGTCGCCACCCCTTCCTGCGCGAGAACCCAGAGCATCGCTACCTCCCGGATGCTCAGTCCCGCCTCCTCGCCGACCGCCGCAAGCTCGTCGATCAATGCGAACAGGAGATCCTCGTGACCGTCCTCGCCGTGGCGGACATCCGGCCGCTCCGAAGAGAAGTGACGCGTCCGCCCGCGGCCCGGGGGTATGTCGTCCGGGCTGCGGTACTTTCCGGTCAGCACCCCGTGGAGCAGGCTGCTGTAGGTGATGACGGACATGCCCCGGGCGACCGACGCGTCGACGAGGTGGTACTCGATCGCGCGGAACGCTACGCTGTAGGCGAGCTGATTGCTGACGAACAGCCCTCGCGGATAGCGGTCCAGATCGATCGGGCCGAAGTTTGACACCCCGGCGTGGCGGATCTTCCCCTCCTGCCGAAGTGACTCGAGGGTGCGCGTCACCTCGTCCGGATCGCCCGGGGGCTCGGGCCAGTGAATCTGGTAGAGATCGATGCAGTCGGTCTGAAGCCGGCGCAGCGAGGTCTCGCACGAGGAGCGCAGCGAGTCCGGGTCGAGATGCGAGGGCGACACCTTGGTCGCAAGGATGACCCGTTCCCTCCGGTCCGACAGCGCACGTCCGACGATCTCCTCCGAGTACCCGTTGCCGTATGCCTCAGCGGAGTCGAAGAAGTTCACCCCATCGTCGACCGCGGCCTGGAGCGCCGCGATGCTGTGCGACTCTTCCTGGTCTCCCCACATCGAACCTCCGGCGATGCCCCAGCATCCGAACCCGATTACCGATACCTCTAGATCGCTTGAACCCAGTCGTCGATACTCCATTATCCAATCTCCTTTCTGATCTGCCAGTGTAGCTCTTCTGCCGCGACCCAGAGCGGGACCGCGTAGCGAACCAGGTCCGACAATGATCGCTTGAACCGCGTGTAACTTTCAAGGTCTATGCGCTGGCGCAGCAGGAGCAGTTCGAGCATCGCCCGAACGGTGTACCCGGCGATTTCGTGTTCCGCCGCCCGCCCAAGCAAGGTCAGGTCGTCGGAGAGGACTGGAAGGCGCGACTGTCCCGCCGCGACGATGACCTGGGCGTCGACCTTGTAGCCCCGGTAGACCGCCTCGTTGTCCTCGATCCGGGTCACGAACCGCAACCCTCCCTCGCGGGAGATCTCCCCGCGCAACTCGTCGAACACCCCGGGGGGCGCCGTCAGGCGAACTGCCTTGACCAGCGGCAGGAGAAACCCGGCGCGGTTCGCAAAAATCAGCGACGAGGTGTCGGTGATCAGGGCCTCCAGCGAACGCAGGCCATCCAGCGACAGATGCCGCAGTTGATCGTCAGCCACGGATACACTCTACCATGGTGCAGGGGTATGGTCGCCTCGTGCCCCTGTCATCCGGCGCGTGCGATCTCCTCGATCTCCGTTCGCTCGTAGCTGTACGTGCTGTTGCAGTTGTGACAGGTGATCTTCAGTGGAAAGGGCCCGTTCTCGCGGATGTCGGCCATCTCTGCTTCCGGAAGGGACGCGAGGTACTCCGCGTAGACTTCCTTGTCGCAGTGACAACTGAACTCGATCGATCTCGTGCCGATCAGGTCGGGACCAAAGTCGCGGAAATAGGTGTTGATCACGTGCGCCGGTGTCTCCCCCTCTGAGAAGAGCGATCCAAGCGACGGGAGCTGGCGCACTCGTTCCTCGAGCTCGCCGCCGTGAGATCGGTCGGCGCCCGGCAGTGACTGGATGAACAGACCTCCGGCGCCGCTCACCCGGCCTTCCCGGTCAAACTGTATGCTCAGGCTCACCGCGGTCGGCGTCTGTTCGGAGACGACGAAGTGGTTCGCCAGATCCTTCGCGAGGTTCCCGTGCCTGAGCCGGCTGTGTCCGGTGAACGGCCGTCTGGCCATCTCGAGCTGACGCGTGAGACTCAGGGTGCCGTCCCCGATAAAGGGTGCGAGGTTGAAGCTCTCTACCGGTCCGTCAACGGGAATCCGGGCGGTTCGCAGGTAGCCACGGATCTCGCCGCGGGCGTTCGCCTCGACGGAGACTCCGCGCGCAGGTCCGTCACAGTCGATTGCGAGCGAGATACGGTCGTTCCCCTTGATCAACGACGTCAGGAGCCCTGCTGCGATGTACGAGTGACCGAGCAGGAGCGTCTCGAGAATACCGAGCTGGTGGTTGACCCGGATCTGGTTCACGAGTCGGGTCGCATGCAGCACGGCTCCGCGGTAGTTGGCGTCGGAGATGAGAAAAATGTCCATCCCGTCGGCGGCGATCCCGTCAAGGTGCTCCCTGACGATTGGGTCTTCAATGGGCGCGAGGTTCATGCCCCTCGAATATCCGGAACCCGTGCGCGAAAATCAAATCCGGGCCCGTCTTCTGTCACGGAGCCTGCGGCTGCGGCTCCCTGAGGCCGGCGAGCACGGTTGGCCCGGTTGGAGCCCCGGTCGCGGTTGACCGTTCTATGGTGACCTCGAGCCGACTCGGCTCCTCGCGCAAGCCGGCGTGCAGACGCACGCGTCCTGAGCCGAGCGCCACCACGCTCCCGATCCGGTGATGGCCGCCGGAGTCGACGCGCCACAGGACGTACCGGTACCCGCTCTCGAGCTGTGAGAGGCCCGAGGCGAACAGGAGGAGCCGGTCGTCGGTGATGAGCACCACGCCCCGGGCCGTGGGGGCAGCGGCGGTTGGGACGAGGAAGATCGCGCCCTGCGGGTCGAAACGGTCCGGCTGCCGGAGTGCGAGAGCAAGAGCGAGGGCGATGACCGTACAGAGAACGATCGCGTAGAGCGTGACCCGTCTCGCCTTCGGTCGCCTCGCGTCCTCTGCGTCGTGCCTCGGTGGGCGGCTGGGCGAACCTTCGGTCGCCGGCGGCAGGAGCGCCGCGAGCGAGTAGAATGCCTCGGCGTATGCGCGTGCCTGCGGGTCATCCACCGGTACGGGGCTGCCGTGCTGAATGGCCCGTGCGGCCCTCTGGGCCGCGTTCGGTACGTCGCTCACGGAACGTCCTCGTTGGACGGAATGTCCTCTTCGGAGGGCAGAGCCCGCTGTGCTGTCGCGTCGCTGAGCCGGCCGATCGCGGCCGCGAGGTCGATCAGGGACGTCCCTTCGCGTGGGCGGCACAGGAGCGTGCTCCAGAGCAGATTCTGTTCGTCGTCGGGCAGCGACGCGTACGCGTCGGCCAGAGCCATCGTGTCGAAGGGCAAATCGACTGCACAGGCATGATCGGTACGCGGATCGGGGCTCTGGTTCGCTCCTGCGGCATGATCCCTCACGATCCTTCCGGCGAGCGCACGCACCCGTTCGAGCAGGCGCAGCCAGTCCGCCTGCCCGTCGGCTTCGGTGAGTTCGCGCAGAGCCCTGTCGACCGCGGTGCGCGCGGCGCGCGCGTCGCCCAGAATCCCGTGCGCGAGACGGACGGCGAGGGATTCTGATGGTGACGGGACGTACGGTTCGGACCGGTGATCGCTCGGCATCGCCACGTATCCTATCACGGGACCGGTGGCGGTGTAGAGATCCTCCGCGGTCGACGCCCCGCGCCCGGCGGGAGTATCTTCGTCGGCGACAGGAGACGATATGGCTACCGAATCAATCACGCTCGGCGGCGGCTGTTTCTGGTGCGTGGAAGCCGTCTACACGCGTACCAACGGGGTCGTCGCGGCCTCTCCCGGCTATGCCGGCGGCAGGACGGAGGATCCGACGTACGAGGAGGTTTGCTCCGGGCGCACCGGCCATGCCGAGGTGGTCCGTGTCGAGTTCGACCCGGCGGTGATTCCGCGGGAGGAAGTGCTGCGGCTCTTCTTCCGGGCGCACGATCCCACGACGCGAAATCGCCAGGGAAATGACGTCGGCACCCAGTACCGATCAATCATCCTCTACGAGAGTGAAGAGCAACGCGTGGCCGCGGAAACCGTGCGGGCGGAGGTCGATGCCGGGTCGAACAAGGTTGTCACGGAGATCGAACCGCTCGAGCGGTTCTACCCGGCGGAGGCCTATCACCGGGACTACTATGACACACATCCTGAAGCCGGGTACTGCCGGCTGGTGATCGCGCCCAAGCTGGAGAAGCTCGGGATATAGCCGGCGTCCCGGGGCTGCCTTGCACGGCCGCGATCTCTATCGCTCTCCCTGGATATGCCGGAGCGTGCCGACCGACGACTCGAGCTTCGGGCCTTCCTCCTCGTACGCCGCCGGGGGGATGGAGTAGTTGAGCTGCAGCAGCGTGCCGTCCGCCGCCGGGAACACGAGGGTGAAACTCACCCGGCCGCTCTGAAGGTGGCGCACCTGGGTGACCGGGATGCCGTTCACGGTGAAGTCGGCACGCGCGCGGAGTTGGTCCTCGTCTTCGGGGCCGAGTAGCTCGACGAAATCCTCGATGTACACCCCGGCGTCGCGGACCGGCTCTCCGCCGCGCGTGACCCGGGACACCGCCGCAAAGCTCATCGTCTCCGTCCTCAGGAAGAGGTCCACGAGCTCGAGGCGGTAGTGTCCGTCGTCCTGGACCGAGAGCAGGGCACCCGCCAGCCGGTCGCGCTGCTCCACATCGAGCGGCTCCCAGCCGGCAGGCGGGCGAAACGCGGTTGCGAGCTCAGCGTTCTCGTACGGCTCGTCGAGGTGTTCCGGTGCTATCCTGAACCGGGCTTCGGGAGGCGCTGAGTCGGTGCCTCGTTCGGTTGAGCCGCGATCACAGGCAGCGAGGAGAAGCGCGAGCATCACGAGCACGGCAGCGGCCCGCACGAGTCGCTTGCGCTTTCCGGCTTCTGGTATGTCGTGTTGATGTGCGATAGGGCACGGTATCCGCAGAAAGCCGACGCGTCAACTGCCGGCCGCACGTACCGTTTCCACCATGACTGCACCCACGACAATGAGCCCGCCGATGACCGTGCGAATCGTCGGCACCTCGCCAAGGACGAGCAGCGCAAGCAGCGCCGAGTAGAGTGGCAGGAGGGTTGCGATGATCGCCACCGTCTTGGCGGGCAGCGTTCGCAGGCTCGCCGCGTAGAGCGACTGCGTGAGTGCGGTGAAGATCGTGCCGAGCAGCAGCAGTAAGGGCCATTCACCGATCGCAGGCGCGAGACCGCCGGTGAGGGTCACGAAGGGGAGGAGTACAAGGGCCGAGACGCCGGTCTGGTAGAGCATCAGGGTTGCCCCGGAGTACCGTTGCACGTACCGGCGGACGACGAGATTTCTCGCCGTGAAGAGGATTGCTGAGGCGACTCCCCAGAGCACTCCCTGGCTGGCTGCGCTCGCGAGCGAGAACTCGGGGACGAGAACGATGATCCCCGCGAGGACCACGAGCGCGAGTACGGCGTCGGCCGTGCGAAGGCGCGTCCGATCGACAAAAGGTTCGGCAAGGACCGTGATGATGGGGTATGTATGCAGGCTGATCGTGCCGATCGCGACGGTGCTGAGACGGATAGCCTGGAAGTAGGTGACCCAGTGCACCGCAAGGACGACCCCCATTCCGAGCAGCACCGCAAGGTCGCCACGACGGAGCGGACGAAGCGACGACCGCGTCATCGCCGAGTAGGCGAGAATGGCGAGCGCGGCGACGGCGGAGCGACCGAAGATCACCGAGGGCACCGGCAGGTCGATGATCTTCGCGAACAGCGATGTCCCTCCGAAGAGCAGGACGGCGACGTTGAGCTCTACGAGGTTTCTGATGCGGTCGGTGTCGGGAGCCGTACCATCCGGTCGGCAGGGTGGATTGCTGGGTTTCATGGGTACCTCATCGTAGCGAACTTGGCGCCGCAGGCAAAGTGAACTGTCACGAACCCTGATGCTGTTTCAGGCAAGTGCATACCCGGGAAGATATTGGGTGGTATCTTCGATCAGCCGCTCAACACCGAGCTTCGTGCAGACCGTCTGCAGGTCCACCGGCCCTCCTCGGGCCTGCCGGTTGATCGTGCGAAGCGCCCCCTTCACGATGCCCTTCAGCGGCGTGTGATACT
>SKZO01000198.1 GCA_007127335.1 Spirochaetales bacterium | reverse complement strand
TGAACGACTGGTTCTACGAGTCGCTCGACAATATGATGATCGGTGACCGCTGGTGGCGGCCGGACGTCGACTACCGCTGGCTGACCGAAGAGGAGCGGGCGTCAGGACGGTACCTGGGGCGTGATGGCCTTCCGGCGGATATCATCCAGCTGGAGACCGCCCAGACCTACGGTGAAGACCGTTCCTGGGACGGCTGGCGGCGGCTGTCGCCTTTCTGGACGACCGGAGGCGGAGGTGCTCTCGATCCAGCGGACGCCGACGATCCAACGAAGCAGGAGTGGCGGCTCGCGGTCAACACCAATCAGCTCTACGAGCCGTACAAGGTTGACCACCATATGCCTCCCGGACTCGTCGTGGCTGATGAGTATCAGGACGAGCTGGCGGAACTCCAGGCGCTCATCCTGGGGGTTGCCGGGTCGCCTGGGCTGGTCGAGCAGTACTACGCGGATTTCGTCACCGGAGTGCGGAACATCGACAGCGATTCCGACTGGAACGCCTATGTTCGGGAGCTCGAACGAGCCGGCGTGGACCGCTACGTGGAGATCATGCAGCAGACCGTAAGGGCCGCCGGGTATTGATCCCGAGCGCTCCTGCGGTGCAGTATGGCGGTGCGCCCCACGCACGGGGTGCACCGTTCCGGTATTCCGAGGTTCCGTTGGCTCGATCTGGTTCCGTACATGAGCGCCGCGCGCTTCGACTGCTTCTCCGTCTCTTCCTTGTGTTCATGGTTGCCCTCTTTCTCCCCGTTGCCGTGGGGGCCGTGTACTTTGCGTTCCAGATCCGGGCGATTGAGGAGGATGTGCTCGAGGCGAACGCCCGAATCCTTGCGCTCGTCCGGGAGATCGTCGATTCGACGAGCGGCCGGATCGACCGCGCCCTCACCAACATCCGGCGTGACCCCGTGCTGCGTCCGTTGCTCTTCATGGAGCATCCACTCGACATCGCGCGCATCACGGAGGTGGGCGACGCTCATCGCTCGAGCCTGATATCCAAGGTCGACGACCCTTTTCTCGTCGATATCCTGGTCTACTTCTCCTCGCCCCGCATCCTCTTCACTCGCAGCGAGGTCTTCATCGACACCCGTACCTTCTACTCGAGCTTCTTCGAGGAGCCGGGCCTCGACCACGACGAGTGGCTCGTGACCTTCTCCCGGGACGATCACTTTGGCGCGGAGATGCTGTACCGCGAGATCATCTATCGCGGGGTTCCCCGCAGCGTGCTGGAGTTGCGGTACGCCCTGCCGTCCGCGCCACGGATTCGCAGTCGTGGCGTCGTTGCGGCCTTGATCGACCGGGAGGCGATCGGCCGGCTCATCGCGGATCAACTCATACCTCAGGGAGGCCTCGTACTCGTGGCGACTGCGGACGGATCCGTCGTAGTCGACGCGTACTCGCCGGAGTATGTCGGGATGACGCGACAGGTTCTGGAGGCAATCCCCGCGGGTACGAGTCGAGGGGTGGAGTACCTCCCCTGGAGCACCGGCCCGCTCGCAGTCGCGTACGAGCGGTCACGAGCGTTCGGCTGGATCGTTGCCGTCGCCGTTCCGCGCCACGTCTTTTTCCAGCAGTCGCAGCAGATCACCACTCTGTTTATCATCGTCGCAGCGATCGTCATGCTGTTCGGGATCCCTATTTCGCTCTTGCTCGCGTACCGAACCTCTCGCCCCCTGGTCGCGATCTCGGACCTTGTGCGCGACGGGGTCGTTCGTGCTCGATCCGGTTCCTTCTCCAGGGACGCGAGCGGGCTCGGTGAGCTGTCGGAGTCGGTCTACCAACTGACCCAGCGGCACGCGTCCCTGCGGACGCTGATGGAGGAACAGAAACCCTTCGTGCGGCAGGTGATCATCGACCGACTGTTGCGAGGCGACTTCCCGACCGAGAACGAGCTCCATGCGACGCTTCGTCACTACGACGTGGAGATGTCCGCCCCGGCGTACGGGGTCTTCTGTGTCTTCGTAGACGGGTACTACGACGAGGCGAGCGACGAGATCGTGTACGAGTTCGTCGTGAAGAGTACGCTCGTCAAGGACCAACTCGAGGCGGTTCTCCCCCCTGGTTCGCTCGTCCACGGGGTGAGTCTGAACCGTATCGCCGTGGTCGTTTCGCTTTCGAGCGCGGACCCGACCATAGCCGACCGCGAACTGCATGACACCGTCGATCGTGTCGCACGGCTCATCAACTCGCGCAACGAGGTGCGGTGCCTCGTTGTCCGGGGCGCTCCCGTCGACCGCCTGACGGAGGTGCCCGAGTCCCTGCGCGTGGCGATGTCCGCGATGCGCTCGATGTCGACCGACGGGTCGATGGACGCCTCCAACCGCGAGCGGTACTACTACTATCCTGCGGACCTCGAGTCGAGGGTTGTGAGTTTCGTGGAGGCTGGCCGGGTTGAGGAGCTTCGGGGGCTTCTCGAGACGATCAGAGCGGAGAACCTTGAGAGGCGCAGCCTCGCAGTTCCGATGCTGAAAGGACTGGCTGATGAGATAGAAGGGACGCGCAACAAGGTTCTCGCATCCGTCGACCCGCCGGAGCGCGGCAGGTGGCCGGCGAATACGTCGGAGCTCTCCATAGAGGAGTACATCGTGCGCCAACTGGACGGGTTGCTCGGTCTCGCCGAAGGCGTTGCCGAGCAGGATGGCCCGTACCACCGGCACAAGCGCGCGATACTCGAATTCGTCAACGGTCACTTCACCGAATCTGATATGGGGCTGAAGCGTCTCGCGCTCGAGTTCTCGTTTTCGGAGGTATATCTCTCATACCTGTTCCGCCAGATCGCCGGGACAACCTTCTCCGCGTACCTCGAGCAACTGCGCATGGACGAAGCGGCGAATCTGCTCCGGTCGACGCGCATGACGGTCGACGAGATTGCACGACATACGGGGTATGCGAGCGCGGATGTCTTCCGGCGTGCGTTCAAACGGCGGTACGGGGTTTCGCCTTCCTCATTCGTCGATTCGCCAATCCTGCGCGGGGGATCCGTCTGACGCGGGAGTAGGAGGCACGAGATGAGCACCCGGGATATCGTCCTGATCGCTTCGACCCACATACTACTGGCGGGGCTCGCCGCGGCCGGAGGGGCTCCTGAGCCGTCTGTCTCCGCCGGGGTCAGAGTCAACCCTCCGGGCACCTATCCGATCGTCGAGGAGACGATAACGGTCCGGGTCTGGACCCAGTACCTGGAGGCCGCCCATGACGGAGACTACGCCGGTGCGGCCTTCACCGGCTGGTTCGAGGAGCTGACCAACATCAGGCTGGATTTCGTTGAGATCGTGGAGGCAGCGCTCGCAGCCGAACGTCTGAACCTCGTGCTGGCCAGCGGTGACTTGCCCGATGTGTTCATGAACCAGCAGCTGCCCCTGAGCGCGCAGATGGTGTACAGCAACGGTTTGCGCGGGAACTTCATCGGCGTGGACGACCTGATCGAGCGCAACATGCCGAACCTGCAGCGGCTGCTCGACGAGTACCCGGAGTACGCCGCGCAACTGACCATGCCGGACGGCAGAAGGTACGCCTTCCCCTCGATCGAGGCCGGCTGCTACCACTGCACGATGAGCAAGAAGATGTGGGTCTACCGGCCGTGGCTCGAGGAGCTCGGACTCGAGGCGCCGGAAACGACGGAGGAGTTCTACGAGATGCTGGTCGCGTTCCGCGACGGCGATCCCAACCGCAACGGCCTTGGCGACGAGATCCCGCTCGCCGCCGCGACCACCGGGTGGCGCGGGCAGCCGCTCATGCCGTTTGTCATGAACTCCTTCGTCTACACCGATCCCCGAACCTTCCTGATGCGCGATCGTGACGACCTCGTGTTCGTACCGTCGACGGATGAGTGGCGCGAGGGTCTGCGGTACATCAACCGGCTCTACTCCGAACGACTCTTTGCGCCCGAGTCCTTCGTTCAGTCCCAGGCTCAGCTTCGGGCGATCGTGGAGAACGAGGCGGTTCCGCTCGTTGGAGCGTTCCCCGCCGGATGGTATGGCGTGTTCGCCGTGAATGCCAGTCCGACCGGCAGGTATGCCGACTATCATCCAATCGCGCCGCTCGTCGGGCCGTCCGGCATGCGCCAGACGACGTACTATCCACCGGCCATCGACTACCATACCATCATTACTCCTCGCGCCCGATACCCCCAGGCAATCGCCCAGATGGTCGACTGGTTCTACGAGTCATACGAGAACATGATGCTCGGACAGTTTTTCTGGGAGTACGACGTGCACTACCGTTCGCTGTCCGACGCGGAACGACAGCTCGGTCTTGTATCGCGTGACGGAACTCCTGGGCGGTACATTGACATCGGTAACGGCTGGACCTATCACGCCGAACGATCGATCGAGGGATGGTGGCGTATGGCCCCCAAGTGGGACGTCGTCAACCTGACGGCGATGCCGCTCGAGTGGGCCGACGATCCAACCCGGCAGGAGTGGCGACTGGCGGAAGCGACCAGGGACCTCTACGAACCGTACCGCGCTGACCATCATATGCCGCCGAGGCTTGTCGTGGCCGAAAGGCACCAGGATACGCTCGCCGAGCTCACCCACTCACTGATCGGCGAATCCGGAGATCCCGGGCTTGTCATGCGGTACTACGCGGCGTTCGTCACAGGCTCACGGGACGTGAACAGCGACAGCGAGTGGCACGGCTACATCGAGGAGCTCCGCAGGGCCGGGATGGACGCGTACGTAGAGATCTGGCGGCAGACGCTCTCGCGGCAAAGCCGCGGCCAGGGCGTATCCGATCCGGGTGGAGCGTCGTAATAGACCAAGTGGTTATAATTGTGCCTTTCTGCCTAAGGAACGTCTCACTTTCTTAAGAATAATCCGCTTCCCGTATTCCTGAGCGCAGAGTACAAGCATTTCATGAGTGATCAACAGGCTCTGGGCGCGATGTCCGCCGCCCAACGGGCGTCCATTCGACGGACCAGGTGGCGAAACATCACGCGTAACTGGGAGCTGTATCTTCTCGCGCTGATTCCCACGGCATACATTATCATTTTCCACTACGTACCCATGTACGGCGCGCAGATCGCGTTCAAGCGGTTCATCCCGGCGCTCGGGATCTGGGACAGTCCCTGGGTTGGGATAGCTCACTTCCAGCGGTTCTTCAACTCGTACCAGTTCGTGATGCTGATGCGAAACACGATCGTAATCAACGTCTACCAGCTGTTCGCCGGCTTTCCTATCCCCATCATGCTGGCCTTTCTCCTGCACTACTGTCCCTTCGTTCGGTACAAGAAGACGGTGCAGATGACCACGTATGCCCCGTACTTCATCTCCACGGTCGTCATGGTGGGGATCCTGCTGCGGATGCTTGCGCTTCGTAACGGCATCGTGAACAACATCATCGGAATAGTGGGTCTGGAACCTGTCAACTGGATGGGGCAGCCCGGGCTCTTCTACCACGTCTTCGTCTGGTCCGGCGTCTGGCAGCACATGGGGTGGGGGAGTATCATCTACCTTGCCGCGCTTGCCGGGGTTGACCCGGAGCTCCATGAAGCGGCGAAAGTGGACGGAGCGACGATGATGCAGCGGATCAGGCACGTCGACTTCCCGTCCATCCTGCCCACGGTCGTGATTCTGCTGATTCTGCAATCGGGACAGATGCTCTCGGTCGGGTTCGAGAAGATCTTCCTCATGCAGAACAGCCTGAACATCCGGGTTTCGGAGGTGATCCAGACCTACGTCTACAAGATCGGCCTCGCGGCGGCGTCGCCGAACTTCTCGTACGCCGCGGCGATCGGGCTCTTTGCGTCGGTCGTGAGCTTCACGCTGCTGCTGATCGTGAACAAGATAGCCGGGAAGGTCGGGGAGACGAGTCTATGGTGAACTCAACGACCGTCAAGCAGAACCGTGTGCGAAGCAGCAGAGAGGACCGGACATTCTTCACTGTGGATGTCATTCTCCTCACGATCGCTTTCTTCGCCGTGCTCTATCCCCTGGTCTTCATCCTGAGCTCATCCTTCAGCGACCCCTACGCGGTGCTTGCGGGCGAGGTCTGGCTCTTTCCCGTGAGGCCGACGCTGGAGGGGTACCGGGCGGTGCTCGCGTACAGCGACGTGTGGATGGGCTATGGGAACACGATCTTCTACGCGGTGGTCGGCACGACCGTCAACGTGATCCTCACGATGATGGTCGCGTATCCGCTGTCGCGGAAGGACTTCGTTGGGCGCAATCCGCTCATGTTCCTCTTCACCTTCACCATGTTCTTCTCCGGCGGTCTGA
>SKZO01000252.1 GCA_007127335.1 Spirochaetales bacterium | reverse complement strand
TCCGGCGGCTGGTCGGTGTAGAAGTCCTCCGGGTAGACCGGTTCTCCCTCCGGAGAGACGCGCAGGAGCTCTTCGACGAGCGGTTCGAGCCCCTCGGGCTTGCGGGCGGAGATCTCAAAGACGGGGACGTCGGGAAGGCGCTGGGAGAGCAGGATACGCATCTGGTCGAGGCGCTCCGCGCTCGCCGTGTCTGTCTTGTTCAGGGCAACGACGCGCGGGAGGTCCGCATGCCGCGTGACGATCGCGATGAGCGAGAGCTCTTCGTCTCCCGGTGGCCGTGATCCATCCACGACGTAGAGCAGCACCTCGCTGTCGCGGATCGACTCCTCGATGAGGCCTCGCATGTGGCGGTTGAAGGTCCTCGTGGAGTCGTGAAACCCCGGCGTGTCGATGAAGACGAGCTGTCCTTCCTCGCGGTTCACGATCCCGCGGATGCGATTCCTGGTGGTCTGAGGCACCGATGAGACGATCGCGACTTTCTCGCCGCACAGCGCGTTCATCAGCGTCGACTTGCCTGCCGAGGGCCTGCCGACGATCGCGACGAAAGCGGCCTTGCGCCCCTTTGATACCGGTTCACTCATGCTAGTATATTAACGGTCATGCAAGCACGCGACCAGAAGGGATCCACATGAGCAAGTACAGCCAGAGACCGCGAATGAACGAAGACGACGACGGCGAAGACGAGAGCGAGGGAACCAGGGGTGAGCACGAGCATCCGTTCATGGAGAAGATGCTGCGTACCCGCACGATACTCCTCTCCGGAGAGGTGAACAAGCCCCTTGCCGAGCGGGTCGTTCGTCAGCTCCTCCTGCTCGAGGACGCCGGTGACGAGCCGATCAAGGTCTTCATCGACTCACCGGGAGGCGATGCGGACGCCGGGTACGCGATCGTGGACATGATGCGGTTCGTCAAGCCGGACGTCTACACGATCGGGATGGGACTCGTGGCGAGTGCCGGAGCGCTCATCCTCCTCGCGTCCGCCCGGGAGCATCGTGTCGGTCTGCCCAACAGCCACTACCTCATTCATCAGCCGCTTTCCGGGATGCGCGGAGTGGCCACGGATATCGAGATCCACGCGCGCGAGATAGAGCGGATGCGTGCCCGGATCAACAAGCTCATTTCGGACGAGACGGGAAAACCGCTCGAGCAGGTGGAGAAGGATACCGACCGCGACTTCTGGATGAACGCCGATGAAGCGGTCGAGTACGGGCTTCTCTCGCGGATCGTGACGAACCGGGCTGAGCTGGAGTAAATGGTCGATCCAAAGCACCAACCGTGTTTCGACGGGTACAAGGATTCTGAGGTACCATCGCCCATGACCTTCGCACAGGGGAAGGTGCGCGACGTGTTCTACCTTGACGGGGAGATTGTCATCTCCACGTCCGACCGGATATCCGCGTTCGACCGGATACTCGGCGTGGTGCCGTGCAAGGGTGAGATCCTCAACCGCATGTCGGTCTTCTGGTTCGAGGCGACCGAGGACATCATCCCCAACCACCTGCTCGCGACGATATCGCCAAGGTCGGTGCTCGCCCGTACGTGCTCGGTCATCCCCGTTGAGGTCGTGGTCCGTGGATACCTGACCGGAAGCGCCTGGCGTGACTATCGTGCCGGTCGTGCCGTCCCCGGGCTCGAGCTGCCGGATGGGATGCGGTTCAACGAGCAGCTCGAGTCTCCGGTCATCACTCCTTCCACGAAGGAGAGCGACGGGCTTCACGACAGGCCATGCAGCCGTCAGGAAGTCCTCGAGGCCGGGGTGGTTGACGAGTCCACGTGGAATACCATAGAGAAGACGGCACTCGCGCTCTACGCCCGTGGCTGCGAGACGGTCGCGAAACACGGGCTGATCCTCGTGGACACGAAATACGAGTTCGGACTCGCCGGCGAAGAGCTGCTGCTCATTGACGAGGTGCATACCCCGGACTCCTCACGGTTCTGGTACGCGGATACCTACGAGGAGCTCTTCGAGGCCGGTGAGAAGCAGCGCAAGCTCGACAAGGAGTACCTGCGCCAGTGGCTGATGGAGCAGGGGTACCAGGGCGACGGTCGTCCTCCGAAGATTCCTGACGACGTGTTCTTCGAGGTCTCCCGGCGCTATCAGCAGGCGTTCGAGGCGATCACCGGACAGGAGTTCAGGCCGCAGTCCGGGTCTATTGAAGCGGAAAAGCAAAAAGTCCTGTCGTTCCTTATGGAGCGGCAGGATGACGGTTGACAGACTCTTCAGACGGGCTATGGGCCGCACGGCCCTCGTCGTGGTCACGGTTCTTCTCGTGACGGCGGCGCTGGCGGCTT
Organism: Spirochaetales bacterium; assembly: GCA_007127335.1. GTDB lineage: Bacteria > Spirochaetota > Spirochaetia > DSM-27196 > SLST01 > SLST01. The sequence continues at coordinate 17,680 of SKZO01000252.1, read as the reverse complement.
TCCCGGCGTGTTCGCCCGCCGGACCGGCGGTCGTTGCCCGCGTGCTCAGCTACAACGTGCACAACCTCTTCGACGATGTGGACGACGGCCGCGAGTACGCTGCGTTCCGCTCCGAAGCCGGGTGGGGGCGTGACGACTACTACCGCAGGCTCGCGAGGCTGGACGAGGCGATCCGGCTCGTGACCGAAGGTCGAAGGCTCGACGTGGTGGCCTTTCAGGAAGTCGAGTCGAGCAAGGTCGCCGCCGACTTTGCGCGCGATTTCCTGCGCGGGTTCCGCTACATCAGCGCTGGTCCCTCCGGCGTCTCGAACACGAAGGTGGTGGTGCTCTCGCGCAGACGGCCGGCGGCGGTGCGGGCGCACCGCGTCGTGGAGCTCCGGATCGTGCCGGGCCGCTCTGACTCCCTGCCGCCCGCCTTCGCCCGACGGCCGGGGCGCGATGCGGTCGACGTGACGCTCTACTCGCCGGATCTGCGCATCATCTCCGTGCACTGGAAATCGCAGGTGGGCGGAGAAGCCCGCACCGAGCCGCAGCGCAAGCTCGAGGCCGCGCTCATCCACGATGTGCTTCTCGACCGTACCGACGATGCGGCCGCGCAAGACGACGCGCAGGCGGTGCTCCTTATCGGCGACATGAATGCCGACGTCGAACAGTACCGGCGCCACGGGCGCTCGTTCCCGACTGCGATCAAGCGGATAGAAGACGTCGCGGAGGCACAGGCGGCCTTCGGCCCGCTCCGCCCGGGCATCCGGTACCTTGGTGCGAACGGGGCCCCGGCGGTCGTGCCGGGTCGAGACCACGATCCGTCCTCCGGCGGAGAGCTGGTCTTTCGGTCGCTCTGGGACGGAGTCGAGGAGCCGGGTACCTACCGGTTCCGCGGCGAATGGTCGCGGCTCGACCAGGCGTATCTGCACGCGCCGGAGTGGATCTCCGGGACACTGGAAGTGGGAGCGCATCCAACGCTTACGGCCCGTGACGGCGCACCGTTCGGCTTCTCGCCACGTACCGGAGCCGGGTACTCCGACCACTACCCGATTCTGGTGACGCTCACCAGAGACCAAGGGCGATGAGCTGCGCCGTCGCCTGCCGGGCCCACCCGCGGTTCGCCGCCGGGCTCGCCGGGCTCGGGTGAAGGATCGACGCGACCGCCGGTGCCCCGTCGAGCGACGCGAGGGCCGCCTTCGCCCGCTCGAAGGCGAACTTCCCCACGCCGACCACGTGCTCTGCCCCGAGCTCGCTCACGAACGTTCGGAGGTACACGTCGCAGGAGGCGAACAGCTCATGCCGTTCGCTCGCCGGGAGCTTGTCGGGCGTGATGTTCCGGGCGGACTCCGCCATGAAGACAAGCGGGCAGTAGTTCGCCACGAAGTGATCGGCGAAGAACCGCTGCGGCGATCTGAACCGCGTTGCCATCAGGCCCCACAGGCGTCGGCCGCTCACCTCGCTGCGCGGGCAGTCGAAGCCGGCGATCGGTCGCTTCGGATGCTCGGCCGCCGGTCTGCCGACCCGTCCTTCGAGTCCCATCCAGTCGCGCACCGCGGCGACCTCGCCGAAGGGGACACCGGTCTGCGCCATTCCCCAGGGGCCGGGGTTCATCCCCAGGAAGACGACCCGGCGCCGTCCGTCCGCGTAGCGTTCGAGGTAGCGATGCCATACCTCGCGTGCGTAGAGCAGCGGGTTGTACACGAAGGCAACGGGAGGCGCGAAGGAGAGTCGCCCAACCCGGTCACAGAGACGGTCTCCTTCGGCCTTGAGTCTCGATGCGGTGCTCATTGGCCCTCCTCGAAGAGCGACAGCTGGTGTGAAGGGTCGAACAGCTCGTCGGCCCTCATCCCGAGTACCTCGCAGATCGGCTCCGCGATGGGCCGGATCTGGCGGTCGAGGTAGTGGGCATGGTCGATCGGCGCCGTTCGGCGTGAGGGCGGCTGCGGGCCTTCGGTCGTGACGAGGTAGTCGATCACCCCTTCGCGCTCCTGCGGCGGAAGCATCGCGGCCGCCTGAACGTGCGGCGGGCGCGAGCTCGTGTATGCGGACACCGACTTGCGGAGCCTCCGGCTGTAGACAAGCTTCTCGTCAACCGTTCCCGCGCGAAGCTCCTCGATCGTATGTCTGACGTGGGCCGCGACGTGCGAGGCGTCCGCTCCGGCGAACAGGAGCTCGAGCAGCTCCCGCTGGAGATCCGACGCCGCTCGCGTCCAGTCGCTCCGGATCGCCTCCATGCCTTTGATCTCGATTGGGCCGGTCTCGCCTGAAGCGTCGACCGGGAGCCCCGCGTACCCCTTCGCGCGGCCGCGGACCTCGCCTGCCGGGCCGTCTCCCGCCGCATGGCGCACTCGGGGCAGGTAGAACCGCGAGTAGACGCGCTCGAACTCGAGCTCGAGCTTCGAGGAGACGAGGTAGGCCGTCGCGAGGAAGCTGGCGAGATCGGCGTTGATCTGCTCCCGAAGCCGCTCGCCGGTCACGAAGAGCTCCGCGACGTCCGAGTCCGGCGAGGCGAGTACGAACAAGGAGTCGGTATCTCCGTAGAGTACCTTCATGCCGCGCTCGGTGAAACGGGCGCGCGTCCAGTGCAGGAGATACTGGCCGAACCCGGTGATTGCCCCTGCGAGCGGGGCGCCGGCGAACCGGCACCCCGGGGTGCCGAGCACGCCGTAGAAGGAGTTCATGATGATCTTGTAGACGTAGGCGGCGACCTGGTCGCCGCGCCTGCGGGCGGCATCGCGGCTGCCCCAGAAACTCGCGAGTATCGCCGGCAGGAGCGATCCCTCGCGGGCGAACCGGGCGCCGTTCGGCGCCGTGATCGAATCGGGTTCCGGTGGCGGCGGGAGCGTCCCTTCGGGGTAGCCCTCCTCCGTGTCAAGGTAGCCGACCGGGTCTATGCCGAAGGTCGAGATGATCGACGGGTAGAGGCTCTTGAAGTCGAAGACGAGCACGTTCGTGAACAGCCCCGGGTGCGGCTTGAGAATCGCGCCGCCTGCCACATCGCCCTGCGGCAGGCGGTCCACGCCGAGCGTGGGGGCGACCAGGTTGCGGTCGTGCATCGCCTCGAGGTAGAGGAACTCGAAGGCGGGAATGCTCGTCCAGGCCCGGTTCAGGCTCACGCCTGTCAGCCGGCAGCGGGCGAGCGTGAGCGCGAGGAGCCCTGTCTTCTCAAGGATGCGAAGAACGAGCTCGGCGTCGGTTCGGCAGTAGTCGCAGAAGGCGGTCGGGTCGTCCCGGTAGAGCGCGAGGAGCGCCCCGATCTTCTCCGTACTCGTCTCCGCCTCAACCGTCTTCGTCTCGCCGAGTACCTCCTGGGCCACGCTGCCGAGCTTGCGGTCGGTGAAGCGTTGCGGTCCGTAGCGCACGAGCCGGAGTCCGTCGATGATCTGCCGGCCGGGACAGCTGACCGCTGCGTTCTGACGTCGGCCCTCTCCGTCGGCGGTCGACTCGAGAAACCGTGCCGGCTCGTCGGACCGGGAGATCGCGAAGCGCAGCCGGTGGCGTGCGAGCCGACGGGAGATCACCGCGAAGTCGAAGTCGATCACGTTCCATCCGGTGATGATGTCGGGGTCGATCCCGACGATGCGCGACACAACCGCCTCAAGAAGCGACGCCTCATCGTCGTGGACTCGCATCCACGGCGGCGGCGCCTGAGGCTGTCGGTCGCGGAAGAGGAAGTGCACCTCGCTCACCGGCTCCGACCACGCCCCCGCGCAGACGAGCGCGACTGCGAGCACCTCGTCGGTCCGCGGGTCGGTCTCGATGTCGAGTGAGAGCACCTCGAGCACCGGGTCCCACTCGTCGGATTCGATTTCCGGGTTGATGAAGACGAGGTCGACGTGGCGCCCGGGGCCGGCCTGACCCTTGATCCGGAGGCTCCCGTGGATGTGGCGGTCGATCATGAACGGATCCGTGGGGTTGAGATCGGCCTCGTACGTTCGTACGCCCCCGGCGCGCAGGTGAGCCTCCGCCCGCCGGAGGTCGGCAGGTGATGCGAACTCCAGGCGCAGAACCGCCTCGCCGTCGATCGTCGACCGGCCGGTCGGCCCTGGCCCGCCTGCGAGCATGGAGGCCGCACCAGCGGTCGTGACCGTTTCGCGATCGCTCTCGCGTACGTAGAAGAACGGGTGGTAGGGGTCAAGGAGCACGGCGAAGGTACGCCCGTCGTCGGTACGGCCAAGCAGCGCGAGCCGTGCCTCCGCGCGACCGGGAGACCGGGCGTGGCCCGGCATGGCGGTGGAATGCACGACGAAGCCGCGTACCGACGTCGGTTCAGCGCTCTGCATCGCGCTCTCCGGACAACCGTTCGACGCGCATGGCAATGCGCTGCAGGCGCGAGCCGGCATCATCGTGGGCGCGGACGAGGTTGCGCAGATGTCCGGCTGCCGTGTCATAGCTCTTCGTGAACGACAGGAGGTCTGCGCGCAGTTCGCGCAGGTCGTCGAGCAGCCGTCGCGCGTCCTCAGGGATCGCGAGCCCGCGCAGCCCGTAGGCGACCGTCTGCAGGTAGAGGAAGAGCGTTGCGGGACTCACCGGTACGACGTTGTGCTCGAGGGCGAACCGCATCAGCTCGTCGTTCTTTGACGCGAAGAGCTCCACGTAGACGCGTTCGGTGGGGATGTACATCAGCGCGAAGCTGAGCGTTCCCTCGGTCGGATTGATGTAGCGTGAGGCGATGTCGCTGATGTGCGCCCGAAACGCCCGCCTCAGATCCGCCGGCAGCTCGCCCGAGGCCGCGGCCCCGGCCTCGCGCGGTGTTTCCTCCTGTGCGAAGTAGCGCTGGACCGATTCGAGCGGGAACTTGCTGTCCACCGGGACGAGTCGGGTCCCGAGTCGGATCACCGCGTCGACGCGCGTACCGTTCGAGAAGCCGTACTGCAGATCGTAGCTCTTTGGCGGCAGCCATGCGGCAAGCAGCTCGGCGAGCATGGTCTCCCCGACAACGCCCCGGCGCCGGGGAACGAGAAAGAGCTCGGCGAGCTCGCGGAGCTCGTCACGCACCGTGTCGATGCGCGAGACGATGGCCGGCAGATCGGCGCGCTCATCGCGGCGCCGCATTGTCGCGACGAGTGCCGCGACGGCGGCAATCAACGCAAGGGTTGCGATCGCGATCGCGGCGTAGAGAAGCGGCGTCATGGGAGGAGGGTAGACGGCTGTCCTCCCGCTGTCAAATCAGAGCTCCATGGAGCCCGTTTTCGTGCCGATACTGGAGTGATGGCACAGATGGCGCCCTGCACCAGCTCGACCGACCGGGTTCAGATGGCACTCGAAGCCCTGCGGGATCACTATGACGAGCACTTCGACCGTGGCTGGCTTGCGATGACGATCGACGACCTGCCGGTCGACTCTTCGCTCGTTCGTCGGATTCGCGAAGTGCTCTCGCTGACCGTGCGCTACGAAGAGGATCTGCCGGAGGTACGCTACGGCGTCGAGCAGCTGCGGACGCTGCTGACCGAGCTGCGCCGTCATCTCGCCCCGGTTCTGCGCGATCGCCTTGGCGTCTCCGGATTCGCGGGAACCTCCGGTCGAGGCCGGGACACGACCTCTCGCGTGCAGCGACAGCTGCTCTGTCTCGCTTTTCCGCATAATCTCTCCCGGCTCGAGGAGCTCACCGACCGGCTCGATGCCGAGGCGGTTGTTGCCGAGGCCGCTCAACACGGCGGCAACGATCGTGTATTGTGTGCGGGTGCGGATACTGATCGCTGAGGACGAACGAATCAACCAACTCTACATGTCGCATCTGCTCACCGCAGCCGGGCACGAGGTGGGTCTCGCCGGTGACGGTCGACGCGTGCTCGAGCTCCTGCGGGAGCGGCCGTACGATCTCGTAGTGATGGACGTGCAGATGCCCGAGATGGACGGTGTGGAGGCAACACGGCGGATCCGGGCCGCAGAGGCGGGAGCCGACGCGGCTGCCGTGCCTGTCGTCGCGCTGACGGCGTACGCGACGGCTGAAGACAAGGCGCGGTACCGCGAAGCCGGAGTCACGCAGGTTGCAACCAAGCCGCTGGACCGGGACTCGCTCCTGCGCCTCATTGAGGACACGGGTTCACGGGAGGACCGACCATGAAGAAGCTCGCTGTTGTCGCCGCTGTGGGCGCCGCTCTGCTGTTGGGGTGCGAGACGCTCGGTCGCCTGGGTCTGCAGATTGAGCGGCCGGACGTGACGGTGGAGAGCGTCGCCCCTACGCGGCTTTCGTTCTCCGACGCCGAGATCACGACCAGTCTGCTCGTGACGAATCCGAACGCCGCGGGTATTCGCCTGACAGGGTTCTCGTACGTCGTTGACGTTGAAGGCGTGGAGTTCATCTCCGGCGAGCAGACCGAAGGGCTCGACATCGCCGCCTTCGGGCAGACCTCCGTTGAGTTCCCGGTCGTCATCGGTTTTCCGGCCCTCATCGACGGCGTGCGAGCGGTTCGGGGAAGACAGGAGGTGGAGGTCGTCGTTTCCGTGGAGCTTCATTTCGACCTGCCGGTTCTTGGCGCGGTGGAGGTGCCCGTCCGGCAGGCGACCACGTTGCCCGTCGTTCGCCCGCCGCGGCTCCGTGCTGCCGACCTCGTCCTCGACTCCATCACGCTCAGCGGCGCTCGCCTTGAACTCACGGTGCGGTTTGACAACCCGAATGGCTTTGCGGTAGGGCTCGACTCGGTCGCCTATGCGTTTTCAGTCCGGGGGCAGACCTGGGTTGCCGGGCAGACGCAGACGCCGCATGTCGTGCCGCCAGGCGCGGCGCACGACATTGCCGTCCCCATGACGATCAGCTTCACGGCTCTTGGCCGCACCGTTCGTGACATCCTGCTCGACGACGAGCCGATCGCGTACGAGCTGGTCGCGCGCGCCGACCTTCGTCCCCTGATCGACCTGCTTCCGCCGGTCGTCCTTCCGTTCGAGAGCGAGGGCCGACTCGAGCTCCGGCGCCGCTGACCTCAGGCCCGCGGGAGGCCCGCGGCCGCGACGGAGACGATCGCGATCTTCAGCGCGTCCCCGAACAGAAACGGCGTCACGCCAACGGCGAGAACGCCGTCCCAGCCGACGAAGCGTGACAACCATGCTACACCGAATGCGTAGATGATTGCGGTACCACCGGTGAGAACGAGAGCCGCCGGGAGTACCTTCCTGAGGGCCGGGCGTTCAAGGAGCGAGCCGACGAACCAGGCGGCGACGAGGAACCCGACCAGGTACCCGGCGGTCGGTCCCATCAGGACGAGCATGCCTGCGGTTCCGCCGGCGAAGAACGGCAGGCCGGCGGCGCCGTACGACAGGTACAACAGTATCGCGAGCGGGCCCCTTCGCCGGCCGAGAGCCGCGGCTACTGCGAGCACTCCGAGCGTCTGGCCGCTCACCGGAACCGGTCCAACAGGGATCGCGATCTGCGCAAGGAGCGCGACTGCGAGACTCCCAAGGAGTATCAGCAGGCCGTGCGAGAGAAGCCGGGATTCACGCCCGACCGACGCGGTGCGGGCAGCGTATGCATGTTCCATCGCGCCATCCTACCCGCTCCCCGGCATCGTGTCGAGACGCTCCCTTGCGGACTCTTCCCTGCAGTTGACCGGGGAGGCCGGGCCCACTATGCTGTTATGTGCCGGGTCACTAGTACAATACGTCCGTGGAGGAGTCGGTGGAGAATGCGCAGCGCGAGCTCACTTTCGTGCTCGACCCGGCGGGCGGCGTCCCGTTCTACCGGCAGATCATCCTGCAGGTAGAGATGGCCATTGCCGACGGTCGGCTGAGGCCGGGGACGCAACTGCCTACGGTGCGAGGTCTCGCGGTGCAGCTGCAGATCAACCCCAATACCGTCGCGCGTGCCTACAGCGAGCTCGAGATTCGCGGGATCGTCACCACGCAGCAGGGTACCGGCACCTTTATCAGTGATCAGGAGATCGACCTGCCGAAGGCCGAGCGAGACCGGATTCTGATGCGGCTCGTCCAGTCCTTCCTTGCAACCGCTTCAGGATACGGGTTCTCTATCCGTGAGGTCATTGACTTCCTCACGCGTGTTCAGGAGGAGCAGTCCCATGGCGAAGATGCACGCCCTTGACGCGATGTTCGGACGTCGCGACGGTACCGGGCCACGCCCCGCTGTTGCCGGGCACCGTGGCCATTTCCGGTTCAACACGGTTTCCGCCCTGGCCGTTGTTGCTGCCCTTGGCCTCGGCCTCGGCCTGCAGGTTGGTCTGGGGGAGATGCCTGCCAATGAGGATATCGCGCTCGTCGCGGCCGGTACGCTCGCGGTGGCGGGAATCCTCTTCGTGCTGCCCTACTGGGCGACGGTGGTCGTCTTCGCCGCGCTCGCGTGGGCCACGCTCCCCATCCTGTTCGCGACTGACCTGTCGATTCTGGCCGCCGTCATCACGATCGGACTGCTGATCGCGCCCGGGATCGAGGTGATCAGCCAATGGGACAAGATCGTTGTGTTGCGGCTCGGACGGTTTCACAAGGTCCGGGGCCCCGGGCCGCTTCTCCTGCTGCCGCTTTTCGACTCGATCGCCGGGTACGTGGACACGCGCATTCGGGTCACCGACTTCTCCGCCGAGAAGAGCCTCACTCGCGACACCGTCCCGGTCCACGTGGATGCCCTTGCATTCTGGATGGTATGGGACGCGAACCGGGCCGTGCTCGAGGTGCAGCACTTCGAGCAGGCGATCTCGCTGAGCGCGCAGACGGCGCTGCGCGCGAGTATCGGGGCGAACGACCTCTCGACGCTGCTCGGCGAACGGGAGCGACTGGGGCGGGAGATCCAGCAGATCGTCGACGCCAAGACGAGTCCGTGGGGCATCACCATCCTGTCGGTGGAGTTCAAGGAGATCCTGATCCCAAAGGAGCTCGAGGACGCCCTGTCGCAGGAGGCCCAGGCATCACGAGAACACGAGGCGCGCGCGATCCTCGCCCGGACCGAGGCTCAGATCGCTTCGAGTTATGCAGAGGCGGCAGAGACGTACCGCGACGATCCGACGGCGCTGCAGCTGCGCGCAATGAGCATGATCTACGAGGGTATCCGCCAGAAGGGAGGCCTCGTTCTCGTACCGTCGGACGCGCTGCGGTCCATGAACCTGGGAACCGTGCTTGCCGCAAAGGCGCAGCACGACCGGACCGAGTAGACCGGCAGTCTATACCTCACGCACGTCGAGCACCTCGACCACGAGCGGTTCGAGCAGCGTCGTCAGCCGATCCCGGTCGATGCCTTCGACCTTGATGATCATGACCGCATTGGTGATGTCGTCGCCGCTGAACGTCCCCAGTGAGATGACGTTTCCGCCGGCGTCCGCGATCACCCGCGTCGTGTCGGCGAGCTCGCCCGGGCGCTCAGGGACGCGAAGCGTCGCCCGTACGCCTTTCGTTCGTGTGCCGAAGAGGTCGATCAGGAGTCGGAACAGGTCGCTCTCGGTCACGATGCCAACGAGCGTCTCGCCCTCCAGAACCGGCACGCCGCCGATGTTGTTGTCCACCAGGACCCGCGCCGCGTCCTCCACGAGCGTGTCCGGCGTGACGGTAATCACGTCCTTCGTCATGACCCGCTCTACCTTCAGCTTCGCGAGCAGGTTGCTCATCTCGTAGACGTTGAGCGTTGATGCCGGCGAAGGGGAGGCGTAGAGCAGGTCCTTCTCGCTCACGATCCCCACGAGCCTTTTCGCGTGGTTCACCACCGGCAGCCGGTGGATCTTCTCCCGGCGCATCAGAGTCTGAGCGTCCGTCACCGGATCATGCTCGTGAATCGTGTAGGGATTCCGCGTCATGACGCTTCGTACGTTCATACTACACCCCCAGATAGGCCCGGCGGACGTCCTCGTTCACCAGCAACCGCTCGGCCGTGTCGGTCATCGTGATCGTCCCGGTCTCCATCACGTACCCGCGATGGGCGACCTTCAGTGCCAGGTTCGCGTTCTGCTCGACCAGGAAGATCGTAGTGCCGTTTTCCCGGTTGATCATTTCGATGATCTCGAAAATCTGCTGGACAATCAACGGCGCGAGTCCGAGGCTCGGCTCATCGAGCAGGAGGAGCTGCGGTCGCGCCATCAATGCCCGGGACATCGCGAGCATCTGCTGTTCGCCACCTGACAGCGTCCCGCCTGCCTGGTTTCGCCGGCTCTTCAGGATGGGGAAGAGCGACAGCACGTACTCGAGATCCGCCGCGACGCCCTTTGGATCGCCGCGCAGGAGCGCTCCCATGTCCAGGTTTTCCTGGACGGTCAGCCCGGGAAAGATATGACGCCCCTCCGGGACCTGGATGATGCCCCGACGTACGATCTCGTCAGGTGCGTCACCGGAGATCGATTCACCGTCAAAGCGAATCACCCCTGATCTGGGAGGGACGATGCCGGAGACCGACATCAGCGTGGTGCTCTTCCCGGCGCCGTTCGCGCCGATCAGCGTGATGATCTCTCCCCGGTCCACATGCAGGCTGACCGACTTGAGGGCCTGGATGTTTCCGTAGTACGTGCTGACGTTGTTGAGCTCAAGCACTGACGTCCTCTCCCAGGTAGGCCTTGATCACGACCGGATCGTTCTTGATCTCCTGCGGTGCGCCATGGGCGATGAGCTTGCCGTAGTCCATCACGTAGATTCGTTCGGACAGTCGCATGACGAGGCTCATGTCGTGTTCGATCAGGAACACCGTAAGGCCTTCCTCCGAGCGAAGCCGGAGAATCAGCTCGTCGAGGGATCGCGTCTCCTGAGGGTTCATGCCCGCCGCCGGCTCGTCGAGCAGGAGCAGAAAGGGCTCGGTGGCCAGTGCACGGGCGATCTCCAGACGCCGCTGGGCGCCATACGGCAGGTTCTTGGCGAGATCGTTCACGTATCGATCGATGCCGATCTTCCTGAGGATCGTGTAGCTGTCGTGGATGACCTGTTCTTCCTCGGCCCGTGTGCGCGGGTCGCGGAAGATCGCGCCGAAGACCCCCGATCTGAGCCGGCAGTCCCGGCCGATCATCACGTTCTCGAGTACCGTCATGTTGGGGAAGAGGCGAATGTTCTGGAACGTCCGGGCGAGCCCCCGTTCGGCGATGCGGTTGGGCTTCAGGCCCGTGATATCCTGTACGCTCCCGCTCGGCGGCTGGATCGTGACCGTGCCCTCGGTCGGCACGTACATCCCCGTGACGCAGTTGAAGAACGTCGTCTTGCCGGCTCCGTTCGGTCCGATCAGCGCAACGATCTCACCCTCGTTGATCGTGATGTCAACACGGTCCACCGCACGCAACCCGCCGAAGTCCATGCTCACTCCGCGTGCGTCGAGGATCACGAGTCACCTCCGGCATCCGGAACCGGTATCTCCTCCGGTTGAAGCCGGTAGAGCCGACGTCGTTTGGGGATCAACCCGGCGGGTTTGAACACCATCATGATGACCAGCAGCGCCCCGAACACGAGGAGCCGGTACTGACTCAGCGGGCGAAGGTATTCGGGAAGCAGAATCAGAAGCAGGGCGCCAAGGATGACGCCGGGGATAGAGCCCATCCCCCCGAGCACGACCATGCTGAGGATGAGTACCGACTCCCAGACCCGGAAACTCTCCGGGTTGATGAACGTCGTGCGGGAGGCGAACAGCACTCCGGCGAGCCCCGCCCAGACCGCCCCAAGCGCAAAGGCGGTGAGCTTCGCGCGGACCGTATCCACGCCCATCGCCCGGGCTGCGATGTCGTCCTCACCCATCGCGACGAGCTGCCTCCCGATTCGCGAATTCTCCAGCCGGTACACCACGAAGATGGTGATGATGACGAGGCCGAGCGCGATGAAATAGGTGAGGTTGATCGACTGCGAGAGCGAGAGGCTCAGGCCGAAAAATGTCGGGCGGTTGATGCTCCGTATGCCGCTTGGCCCAAGCGTGAGCGAGCTCCAGTTGGTGAGCACGATCCGCACGATCTCGGCGAATCCGAGCGTTACGATCGCCAGATAATCACCGCGCAGCCGCAGCACGGGGATCGCAAGCAGTATTCCGAAGAGCATGCTCACCGCAGCGCCGATCGGCAACGCGACCCAGAACCCCACGTCGAAGTAGTGGTTGAGCAGCGCGTACGTATAGGCGCCTACGGCGTAGAACGCCGCGTAACCCAGATGCAGCATCCCCCCGAGCCCGATCACGATGTTCAGCCCCAGGGCGAGCATGACGTAGATCAGCGCCGAAACCATGATGTTCGTCTGGTAGAGTGACGTGACGAGCGGGTAGGCGATCGCAACGCCGAGCGCCGCTACGATGAGCGGCACCGCCACCGCCGGCTTCCTGAAGGTCGCCCGGCTCATACCAACCCGTGCGAGTCCCCTGTCGACCCAGGTCCGTTGCTCAACCGGCGGTGTGAGCGGCGCGCTTCCAATGTCGGTCGCCGGAAGCTCCGCCGGAAGATCCGCCGGAAGATCCGCCGGAAGATCCGCCGTCTGCGGGCGCGGACCGCCCTGCGCCCGTTTGCGCCGCTGGAAGTAGTTCCAGACGAGCGATCCGACGAAGCTCCCCACGGAGATGAGGATGAGCCGTTCCCACCGCCACTCGATGGTGTTCGTGATCGTGTTGACCCGGATCACCATGATCGGGAACGTCAGCACCATGAACCATGCCGCGAGGAGCGCCGACCGTCTGATCTCCCTGAGGGTATCCATGCGCGCTCCTAGACCTTCTGGCTCGACGCCTTTCCGAGCAAGCCGGACGGCCGGAAAATCAGGATGACGACGAGGAAGACAAAGGCGAAGACGTCCTCGTAGTCGCTCGAGATGTAGCCGGCCCCGTAACTCTCGGTGAGTCCGAGCACGAAGCTCCCGAGGACAGCACCCGGAATACTTCCGATTCCGCCGAGGACCGCGGCTACGAAGGCTTTGATTCCCGCGAGAAAGCCGATGTAGAAGTTGATCTGGCCAATGTGCGAGCTGATCAGCACCCCGCCGATCGCCGCCGTCACCGAGCCGATTACGAAGGTGATGCTGATCACGCGGTTCACATTGACCCCGGAGAGCATCGCCATCACCCGGTCCTGCGACGTTGCCCGCATGGACTTTCCTATGCGGGTGAACTTGATCAGAACCGTGAGAATGACCATGACCACAGCGGTCGTCACGAAGATGACGAACTGTGACGAGTTGAGCCCGGGTACCGCGTTGAGAAACGGTATCCGGGGAATGAGCCTGGGGAACGGCAGGAAGTCACTGGTCTGCGCAAGCCGCACGTAGTTCTGCAGGAAGAGCGACATGCCGATTGCGCTGATCAGCGCCGAGAGCCTGGGGGCGTTGCGGATGGGTTTGTAGGCAATCCTGTCGAGCGTGAAACCGTACATGGACGACCAGACGATCGCGATCAGGAGCGCGAGGGCAACGATCGCGAGCGCCGGGAGGTTCAGGATCGTGAATACGCTGGTCATGATGAGCGCCGTGAACGCCCCGATCATGTAGACTTCCCCGTGCGCAAAGTTGATGAGCTGGATGATCCCGTAGACCATCGTGTACCCCAGCGCGAGCAGCGCGTAGATGCTCCCGCGAGTGAGTCCACTGAAGAACAGATTGACGAACAGTTCGACGTTCATAGGCGTGGGATAGGGAGCGGCGGCCGGCACGCCGGCTACCGCTCCGATCGTCTCTCTACCTGCTGACCTGGATGTACTCCAGGTTCTGTACCTGGTACACCGCGAACCCCACGCCGATCGCGTTTCCGGTTTCGTCGAAGCTGATCGTCCCCACCGGGGTGTCCACGTACTCGGACAGCAACGCCTGCCGGATCGCCTCATAATCGGTGGACCCGGCAACTCTGATCGCGTTCATCAGCGCGAGTGCGGCCGACACGCCTTCCTGGAAGAACGGACCGGGCTCGGTTCCGTACTTCTCAATGTGCTTCTGCGTGAACTCCGCAGCGAGTGTGTTGCCCTCCGTGCTGCGTGCACCGGTCGCAAACACGCCTTCTGCCGCTGAGCCAGCGACGTTGATGAAGGTCTCGTCCTTGATGCCGTCGCCGCTGATGAACAGCGTGTCCATCCCCCGGTTTCGCATCTGGTCGACGATCCTCGAGGCTTCCGGGTGGTACCCGCCCCAGATCACGATCTCGGCGCCCAGTGCGTCGATTCTGTTGATGATCGCCGAGTAGTCGACCGCACCCACGGTGACTCCGTCATGGAGCACGACTTCGATGTCCGGGTTATCCTGAAGGTATGCCAGCGCATAGCCCGCGAGTCCCCTGCCGTAGTCTCCCCGGTCGTGGAGGACCGCTACCCTGCTCAACCCGAGCTCGTTGACGATGAACTCGACCTGGAGCGCGCCCTGGGCGTCGTCCGGCGCGATCGTCCGGTAGAAGTTTTCGAAGTCCGCGAGCGCCGGGCTCGTAGCCGAGGGCGATATCGCGACGATCCCCTCGTCCACGTAGATGGGAAGCGCCGTATTGGTCGCGCCCGAGCAGATATGGCCGATGACCGCGACGACGCCGTCGCTCACGAGCTTCGCCGCGGTATTCGCCGCGACCTCAGGTGCGCACTGGTCGTCCTCGACTATGAGCTCCACCCGCCGGCCGTTGATGCCGCCGCCGGCGTTGATCTCTTCCACGACGAGCTCCGCGGCGTTGACGGTCGGCAGGCCGTACGATGCGAGATCCCCGCTGTGCGCCCCGGCAACGCCTATTCTGATCGTGTCCGCAGCTTCTCCGCTGCCGGATCCGAAGGCAACGGCAGCCACTGCGAGCACCATCGCCATGATGATCAGTCTCATCTTCATCTGATTCCTCCTGGTTTTTCGATTGAGAGCCTTGACTATCCTGATGACGTGCATATTTGTCAAGCCTTTCCGTATAGATATGCAGGTCGGTTGTAGCGCGGCGCGGGCGTCGAGCTTCAGCTCGCGTCCTGCCGGAGGTTCCGGCGCGCTGCAGAGAGAGCACCTGAGGCGCGGGTTGAGCTCGGTTCGCCGTTGCCGATGCCCCGCAGCCGGACCGGATATCCGGCGCGAAACACGATCACGCGACTAGGCACGCAGCCGCGGGAAGAGAATGTTGTTTTCCTTGTGTACATGCTCGTGCACGTCGCGCTCGAGCTCGCCGAGCGAGTGGTAGACGGCGCGCGTTGTGTTGCACGCCCACTGCGGGGGCGTGTAGTCGTCGGTGAGCTCCCGAAGGCGAGCGATCCGATGATCGTGGTGCGCAGTCTCGCGGGCGTGGGAACCCTGACCCGCGCGAAGACGTTGCGGACCGCGAATGCCTCCATCACGAAAAAGATCGCGAGGGTGATCCACGGGTTCGGTCGCACGAAGACGAGCTCGAGCAGGTAGCCGACCGCAACGAGCTGCACCGTCATTCTGAAGGTGGCAAGGACGATCTCCCAGGTCCGTCCGACCTTCCACCGTGCGGCGATCGCGAGGACGATCGCAACGAACACGTATCCCGCCGCGAGGCGGAGCAGGGGTATCTCGAGCGCACCGTTCACTCGTCGGCCTCCTTCACAAGTCTCCCGTTCCTGAACACGAGTCGGTCGGCCTCACCGAGCATGGACGTAAACGGTGAGTGTGTCGCCGCGATCACCGACCGACCGTCGCCGCACCAGTCGCGGATACACCCGAAGACAGCCTCCTCGGTCTCGCGGTCGAGCCCCACCGTCGGCTCGTCGAGGAGCAGCACCGGGGGCTCCATGAGGAGCACCCGCGCGAGGCAGAGCCGCTGCTTCTCGCCGCCGGAGAACGGCGCGGGGCTGTCCTCGAGACCCTTTGCGAGCTGGACCGCATCGAGCGCCCGGCGACCGGGTTCGCCTACGAGAACACCACCCCCGCGATCAGCGTCGTTGCGACGAGCACCGGCGCGGGTATCTTTGCGAAGCCGAGGATGAGCGCCGTGGCAGCGGCGATCGCGAGTGTGATGACGGTCAGCCCGGCGGCCTGCGCAAGCACGACCGCCGAGACCGCGATCAGACCGCCGGCGACGGCGTTGACCCCGCGAAGCGCGATGCGGATCGCGCGTATCCTCCGGACTCCATCCCAGACCGGGTAGACGAAGAAGATGAGCAGCAGGCCGGGGAGGAATATGCCGATTCCTCCGGCGACGGCGCCGAGGATCTGGTACGTGTGACCGGCCTGCCGCGCGGCCATTCCGCCGGCATAGGCGGCGAAGCTGAACATGGGGCCGGGAAGCCCTTGCACGAGCCCGTACCCGGCGAGGAACTCCTCGTTCGTGATGTAGTGCCGTACGTCCACGAGCTCACTCTGCATCACCGGGACGACGACCTGTCCTCCCCCGAAGACGAGGTACCCATACCGGTAGAAGCTCTCGAAGAGCTGGACGATCCGGTCGTCCGCGAGCGATGCGGCGACGATCGCCGCGAGTGCGAGACCTGCAAAGAGCCAGAGGTAGATCCAGGGCGGCCGCAGCGGCACGGCGTGCCACATCCCGGCTTCGCGGTTGACGGCGATCGCGACGAGCCCGCCCGCGATGAGCACGACGGGGAAGACCCAGGGATCACGAACGAAGAAGGTCGCTGCCGCCGCGCTCAGGAAGAGCACCAGGGTCATCGCGTCGCTCACGACCTTGCGCCCGATCCGCACGGCGGCGTAGACGATGAACCCGACCGCCATGGGACCCACGAATCTCAGAACCCGCGTGGAGAGCCCGCGGGCGTCGAGCCAGGCGTATGCGAAGCTCGCCAGAGTCATGAGCACGAGCACCGGCAGCGCCCAGACGAGCAGCGTGAGAAAGGCGAGCATCGGTCCGCCCATCCGGTACCCTACGGAGACAATCGTCTGCGTGCTCGACGGTCCGGGTAGCATCGTGCAGAGTGCGAGGAGCTCGATCAGTTCTTCCTCGGTCAGGTATCTGCGCTTCCTGACGAGCTGGTTGACGAAGACGCCGATGTGCGACTCGGGCCCGCCGTACGCTCCGAGCGAACAGACGAGGACGTCGCGCAGGAAGCGACTGCGTCTGACCCGCGGTCCTTTGGTTTCAATACGTTCGCTTTCCACGATCCCCCCGGTCGGGCTGGTGTAGGAAGGTCGCGGAGAACGATCAAGCGCGGTGGGCAATCATCGCGCTTCGAGGCAGCGGCGATCCTCTTGACAATGCATCTCGGGCGCGCAACAATAAGTGCATGCTTATGAAGAGCCGCCCGGCTTCCATGGCCGCAGAGTCAGGGCCCGCGGACGGGCATCCGCGCACCGCGGGCAGGCCCGGCGGTCGTGGCGGCGACGGGCGTCCGCGCGGCTCGGCCTGGCGAATCCTGGCCCGCATGCTCCGGCTCTTCCGCTACCACCCGGGGCTGCTTGCGCTCGTCGCGGCGGTTTCGGTAGTGAGCGCCGCCTTCGAGCTCGTGCCGCCGTGGATGATCCGAATTGTGCTCGATCGGGCCGTGGCCGGCGGCGCCACCGGCTTCATCGTCGCCGCCGGTGCGCTCCTGATGGGCTTCTCGCTCGTCCACGGCGCGACCGACTTCGCGCGGCTCTACCTCTCGGCCCATCTGGGCCAGCGCACGGTTTTCCGGATCCGCACGGCGCTGTTCGCGCATCTCAGTCGCCTCTCGTTCTCGTTCTACGATTCGTCGCGGACCGGTGACATCGTCTCGCGGGTCACCGCGGACGTGGACACGGTGAGCGAGTTCTTCGGGCGCTCGGCGGTGATCATCGCGACGAACATGCTCTTCGTCGTCGGCGTTCTCGCGGTCGTGGCGAGCTGGAGTCCGGCGCTCGCGCTCGTCTACCTCGCGCTCCTGCCGTTCATCGTGATCGCCATCCTCGCGTACGGCAAGCGTGTGCGCCCGGCGATGGGCGC
>SKZO01000379.1 GCA_007127335.1 Spirochaetales bacterium | reverse complement strand
TTTCATCCCGAGGCAAACGGCCGAATCGAACGGTACCTGGAGCAGAACGGCATGGAGGTGGCGATGCCCGATCTGTTCACCATCATGCATCGCGACATCCTGCTGAAGATCGACCAGCGCGACAGGTATCATGTCCGTTTTCCCGCCATGGAGATGTTCATCACACGCGTCACCGAGCGCTTCATCCGGCACGTGCTGCACCGCGTGGACCAGGAGAAGCGTCGGCATCCCCTCTACGAACCGACGCCCTCGCTCGCCTCCATGGCCGACCGCGTCCACTCGATCGTCGATCGCACCCTGACCAGTGGTGAAGGCTGGATGATCCCGGCTGAGATCCTCCACCATGCCGACCAAGGGGTGAGCTCTTTCCTCATCCTGCAACCGTTCGGGTGCCTGCCCAACCACATCACGGGCAGGGGGCTCGTGAAGGCGATCAAACAGGAGCGCCCCGACATCCAGATCCTGCCGCTGGACTACGATCCGGACACGAGCTTCGCGAACGTTGAGAACCGGCTGCAGATGCTGATCATCACCGCGAAGGAACGGCACCGCAGACTGGCGGGGTAGCCTTGTTCACCGGCCCGACGGGCTCCTCACCGCGCACCCATCCGCGCCGTCAGTACCTCAATCGCACGCCAAGGTCCGCCTGCAGGCCGAAGGCGGGCACCCGGTCGACCACGCCGTTCACGATCCGCTCCTCGATGCCGCCCTGCGCCTGCACTCCCAACTCGAGCGTGAGGTTATCGCTCTGCGTGATCTCCGATCGATGCTCGAGGGTGATGCGCAGCGGCATGAGCGTCGTCGTCCCGAGCGTATCCGGGTCGGCGAAGATGTGACTCGTCTCCACTGCGACGCGCTCCGTGTTCGTGACCTCCTGCGCCTCCCCGTCAAGCCCCAGCCTCCGTGCCAGGGTAGACGGATGCCCCGACGGCATGCGATCCGCACGCCAGGTGAACTGGAACGAGCTCCTGTTCACCAGCCTGTCGCTGTCCGCCCTGAACGCCGCCACCGGCTCGAGCTGCGGAGCGTCCGGGTACAGCGACAGGCGCACGGCGCCCGGATGCTGACGGACCTGTCGCCAGCTGAGGCTCTGGTTGACCTGCCACCCGCGTCCGGTGACGCTGGAGTACGCGAAATAGGCAGACGCATTCATGTCAAGCTTCTCGGTGTCGAGCAGGTAGTCGCGCTCGAAACGCCCGCTCGTGGAGACGACCAGCGAGCCCGCGCCACGCGGCGACTGCGCCACCGGGGCGGACGAGCTCATGCTGACGGCGGCCGCACGTTCCTGGGTTGGCGTCGGTCCCTGCCATCCGGCGGCGCCGCTCGCCTCGAGCGTCAGGAGTGACGGCACGTACCAGTGCGGGCTGCGGACTCTCGTCTCGAGACCCAGTACCGTGTGCACGGACGCGCGGCCGGCAGGATCGTCGGCCGCGCTCGCGAGGAGCCCGGCCGCATCCCGCTCCCGGATGCGGCCGTCGGTAATCGTTGGCGTGATGTACGCGAAGGGAGGCATCAGCAGGGGTCGAACCGTCGCCTCCAGGAGGCGCCACTCTGAGTGGCTCGTACGTGCCCGGGAGACCGCGGACCCGGAGCGCGTGATCGACGGTGTGACGCGAACCGTCCCTTCGGGCCCGAACAGAAGCGGAAGGCCGACACGCAAGGATACATCCGTCCCGATCTGGCGCGTGTCCGCGCGGAAGGTGCCCTCCCGTATCTGTTCAGTGAGGGCGAGCTCCAGGCCTGCCGGGAGGGTTCGCGGAGGGGTTAACGCGAGACGGGCACTCTGCCGAGTGCTCGTCAACGCCGCGTCGGACAGCGTGGCTGAGACCGGAGAGAACGCGTTCCCCGCAAGGTGCCGGTACGCCGACCATGGTCGTGCAAGCGCATCCATCGCCCCGCCGGAGAAGCTGCGTCGGTAGTCACCGCCGGCAATGATCCGCCACCCGTCGACGGCCGGGACTCGACCCGTCAACGAAAGCGAGAGCTCATCCGACAGAGTTGCGCCGGCGGTTCCGGAGACGATGTCCGTGCCGTCTGTGTCCCGGAGAACTCTCGCATCCTGAACGGCGCGGCGGGAAACGGAGGCCTCCTGCGACCAACCCTCCGCGGGGCTGAGCCGGCCGGACAGGCGGACGGATGCGTCGGTACGCGTCTCCTCGCTCTCGAGGTAGTCGAGCCCCGACCGGGTGACCGCGGACTCCTCGCGGACCGCGTAGCCGTAGACATGTTCCACGCGAGGAAACCATGTCCACGGCGGATCGAATCCGGCGGACGCCCGGATCTCCGATTCCTGCGCGCTGAACCAGCGACGCTGACGGGCGCTCGCCGCGAGGGGAAAGAGATCGGCGAACGAGAGGCCCGCGTTGACACGCACGTCGTCGGACGCGGCCTGCGCGCCGTCGAAGCCTGCGCTGCTCACGTCGTAGTGCAGCGCGGCCGAAGGGTGAGCGATGACCGGGACGCCACGGAACCCGAGGGCCGTGCCGTCATGGGAGAGCGCTACGGACGCGCCACCGGCCACGCCGAGCCTCGTCCTGCTCGCGTTCACGTGCCAGGCGCCAGTCCAGAACGAGAAGGCGTCCACGAGCTCACCGCCCAATGCGGCTATGCCCAGCTCTACCCGGACGACCGAAGAGAGCGAGGCGAACCTGCCCTCGGTCTCGAGCGACCCGCCGGAGCGTCCGTTGATCCGAACTGCCTGTCCGGCGTCCGTGTCAATGGCGATCTCGTTCCAGCCCGCGCGAAGATCGGACGGACCGAAGGTGAACCCGTGGTAGTCGCGCTCGCTCGACAGCAACCGTACGTCCATTGCGAGCGGCGCAGGGAGCGAGCCCGGGTCGCCCGTGTAGAGGTATATACGAAACGTCTCGTACGCGGTGAAATCCGCGGGGCCAACCAGCTCCCGCGCGAGAGAGACCCGCTCGCCGGCTGCGAGCGGCGGGACAAAGGTGACCTCGAGCATGGTCTCGTGCATCTGCGGGAAGGCGTCGGCGAGCGGCGCCGACGCGAGCTCGGGCACTGAAGATGAGGTCACCGTACGCGTCTCGAGAGAGGCGGGATCGCTCGTCGTGATTCCCGTCGATGAGAACCGGATCCGGTTGATCACGACTCTTCCGGTAGCGTGGCTGGTGGGAGTGCCCGCCGGCGTTATCGTGATCCTCACCGCCTGGGCGTCCTCCAGAATGAGATCGGTCTCCGCAGCGAGTGAGTGAAGGTTGACCCGTACCGTCTGCCAGTCGATGGGTTCGCTGGTACCGGAGGTCCCGCCGGCACCCGGCCTGAGTTCCGCGATCCACGCGCCTTCGGGTCCCGGTATCACGACGCCTTTCTCCGGGATCGACCCCGGCGGTCCGGGAGGATCCAGGCGTCCGTTGCGGTTCAGGTCTTCAGAGTTCAGTCGACCGTTCGATCCCCCGTCTCGTCCGGACCCGATCACCGTCCGTGTGCCATGGGTTGGGGTGATGGCGAAACCGGGGTCGTCAACGCTCGTCTGTCCGTCGAGCACGCCGTTGGCGTTCAGGTCTTCCTTGTAGATCTGCAGCACTTCCAGGTAGACTCGGACCGCACCGCCGGACAGACCATGCCCTCCGTAGACCAGCTCGAGCGTGTCGTAGGGATTCAGCCTGCCGCCAACATGCGTTGCGGCGGCAATGTACTGGCCGGGTTCATCCGGCGTGAACGCATAGTCGAGGACCAGAGACTGTGCTGCGCCGTCCGGGGCAGCGTCCGCGGTGTTGTATGGGCCGGCCTTCTGCGCGTACGAGAACGATGGATTGCGCGAGTTGTCCCAGCCGAGCGTTCGCAGACCCCCGCCGACCGCAGAGTCTTCGTAGTAGTTCTCGTATCCGAGCTCGCCGCGCAGCAGCAGCTCAACGGGCGTGGAAAGGCCGGGAAGCAGGTCGGAGTCCGAGCCGAGCTGCCACTCCACCTCGTCGAGCGGCAGGTCTCTCGTCCGGCGGTCGCTCATATCCGCGACAATCGCCGCTCCCGCGCTGTTCGGGTTGCGCGCCTGCACGGCGCCGCGCAGCGAGGTCTCGATCAGTGTCCTGCCCACCTGACGCTCGTAGGCCACCGCCGCTGATCCCGTGACCGTCGCAGGACGCTCCTCCCCCACAGCCGGCGCCTCGGGTCCGGGCAGCGCCGTTTCGGCCACTAGCGCCGCGTGCGCCGAGAGGCCTTCGCGTTCCCAATCCGACGACACGGCAGCCAGAAGCGTCTGCGCTCTCTCGGTCTCCTCTGCGAGGCGGTAGGTGATGACCACCTCGCTCTCAGGCGTGATGATCGACTCCTGCACGGTGACCAGACCGGTATCTGCGTCGGCCTGGAACTCACCGGCTCTGAGCTCACGTCCGTCAACACGAACCCGCACCGAGCCCTCCACAAACAGGTCCTCGATCAGGTATGAGGTGGCATCGCGAAGGAACGACACGGTGAGCGTGTGGACCGATGCGCCGTCGGCCGGGGTCCCCAGCGCCGAGTAGACCGGGTTGTCCGGCGCGAACGGATTGTCCGGTGAGACCGGGTGGGTGAACGGGAGCGGCCCCGGAAACGGTCGCGGGTAGAACCCCGCCGGATCCTCCGGTTCGAAGATGAGAAGACCGCGTGCGATGTCTGCACGGTACGACTGGAGGACGTCCGCATAGCTGACGTTGGCCCGCCCGGTGTCGGCCTCTACCAACTCCAGCCGCAGAGTCCCCAGGTCAGCACCCGCAAGCTCCGGGACCGAGTATGCTCCCCGGTGCTCCCAGTAGGTGTTCATCTCCTCCCGAGCGAGGTACAGGTACCGCACGCCGTCCATCGTGGCGAACTGCTGCGGGTGGGTCGCGGCGCTGAAGTCCTCGCGCTCGCCTGAGGGGTTGATGTACGCGTCAGCGCCCAACCCTGCGTCCCCGACGCGCAGCGATCCCGAGGTGTAGGTGGCGATCAGATCACTCTCTCCAACCGGCGTGCGGAGGATGATGAGCGAACGGCCGGAGTCGAAGGCGTAGTCCACCGGCTGCTGAAGGCGGGTGAAGCGTTTCCCGCCAACGGTGGCCTCGCCCGGACCCGTCGTTGAGCGGTACAGCGCGAGCGAGTTGGTGTCAACGTTCTCGTCAGGAAGGAAGAAGATCGCCCTCCGGACGTGATCTACGTCACGGAGCGAGAGATCGACGACCGATCGCTGCCCACGAAAGGTGAGCGAGACGAGCTGTGACCCCCCGAGACGTACGATCGCGTCCGTCGTGAGGGCTCCGCCGCCGACCTCCGCCCGTGTGCTGATTCCCGCGCCGACGCTGCGGCCCGGCGGCGCGGCGGTATCGACGTAGTGATCCTCAATGACCACGGCTTCGCGGTTCCCGATGGATGCACGTTCGACGAACTCACCTGGTTGGCCCTCGTAGTGAAGCGCATAGTAGTTCTCTCCGCCAAGAAACCACTCCTCGCCACGTGCCGAATCGTAGTCCAGGTCGACGATCAACCTCTCGTGGATGCGCCGGTAGATGTAGATTCGGTCGATCAGTCGGCTCAGCAGGATGCCCGGGGTTATGTCTTCCGTTGCGCTGTGTTCCGTCGATCCCGGTCCGACCGCCTCGTACCCGAGTCCCAGCCGCAGGTCGACTTCGAATGGGCCCGGGTCGGTCTCCTGCGCCCTTGCCGTGACCGGAACCACGAGCGCAAGAGACAGAAGAAGCGCCGTCAGACGAAGTCTCGCCGGACGGCGCCATGATTGCTTTCCATAGCGTTCAGTATGAACCATCGGTGCCGGGTCAGAAGCCTATCGCGACCCCAACGCTGTGCTGGAGGCCGTAGTCGGGGAGCGGCCGGAAGACGTAGTCGACTGCGTAGTTGGTGAAGCCAAGGGCGAAATCGACTCCAAACCCAACTGAGAAGCTGCGTTCCGGAGATCCGAATCCGTATCCTGCCCGAACGTCGACGATACCGGCGAATCCGTACTCCATTCCCACGCCCACCTGCAGATCGGCGAGCGTCGGGCTCCCGTAGAGAGGCATCTCAGCCTCCGAGCTGATGCGCACGGTATGCATGTCGGTGTTGACGAGCGCATAGCTCAGACCCAGCGCGGCGGTTCGTGGCATGGGGTAACCGGTCTCCTCGAAGGTAATGTTCGTCCCCAGATTCCGGATCGCGAGCGTTACCGCGGTGTTGCGGTACGGATCGTCGGTCTGGAGGAAGATGAGCCGCACTTTCCGGCGCTCGTCCCTGATCGCGGCGAGCTCGGACGCAAGTCGGGCGCTCTCGGTTTCCCTGAACGAGG
>SKZO01000381.1 GCA_007127335.1 Spirochaetales bacterium | reverse complement strand
TGGTCTCGCTACTGCCGGCTGTCATCTTCGGTACGCGCCACGAGAGGACATTTTTTCGCCCTCGGCGCAGACGCTACCGGTTCGCGATGACTACGAGGATTGATGCCTGGCGGATGAGCCATACCGGCGCCGTCGTTCAGCTGGTCGCGTCGGACTCCGCGTTCACCGTCACCACCGCCGGCGCGACCCCGTCGCACACCGCTGCGATCGAACGAGATCGACCGAATACCGACTCGTGTCTGCCGCCTGTCGATCGGCTGGCCGTCGGCTATCAGCTCAGTTTCCAGTGTATAGAGGTACGGGTCATCTACCGACCAGAGTCGTGCATTCGATACCGACAGGCGCCCTCGTGCTGCACCGGCTTCGACGTCGGATTCGTCGGCTGCAACCTCTTCGCCCGCGGCGTCGAGCAGTGTCGATCGTACCCGCGCCGCTTGCTGCGTCCGATCGCCTCCGTGGTCCTCGACCGTCGTCGTCACTTCCACGGTCGACTCAGCCGGCGAGACCGCGGGTGTCGTCACTGCGATGCCCCACGGAGCGATGTGAAGCTCGGGAAGGACATGGAGACGTACATGGCGGTAGATTCCCGATCCGCTGTACCAGCGGCTGTTCGGTATCGTGCTGTTGTTGACCGTGACCAGAAGCGTATTCTCATATACACGCCCTCGAACTCGACGAGGATCCGATGCCCGGCCCACTCCTCGGGAATCTCGATCGCCTTCTCGTAGTGCGCGACTCCGCCGGGTGCTTGGGGGTCGCGCGCCTGGATGATGCTGAAGTCGTGCGGCAGGTCGACGGACCTCCATTCGTTCGATTCGTTGCGGGTCTGCCCTATACGCGTAGCCATCCGGCCTGTTCAGGCCCCGATGTCTGCGACTACCGCTCCGTCGACCGCGGCAACTGGGACAGTTCCTCAACCAGGTGATTCTCACAGTCCTCGAATGACTCGCCACGGCCATACCGTCGAGCGAACCGAACCGACCGTTTGGTAGATCGCTCGAAGGAGCCTCCTGCGGGCCGCGAGCACCCACGGCTGCGATCCTCTTCGAGATGCCCCTTGCTGTCAACCGATCGACACGCATCGCTTGATGCCGATATCGCCGAGCTGCTCGCCGAGGCTTTCGACCAGTGACCGATGAGTTCGACGGGCTCTACTCCACCGTGACAGTCACCGCGACCCGTGTCTTCCATGGCACAGATTTGCTCTTTGACGCGCTTCTCCGTCTGCGGGTCAAGCGTCGGCCTCCTCTCAAAATCTGACTTGACCGGTAATATTAATCAAGGCATATTCCATTGCGGTCGCGGCCGCAGTATCGGTGCGAGACGTCCGGTTGGGCCGGTTCGCGTACGGGAAGGAGGGTGGTACCTATGCCACATCGGTTTCGTGCACTGAGTGTTCGGACTCTCCACTGGATCGCGCTGATTCTCGTCCTGAGCCTGACCGCGTGTCGAGCTGTATTGCAGGTGTCGGAGGACGAGCCGGAGGCGCTGTCCTCTGGCGCCGGTGCTCTTGCGAACGTCACGCTGAGCGCTTCCCGCGCCCCGGCGCTCGGCTACGTAACGGTCCTCGGCGTACCGGACGAGACGAGAAGCGGCTCTGTCTACGCCGTGTTCAACGGCACGGACATCACGCTGCGGGAATTCAGCGAGAGCGGAACGACCGCGGCTCCCCTCCTGGAGCGTGACGGCGTCTACTATCTTCCCGTGCCGATGTTCGACCCTGACGGATCCCTTGCGACAGTCATTGTCACGGACGGGAGCTCACGCAGCGAGACGCTCGAGCTCACGATAAACCCTTTGCCCGGCCGCCGTCACGGGGCGCTTGACGAGCTCGTCGATGCGATAGGCGATCTTCTTGAGGCGTCCACCGAGTCGATTGGTCTGCAGTACCCGCAGGAGTGGGAGCATTGGCGGAATCAGGGTCTCGTAGGGATGCCGCTCGAGTATCTGCCGCTCATGGAGGCATGGACGATTGCTCTTGATGAGCAGAACCCGGATTCGCTCGTCGGCGCGGGTCTTGGCGGTGAGGCGCTCGCGCTCGCCGAGCGAATTCTGTCCGACGGTCACATGACGGCCACCATGCGCAAAGCTGAATCCGTCCTGCGCGCCGGTGAGCCCGTGCGAACTGCTGACTCCACGGAGCCACGATCACCGCGTTCGACGTATGAGATTGCCTCGACGTCGGGATCGAGCCCGTCCCGAATGGCAAGTACTCTGGATGGCGGCTCCTCGGTAGCCGTGGTTCGGGTGCCCGGTGAACCCGTCATCAGGATCCCCGAGCGGCTCGCCGAGGAGCTCGAGAACTACCGGCTTGCAGTCAGAATTGAGCGTGACGTGGAACTCGCGGATGAGATCTTCCTGTCTCACCTGAGCACGCTAGCTACGGTCGCCGCGATGAAGGTTGCGGGGCCCGGCGGATCCGTTGTGGTTGCCGGGACCGCCAGCACGGCGATGAAGGGCATCGTCAAGGCGGCCAAGACCCTGGGGGGAGCCGCCGGAGTAGCGCGCTGGTTCCTGCCGTGCTGTCTGGTCGACCTCGCCCTCGAGCTCGACCCGCCTGAAGGAGTCATCCCGGAGGAGGACCGGGAGCCGAACCAGCTTCGCCTGATCTCGGCCCGCGTGACGGCTGAGAGCGAGGGAGTCAACCTGGCGCGGGAACTCGTTGAGCGCTTTGTCGCGAAAGCGGGTGGACACATCACCAGGAATTACTTCACGCCGGAGTTCGAGGCGTACCTGGGGGCAACCGTCGCCGACCTGATTCCGAATGATCTTGGCGCGACCGCTCAACTGCAGGCATTCGCGAGCGAGCACCTCGCCGATGCGACCGTGATCGTGTTCGAGTGGGAGGACATCGACGTCATGGGCGACGAGCCGCAGAAGTGGCTGAGCGCCCAGGTTACTACGCTGGATGGAACCGGCGCGCCAATTATCGCACAGGCCCCTACCGGCCCGGACCGCTTCGAATTTGCGCTTCGCGCCCCTCAAGCCTTCGACCGGCAGGACTCAGCGATACGGTTCAGCACCAACTTCGATGTGTTGCCGGCATCGTCGGTGACGCAGACCGCGCTGGTAGACCTCGAGTACGTAAGGGTCAGCTTTGGCATCACACGGCTGCGGCTGGACGCCGAAGTCTTCGCCTCCGGCGAGCCGATCGAGTTTCCGGTGCACGTGCGCAACACCGTGGTGCGTGGCGCTGAACTGGAAGCCGCTCTGGACGTGTGGCTGGATCCCGAGTTTCCTGTCTCCATCGTTGGGACGGTGCGCGTGGTCCCCGGCTCGTGCGAGGGCGAGACCTGCTCGGTAGAGTACACGCCCGGCAGTGCCGATGACTTTCCCGGAGAAGGTGTGCTCGTCATCGCCGAGTTCATTGGTGATGGCGGGATCCGCGGACACAGCTCAGCGCCACCGCGCCGAGGCGTGACGTCGATCGTGTACGAACGGCCGGCGATCGAGATCCACCCGGCGAGCGTCTGTCTTCTCTCCGGCACCGGTTATTCCTTCGTCGCGCGCGATGTCGAGAGCGGGAACCTTGTGTCGAACGATGACCTCATCTGGAGCGCCAACGTCGGGAGCATCACGCCCGGCGGATGGTACACGGCCCCTTCCGAGGGCATAGGAACGGATACGGTCCGCGCGGAACTCCGGATCGATCCGGACGTCCGGGCGTCTGCGGAGGTCGTCTATGGTTCCTGCGACGCAGATAGCTTCTTCGATCTCTCCGGACCTCTGACCGGGAGGGAGATGACGCCGCACACGTACTTCTTCGACTACGGTGCGCCTGAGATCTGGATCCTCACCCTTGCCGGGCCGCGGTACCTGTTACAGTTTGAGTCAAACCGGTTCGAACCCGTGACCGGTGGAGTCTACCAGGTCAACGAAAGCTTCGAAGACGGTACGTTCTCTGCAGGGTTCTCCGCGCAGTCCGAGAGTGCGGACATGGACGAGTACTTCGCCCAGTCAGGCACGATCTCGTTCTCGAGCGTGACTTCGGAGTTCGCCGTGGGGTCCTTCGACCTCCACTTCGAAGAGGGTCTGCGGATCCAGGGCGTGTTTCTCGCCGAACCGTACCAGTTCTGACGTCTTGTACCGGGCCCATCGCGCGCAGGCCCGAACTGCACCAACCGGCCGGCCACTCTCCTCCGAACGCGTCCGTTCGCCGGTTCCTTGATAACCGCAGGACCCTTGCAGGTTCGTAGTTGCGAAACGGCGCTTCATCTCCTGTCCGCGCCTGGGGCAACCAGCGCGCCTGTGCTCGTGTGCGAGCGTTGAGCCCGCTGCCTCCCGAATATTCTCACAAAAGAGTTGACAAACCAATCGTTACTTTATAGAATAGTTGGTATAACGAATCATTCGTTTGACGAAAAGATGGATTGGCGAATGAAGGAGTGAAAGTGCCGAAAAAAAACAAGGAAGACCGGTCGGTCGCCGAGGCGCGGACGTTGAACGATCTGCTCAACGTGCTCTCGCTGTTCGCGCGGCGGACGACCGTCGAGTGGCTGCCAGATCTCGTTACCGAGCGAGGGATCACGTCCGAACGGTTTATGGTGATGTGGGAGCTCATGCTGCAGCCTGACAGAAGTCTGAAGCAACTCGCGCTTCGGATGGGGGTTTCGCCGTCGAGCATGTCGGTGATGGTCAACTCGATGGTCGAGGCGGGCCTCGTGGCGCGAGTGACCGACTCCGACGACCGTCGACGCGTTGTTCTCCGACTGACGCAGTTCGGCGAGGAGGAGCTCGCCGCGGGAGAGTCATACCTACTCGAGCGATACCGAGAGTTTCTCGAGTCTCTGCCGGACGACGATCGTGCGGAGCTCATCTCGGCCTCGACCGCGATGCTCGCAGTCGTCGGAAGGATACTCGATCGATCGTGAAGCTTGGTCATGGCGCCAAAGATTGCAGGACGCGCGTCGCGCGCGGTCCAAAACGGGGGGAAGGAAACTATGGAAAACCACAACGACTCGCATGTCCATGCCAGTATCGATGACCGCGCCCGGGAGGAGTTGCTCAATCGGTCGCCCGGAAAACTGATCGCGAAGTACGCGAGTCCCGCGGTCGCGTCAATGTTGTTCATGGCGTTTTACCAGATCACCGACGGGATTATGGTCGGTCGGAGCCTTGGGCCGGAAGCGATGGCGTCGGTGAACATCCTGTACCCGATCGTTGCCCTCTTGTCCGGGATAGCGGTCATGATCGGCGTCGGCGGGAACGCGCGGATCGCGGTGCTTCTCGGCGCGGGAAAGACCCGCGACGCGAGCCGCGTTCTCGGGCTCATCGTGACGCTCGGCGTCGGGCTCGGCTTGATCGGTAGCTTTGCCGCGGTTGCGTTCAGGCCGCAGATACTCGCGCTGCTTGGTACCTCGGGTGAGCTCGGCGTGTACGCGGGCGGGTACCTCGCGGGAATCCTCCCGTTCTTCACGTTCATGATCCTCACCTTCATCCTCGAGCAGTCCGTACGGAACGACGGGAGGCCGAATTTCGCCGGAATCGTGATGGCGTCGTGCGCGCTTCTCAACATCGGGCTCGACTATCTCTTCCTGTTCGTGTGGGGATTCGGGATAGAGGGAGCCGCGATGGCATCGGGTATCTCGCAGACCGTCGGCGCGATGATCTTCCTTTCCCACTTTATCGGGAAGACGGTGAACCGACGCGGAGGCCTGCGGTTCGCGCGACCCGACGGCCGGATCGCGACGATTCGAACAGTCGGCGTGAACGGTGCGTCCGAACTGTTCAACAGCCTCTCCATGGGCGTCACGACGTTCCTGTTCAACCGTATGATCCTCGCGTACGTCGGGTCGCTCGGCGTCGCGGCGATGACCGTCGTCCAGTACCCGGTCATGCTCTGCGTGATGATCGTGATGGGACTCGGGAGCGGCGTGCAGCCGATTCTCAGTTACAATCACGGTGCGGGACTGTCTCTTCGCGTACGCGCGACCGTCAGACGGACCGCCGGCGTCGCGACGCTCTTCGGCCTCCTCGTGTTTCTCGCGATGTTTTTCGGGGCCGAGACCGTGGCGGCAGCCTTCGTCCCGGACCACCCGGACGCGATCGCACTGACGCGTGAGGTTGCACGCATCGTGAGCTGGTCGGTGCTGTTCATGCCGTTCGCGATGGTCGCGTCGGTGTACTTCACCGCGCTCGAACAGGCAGCGAAGTCGCTCATCATCGCGGTTACCCGTGGACTCGTGCTGCCGGTCCTCGGCCTCGTCGTGTTCCCGCTCTTCTGGGGCGCGTTCGGGATCTGGATCACCGCGGTCTTCACCGAGGCGGCCGC
>SKZO01000211.1 GCA_007127335.1 Spirochaetales bacterium | reverse complement strand
TACGACGAGCCACAGCTTGTCCACGACTTCCTCGACCTGATGACCGAGCACTACCTCGCCTTCCTGGGCGCGTGGTTCGCGGCGCACCCGCCGCGAGCCTCGTACAATGCGCACTGGGGCATGCTCATGAAGGGAAACATCATGCTGCGCGACGATTCGCTGATGAACCTCTCACCTGGGATCTATGACGAGTACATCCTCGCGCGTGAGGCACGATGCTTCGCCGAGCTTGGCGGCGGGGTCATCCACTACTGCGGTCGTGGGTCGCACGTCATCGATCGGTTCCACCGGATTGACGGCCTGACCGCGGTCAACCTCTCTCAGCCGCACCTCAACGAGATGGATGCCGTGTTCGCGCAGACCGTGGACCGCGGCTTGTCGCTCCTCGGACTCGACCCTGAGGCGGCCGCCGCCGCCGGCGAAGCCGGCGTCAATCTTCGCGGCCGGGTGCAGTGTTGGCAATGATGGTGCGAACACTCCTCGTCGGACTCGGCGGCTACGGGAACGGGTACGTCGACGCCATACTCGATCACGGCGATGCAATGGGCATGGAGCTCGTCGGTGCGGTGGATCCGCTGCCTGCAGGATGCCGACGTCTGGATGAGGTGCGTGCCCGTGTGGGTACCATCCATTCGGACCTTGCCGGCTTCTACGCCACGGCGGACGCCGACCTCGCCGTCATCTCCGCGCCCATTCAGTATCACGCACCGTACACCATCGCGGCGCTCGAGGCCGGGTCCCACGTCCTCTGCGAGAAGCCGGTTGCCGCGTCGCTCGACGATGCGCTTGCCATGGCGGAGGCGGCCGACGCATCGCGCCGCATGGTGGCCATAGGATACCAGTGGTCGTTCTCGCAGACCTTCGAACGCATGCGGCGCGAGATAGCCGCGGGCGCCTTCGGCGAACCGCTCTCGTTGCGAGTCCTCGCGCTCTGGCCTCGCTCCTCCGCCTACTACGGGCGCGCCTCGTGGGCGGGCAGAGTCCGCGCCTCCGACGGCAGCCTCGTGATGGACAGCCCTGCGCACAATGCAACCGCGCACTACCTGCACAACGCCCTTTCCGTCCTCGGCCCCGGCGGCGATCCGGTCTCCGTACAGGCGGAGCTCTACCGCGCCAATGAGATCGAGAACTACGACACCGCCGCGATCCGGGTGCGGACCGCGAGCGGCGCCGACGTGCTCTTCTACACGACCCACGCCGTCCCGTCGAACGCGGGACCGATGATCTGGTACCGTTTCCGCGACGCCGATCTCGTCTGTGACGTTCCCGGCCACTTCTACTGCCACTGGGCCGACGGGTTGGTCGGAGACTACGGTTCACCCGATGTCACGCCGCGCGGCAAGCTCGAACGCGTGGCCGCGGCCATTCGCTCGGCCGGCCCGGGGGAGATCCCTGAATCGCCATGCTCCGTCCGGGACGCCCTGGCGCAGCTTCGGGTCGTGTGCGCGGCCGGCGACTCGTCTCCGGTCGTGCCTTTCCCCGCCGAGATCGTGCGGCGCACGACCGCCGACCCCGGAGACGCCCCCGCCGGAAGCCCCGCCGGAAGCCCCGTGCTTACCTGGGCGGACGGACTGCAGGCGGTCCTCACCCAGTGCTTCGCCCGCGGCCTTCTGCCGGCCGAACACCCGGGGGTGGGGTGGGCCCGGCCCGGGAGCGTGGTCACCATGCACTGAGCCCGCCATTCGTGTAGACTGTTCGTCATGGCTGAGGTGAGCTCCGGCATTGCCGATCTCGATCGCGTGATCGGCGGATTGCTTGCCGGCGACAACGTCGTGTGGAAGGTGGATGAGATCGACGTCTACCTTCCCTTCGTTCGGGCGCTCGCAGAGCAGGCCGAGCGCGAGGGAGAGCAACTCGTCTACTTTCGGTTCGCGCAGCACGACCCGCTGCTCGAGGCCGCTGCCGGTGGCCGAGTCGAGGTCTGCGAGGTGCGGCCCGAGCCCGGGTTCGAGGCGTTCATCACGGAGATCCATCGCGCGATCCGCGAGCATGAAGGCTGCATCTACTACGTGTTCGACTCGCTGTCCGATCTCACCAACACCTGCTACAGCGACCGGATGATCGGCAACTTCTTCCGGTTGACCTGTCCCCTGCTCCGTCGTCTCGACACCGTCGCCTATTTCGCGATGTCCCGTTCATTGCACAGCTACCACGCCGCCGATCCCGTGCGCGAGACCACGCAGATACTGATAGACGCGTACCGGTACGGCGGGAGCGTCTACCTGCAGCCGATCAAGATATTCGAGCGGGAGACGCCGGAGCGGACTCGGATGCACATCGAACGCGATGGGCGCTTCCTGCCGGTCGCGTCGAGCGCGCAGACCGCGGCGGTCGTCCAGGCGTCGGGATGGCCCGGCTTGCCGTCGGCGAGCTACCGGATGGTCGGTGTGTGGGACAGGACCTTTCTCAATGCTGAACGGGTCGCCGAAGGGCGACGGACCGGGAGCGCCTCCCCGGAAGACGAGGCGCGGACGCTCGCAGAGATCGTGCGCTTGATCATCACCAACGACGAGAAGATGCTGCCGCTCGCCGAGCGGTACTTCACGCTCCCGGACGTGCTCGCGATCTGGAGGCGGATGATCGGGACCGGGATGATCGGCGGGAAGGCGGTGGGGATGCTCCTCGCCCGTGCGATACTCAGGCAGTCCGACCCCGAGTGGACCAGGATGCTCGAACCGCACGACTCCTTCTATATTGGAAGCGACGTCTATTATACCTTTCTCGTCGCGAACGACTGCTGGTGGGAGCGTCAGCGGCAGAAGGACCCGGAGGCGTTTCTCGAGGGCAACGAAGTCGTGCGCTCACGACTGCTCAGCGGGACCTTTCCGGACTACATCGTCGCGCGCTTCGCCGACCTCCTCGACTACTTTGGCCAGGCGCCCATCATCGTCCGATCGTCGAGTCTCCTCGAGGACAATTTCGGCAATGCGTTCTCCGGCAAGTACGAGTCGGTCTTCTGCGTGAACCAGGGAACGGCTGAGGAGCGGCTTGAACGGTTCATGGATGCGGTGCGCAGAATCTACGCGAGCACGATGTCGGATGAGGCACTGACGTACCGCGCATCCCGCGGCGTTCTTGACAGGGACGAGCAGATGGCCCTGCTCGTGCAGCGTGTATCCGGCTCCCCGTACGGTGGACTCTTCCTTCCGCAGCTGGCCGGCGTCGGATACTCGTTCAACCCCTACGCCTGGAACCGATCCATTGATCCGGCGGCGGGTATGCTGCGGCTCGTTTTTGGCCTTGGCACGCGCGCGGTGGACCGGAATGACGACGACTACACACGCGTGGTGTCCTTGAGCGCGCCGCACCTCCGTCCGGATGCGAGCGTGGATGACCGCAGGCGTCATGCGCAGCGTCAGGTGGATGTGCTCGACATCGCTCACAACGAGTTCCGTCAGGTTCACTTTCTCGATATCGTCAACGAGGCCCCCGATCTCCCGGTCGCACAGTTTGCCACGCGCGATCCGGAGCTTGCCCGCACCTTTCGACGGCAGGGCATGGACGATCGCGACGCATACGTGCTCACGCTCGATCCCGCGCTCGAGGAGACGCCCCTGGTCCACCGGATGAGGGGGATGCTCGCCGCGGTGCGCGACGCCTATGGCACCAATGTGGACGTGGAGTTCACCGCGAATGTCGACGCGGACTGGGGCTTCACGATCAACGTGTTGCAGTGCAGGCCGCTTCAGGTACAGTTGCAGACGCACGGCGCAGGCGCCGATGCGGAACCGCTCCCGGAGACGCCGGATGAGCACCTGTTCATGCGGTCATCCGGCGGTGTGATCGGGCACTCGCGTACGGTCGACGTGGGAACCGTGATGTACGTTGTACCGGCACGGTATGCCGAGCTCCCGGAGGCGAAGCGGTACGCGCTTGCGCGGTTGATCGGAAAAGTCGTCAAACAAGCCGCAGGGCCGATCGTGCTCATCGGGCCGGGACGATGGGGTACGAGCACTCCTTCGCTGGGAGTGCCCGTGTCGTTCGCCGAGATCCGCCCCGTGTCTGTGCTGTGTGAGATCGACGTGCTGCACGAGGGACTCGTGCCGGATCTCTCGCTCGGCACGCATTTCTTCAACGACCTCGTGGAGCAGAACATTCTCTACATAGGTCACTTCGCGGGCAATCCGCAGAACGTGCTCGATGACGAGTACCTGCGCTCCGACTCCCGTGCTCTCGGACGTCTCGTCAACGGGAGCGACGAGTGGGCAGAGATACTCTTCGTCCGCACCCGCGCGGAGACGCCGGGAGGCCCGGCGCTCCGACTCTACGCGAATGCGATCGAGCAGATCGCCGTGCTCTACACGACGCCCTGATCGAGCATGGCGTCGGCCACCTTCACAAAGCCGGCGATATTCGCACCGGCGACGTAGTTGCCCTTCATTCCGAACCGTTCTGAGGCCTCATAGGCGGCCTCGTGGATCTGCCGCATAATCTGGTGCAGCCGGGCGTCGACTTCGTCGGCGGTCCAGGTCAGGCGCATCGCGTTCTGGCTCATCTCCAGCCCGGAGGTGGCCACGCCACCCGCGTTTGCCGCCTTTCCGGGGCCGTAGAGCACGCCGGCATTCTGGAGAATATCGACGGCTTCCGGCGTGCACGGCATATTGGCGCCCTCGGCAACGACCCGGCATCCGTTCTCGACGAGTCGGCGGGCGTCCTCGGCCTCGAGCTCATTCTGGGTCGCGCTCGGGAAGGCAGCGTCGCACGGTACCGACCAGGGGCGCCTGTCGGTGATGTACTCCACTCTGAACTCATCTGCGTATTCCTTGATGCGCCCTCGCCGTATGTTCTTGAGCTCCATCGCGTAGGCGAGCTTGTCCTTGGTGATGCCGTCCGGGTCGTAGACGAAGCCGTTCGAGTCCGACAGCGTGACCGGTTTCGCTCCGAGCTCGAGGAGCTTGCGCGTCGTGTACTGAGCCACGTTCCCGGACCCGGACACGACGCAGGTCTTGCCCTCGAGCGAATCGTCATGGGTTTCCAGCATCTCCTGCGCGAAGTAGACCGTTCCGTAGCCGGTGGCTTCCGGGCGGATCAGGGAGCCTCCCCAGTCGAGAGCCTTTCCGGTGAGCACACCTGAGAACTCGTTCGCAATACGCTTGTACTGACCGAAGAGGTAGCCGATTTCCCGTCCGCCTACGCCTATGTCGCCGGCCGGTACGTCGGTGTCCTTGCCGATGTGGCGGTAGATCTCGGTCATGAACGACTGACAGAAACGCATAACCTCCGTGTCGCTCTTGCCCTTCGGGTCGAAGTCGCTCCCGCCCTTGCCGCCGCCCATTGAGAGCGTCGTGAGCGAGTTCTTGAACACCTGTTCGAAGCCGAGAAACTTCAAGATGCTCAGGTTGACCGTAGGATGGAACCGAAGACCGCCCTTGTACGGTCCGAGTGCGCTGTTGAACTGAACCCGGAAGCCGCGGTTCACCTCCACATCCCCGCGGTCGTTGACCCACGGCACGCGGAAGATCAGTACGCGCTCCGGCTCAACGAGCCGTTCGAGCACCCGCTCTTCCTGGTACTCCGGTCTCTGGTCGAGGACCGGCCCGATCGTGGAGAGAAACTCCTCGACCGCCTGGAGAAACTCCGGTTCTCCCGGGTTCTTCCTGCGCGCGAGCGCAAGCACATCGTCACCGTACCCCATCTATCCTCCTCGTGGCATATCGTCGCACAGTATACACGTGGCGTAGCAGACCGGCACCCTACGTGTCCTCTCCGGTGACCGAATGACGTTTGATCTTCTTCGTCGTGGTCGTCTCCATGGGCTCGTCGAGCACCGACACTCGCTGGATTCGCTGGTATGGGGTGAGCTCCTGGTTCACCTCGGCAACGATCTCCCGGATCCGGCCTTCAATCTCCTTCCGGCCCGATTCGCCGCTGCTCAGCGCGTCGGCGAAGAGATCCTGGTTCGGGAAGACGAGCGCTTCGATCTGCTCGCCGCCTGCGCGCCCGTCATCCTGGTATCCGCGCACCATGATCTGGTCAACCTCTTCGTAGAGCTGAAATGCGTTCTCGATCTCCTCCGGATAGACGTTCTTCCCGCCCTCGGTCACGATGAGATTCTTCGCGCGTCCGGTCAGGTAGAGGTAGTTCTCGCCGTCAAGGTAGCCTATGTCGCCGGTACGGAAGTACCCGTCCTCCGTGAAGACTTCTGCGGTCTCCTCCGGCAGGTTGTAGTACCCCTGCATCACCATCGGGCCTTTGACCACGATCTCCCCGGCACCGCGCTCATCCGGGTTGACGATCTTCACGTCGGCCTCAGGGATCACCCGGCCGACGCTGGTCTCCTTGTAGTGCTCCACCGGGTTGAGCGTCAGGATTGGCGACGTTTCGGTCAGTCCGTATCCCTGGACGAAGTCTATCCCGAGCTGGTTGTACCGTCTGAAGACCGACGGCGCGAGGGGGCCGCCGCCGGAAATGCAGATCCGCACCGTGGCGAGCGATGCCTTCTCGAGTATGGAGTGGAAGAGCTTCTTCCCCGGGTTCTTCCCTGAGAGCTTCTTCACGGTGCCGCTGACGCCCATGAGAACCCTCACGAGTCCATAGACGAGTATCCCCTTCTCTCGCACGCCGCGCATGATGCCGTTCAGCACCTTGTTGAACAGCATGGGCACGCCGAGGAACATCGTGACCTGCGCCTCCTTCAGGTCGTGCAGGATCTGCTTGATGACCATGCGCTTCCCAAAGACCGTCTCCGCCCCCACGGACATGCTTTCGATGAACACCGCAAGCATGCAGTACGAGTGGTGCAGGGGGAGCAGGGCGTAGAAGGTGTCGGTGGGATGGACCGTGAGGTTCGCCTGGGCAAGGAAGCAATCCGAGACGAAGTTCCCATGGCTCAGCATGACGCCTTTCGGAGTGCCGGTCGTGCCGGAGGTGAAAAGGATTGCCGCGAGATCGTCCTCCGTAGCTGCGGCAGGCTCTTCTCCGCCGTCATCACGGAGGTCGTACACGTACGGCTCGTGCTTCCTGGAGAGACTGTAGACGCCTCCCGGTACCGAGCCCGTGTCGCGGAAGCGCTCAAAACGCTCCTCATCAACGAACAGCGCCCGGGCGTCCGAGACTGAGATCAGCTTGTCTATTTCCGTGTCCTTCAGCTGATAGTCGATCGGGACGACCGTCGCGCCGGCGGCGAGTGTGGCCATGTAGGCGACAGCCCACTCCGGGCTGTTCTTGCCGGTGACGGCGACCTTGTCGCCGTGCGAGATCTCGCGGGATTGCAGGAACGAAGCGACCCGTCTGATGAGCGTATGGGCCTCTCGATAGGTGATACTGACCCGCTCCGGTTCGTAGACGGTGTAGCATGGGCGATCCGGATAACGGTCCGCGGTAATCGCGAACAGCCCCACGAGCGTAGGCCATTTCCCGTTGAAGTGAGTTCCCCGATACTCTTCGAGAAAGCTCCAGGGGCTCATGTGATGGCTGTCTTTCATAGTGTCCCTTCGTTGAGCCGACGTTCGTACTCGGCGTTGGTTCGGCAGACACCGGGTAGCGCCGTTGACAACGGATCATCATCCGTCGTCGAGAGCCCCAGGTGCAGGTGGCGACGCCACCCCTCTGCATGTTCGAATGCGACGGATTGTTCGCCTACCTCACGGCAGAAGCTTTCCATCGCGAGGAGATAGTTGCCGATGCCCTGGCTCCTGTCGAGCCACTCTCTCTGGGAGCGGTGGCACGACAGCATTTTGCGTTTTTCGCTGAGAACCGGGCCTACATCGACATAGGCTCCCGCGATCACCCGCTCCCGCAGCGGACCTCGCAATCCATGGGGCATCGCGTGGTAGACCGTTACCTCATCGTCTACCGCCGGGGTTGGAGGCGTGACCGGGTAGTTGCGAATTCCCCGGCAGAAGGCGGCCGTGACCGCAAGGCGACTCGTGATCGCGTGGTCTTCCATATAGTCCTGCGGTGATTGCGTCAGGATGATGCGAGGCTTCACCCGCCGGATCACCGCGCACAGCACGCCTGTGAGGTCGTTGGTGTAGACGATCTCCAGGTCGCGGCAGATCGGCGGGTACCAGGTCGCGCCGATCAGTGCGGCAGCCTCCCTGGCCTCAGCCGTGCGTTTCGCGACGATCGCCGGAGGGTCCTCCACCGCGGAGCCGCAGCTCCCGTCCGCGACGTTCATGTAGTGGAGCTGCCACCCTACGGCCCGCAATTGCATGAGCGTTCCGGCCATCGACAACTCGATGTCGTCGGGGTGCGCGCCAACCGCAAGCACGACCCGATCGGCCATCAGTGCATCTCCACGGCACAGGAGCCGATCGCGCCACGCAGGTAGTTGAACTGGACGTTCGGGTGACCCGCGAGCAGGCTCATCGGCACGGCCGAGTCCTGAATATCTTTGGAGATCATGAGCGCCGTCAGCCGCATGCCAAAGGCGTTATCGTGGTTCCCCGCGTGCCAGATGGAGACCTTGTCACACTGCCACGTCTCTCTGGGCCCGACCGTCGCGGCCTGTGTGGGCACCAGCGCGATATTGCCGCCCCCGGAGGTGCGTGCGTTCTGCATCACCGTCATCGGGTGCAGGTCGACGATCCGCGTGCCGAGCTCACGATACTCATCCGGGCTGGGCGGGGCGTCTGCGTACGCTCCCTCCCTACGCACCGGGTCGTTAAACGCCCAGTGCTTCACGTCCCCCTGTCCTCCCTGCATGACCGCGCACCGGACGGCGCCGAAGCTCTCGCTGAACGCCTGCAGGTCTCCGGTTGGGAAGTGCAGGTTCGCCTCTGGAATCCTGAGGTCCGCCCGGATCCGGTTGAAGCACAGATCCATGTCGCACCGTGCGAACGACAGGGGGTGATCCGTCGGGACCGCCTCCCCGTCCTCCACCCATTCGTCCATCCCCCAGAAGTGCGCGTCGAGTCTGGCAAGGTCGATGTCCATCGCATTGACGATCCGCGCAACGAGCGGGAGCTGCTCGGTTGGCCCGATGGGCCCGCATACCCCGCAGGGATCCTCCGGCGTGGACTGCCTCCACGCGTCAACGTACTCGAGGGCCTCCGCCAGGTAGAACTCCTCGAGCGTGTCGTACAGGAGCACACGAAAGCCGGGACGGCTGAGCTGCTCAATGTCACGAACCGTCAGCCGTGCGGCCTCTCGCACCAGCTCGTCATCGATGGTGGTATAGTCCCACCAGTCCGCGGCGACCACACTCTGTTTTCTCATGTGAGAACCATATCATCTGTCGCGGGAAAACCAAAGGGCGCCTACTTGCGGTTGTGCCGGTGCCACCGGAAGAATCGAACCAGCCCCGCGGTCAGAAAGCCTATGCCCATGATACCACCGACGCCGAAGCCGATGATGCCGAAGATCGGAATCCCTGCGACCTGCGGCTGAATGTCCGCCAGGACGACGAGCGCCGAGCTGATCAGCAGGGCGGAGAGGACCAGGCCAAAGGTCGTTCGAAAGCCAATGCGGTCGGCCGTCTCGGTGAGCGATTCCGCCTGCGGCATCTCCATCGTGAGGGTTCTGTCGCGAAGGAACCGGCGCGTGCCCTGGAGTACGTCCGGCAGCGCGATCAGCGCGTCACCCCAGTCGACCGCGGCGTTCAGGACGCGGCTTGCCGCCCGCTGGGATCCGAGTTGGTTCGCCCAGATGCGCGGAGCGAACTTCCTGAGGTAGGTGAGCAGCTGGAAGTTCGGATCGAGCCCGGTCGCTATGGTCTGCATGCTCCCGAGCACCTTCGCGACATAGATAAGACGCGCCGGCAGCTTGATCCCGAACTTGAGCACGATCTGAAGAAGCTGCATGAAGGCGGCCGGGATGTCGATGTACTCGATTGGGCGATCAAGATGCGCGTCGATGTAGTCATGCACCACCGCCTCGAACCGCTCTTCGTTGACTCGTCCCTCCGCGTGGCCCAATCGCAACAGCGACCGGGCCACCAGGCTTGGGTCAAGGCGCGCGAGCCCGACGATGAGGAGGTTCAGATTGTCCTGCTCATAGGGGCGAAGCGAGTAGACCATCCCGTAGTCAATGAAGCATATGACGTCGCCCTCGAGGACGAGGAAGTTACCGGGGTGCGGGTCGGCGTGAAAGTAGCCGTTCAGGAAGAGCTGGGACATGATGAAGTCGGCGGTACGCAGGTTGATGAGCTCCCTGTTGTACCGGCCCGATCCGTCCTCGATCACTTCCGAGACCTTCTTGCCGTGGATGAACTCCTGGACGATCACATCTCTCGTAGTGTACTCGTCATAGACGTAGGGTACGACGACGGTGTCGTCGCCGGTGTAGTCCGCGGCGAAGCGCTTGCCGCTGAGGAGCTCCTCGACAAAGTTGATTTCCTTCGTGATCTGCGTCTCGAACTCATCGATGATCTCAGTCGCGGACAGCACGTCGAAGACGTGCGTATATGTGTCGAGAAAGCTCGCGAACTGGTGCATGATCTCCAGGTCGGCCCGAATCTGCTCCTCGATCCCGGGACGCTTGATCTTGACCGCGACTGCCTTGCCCGTGGGAAGGATAGCGCGGTGCACCTGGGCGAGTGACGCCGCGCCCTCCGGGGTGTCATAGAAGGTGACGAAGATCGAGTCGATGGGCCTGCCAAGACTCTCCTCGACGATGCGCCGCGCCTCTTCGGCCGGGAACGGAGGTACGTCGTCCTGGAGCTTGCGCATCTCCACGAGAACGCTCTCCGGGACTATGTCGCCGCGGTCGCTGAGGATCTGCCCGAGTTTGATGTACGTTGGTCCGAGCTCTTCGAGGGCGCGCCTGAGACGCTCGCCGAAGCTCTCACGAACGAGCCGCGGCGGCCGAAGACGGCCGCCGCTGCGTGTGAGCGGAATGGACAGGCGACGCAGCACCGGACGCTTGCTGACGAACTCGGCCAGCCCGTACTTGGCCAGGACTGCGATGATCTCACCGTAGCGAGATACAACCTGCCCCCTGCGTGGCCTGCGTGTGAGGATACCGGTACCCTGTCTACTTGCTCGTCAGCTTCTTCTCGAGATCGTCCAGTTTCTTGGAGATACTATCAATATCCGATTTCTTGGGTACGCCGGCTTCGTCGAGATAGGCCTGCAGCCGCTTCTCGATGATCTCATCAAGGCGTGACTTGGTCTCTTCAGACTCCTTCACCAGGTCCTCGAGGAAGCGCTTGCCTTCCTCTTCGCTCATCTTGTACTCGCGGGAGATGCGCTTCCCGAACTCCTCGACGTTTTCCTTCGCTCGCAAAGCAAGCCCAAGGCCCGCGTACAAACCTTCCTGGAAGAAATTCCTCTCTTGTGCCATAACAACTCCTTAGTGCTCTATGCATATAAGATACCAACGATGATGGTGGGTCGTCCAGTCTCGCCGGGCGCCCGGGCCTTTTGTACCTTCTAGAGATATGCCACACGTTCCCAGCAGTATTCTTCGTACGAGTCGCCGGCACCAGGGCCTCCTGATCACCGTCACCCTGCTCGCCGCCTTCGTGTTGGTTTCTCCGTCCGCACTCCAGGCCGGCGAGTGCGCCCGTCAGCCGGGCGCGGCCGACGCATGGCGTCTCGAAGCGCACGATCTCGACGCTCTGCATGACGATGTCGGTAGCCCGCAAACGGTGGAGTTTCGTACCGGGAGACCGGCGGACGACGAGGGCGCATACGAGAGTGTAGCTCACATGCACATGCTCGTCGACGTGGAGGCGCGCGTCCTTGCCGACGTACTCAGGGACGTGGAGCGCCAGCCCGACTTCATGCCCCGACTCGTGCACGCCAACGTCATCTGTTCTGAGCTCGAGGAAGAAGGATTCCTGAGGGTGGAGCAGGAGTTGTCGTTTCGGATCCTGATCTTCCGGCGTGACTACCGATATGTGATCGACTACTTCATCGAGGACGACGTTGACGAGGCGGGTGCTTTTCGCGTCTGGTGGGCCCTGTCCGATCCGGGGGACGGTCAGATCGTGACGAACTCGGGCAGCTGGTACGTGCGCCGGGTAGAGATAGACGGCAGCGAGTACAGCTACCTGGCGTATGGCGTTCACACCGTGTTCGCTCGGCGTCAGGCGGGTCTGCGAACGGCGCTGCGGCGTTTTGGTGAGCGCGATGTGCGGAATGCCATGGAAGCTCTCTACGAGGAAGCGGCGCGACGGGAGTCCTGAAGAGAGCAGCCATGGGGAGCGACACAACAGAGGCGCGACTGAGGCAGGCGTTGGGCCGATTCTTCCATCGCGAGGTGGACAGGAGGTACGATCCGGAGCGCATGGAGGGGCTCCCGGAAGTTGCCGAGCGCGGCTTGCTTGACCGCGTGAGCGCGGAGGACCTCGAGCAGGTGAAGACCTTCTTCAAGCGGGTGATGTATCCCGTGGGTGGCGAGCGTCGGCATCAGGAACGGCACATGGAAGCGGTCACGGAGATCCTCAGCAGTACATCCTCGGTGATATCGATGCTTCCGCGCCTGCCGGGGCTCATAATGCGTCACGGAACTCGGATCGCCGGCGTCAGTCGGGCCGGGCTGCAGGTGATCACCGCATACCAGCGCGCGCGACAGGTCGAGGAGCGTGTGATAGATGCCGCCGCCGAGCTTTGCGACGACGACCTCGAGGAAGCCCTTGAGGGGGATGATCCGCCGGCCGAGTTGTTCCGCCGCGCCTATGCCTGCGTAGATGAACGCGAGATCCGGGAGATGGTCCGCCTCACCGACAGGATCGTCCGACTCGGGGCGGATCGCAGGCTGATGGCCGCGACTCTGGAGGTGGTCGAGTCGCTTCGCGACCAGTGTGACGACCCCTCGGACGCGGATGCTCTCGACTACGTTCGCTCGGTTGCGCTTGATGTGCAGGAACTCTCCCGCCAGTTCTCCCGCGACAAGATTGATCAGATCCTCGAGCTTGCCCGTACCGTTGAGCACCACTACTTCCGCAGCTTACGCGCGGCGGCGCGCCCGGGCTGAGAGCCTATCGTTCAAGGTGACGTCGCATGAGCTCCTGCCGGACGGAAGGAATCCAGTCCGGGTCTCGAGGGAAGACCTCGAAGCTCTGAAGCGGAGTGAGCGCGGGGTCGTCCGGGTCCACGTCCAGCGTCTGCAGCAGGGCATAGTCCTGAAGCGCCTCGTGAAAAACCTCCCAGCGAATCGAATCAACCGGGCCCTCGGGTCCCGGGTAGACGACGAAGGTGTCGCCGTGAGCCCAGTTCGGCCACTTCAGTCCGTCGGACACGGTGT
This sequence comes from Spirochaetales bacterium, assembly GCA_007127335.1. GTDB lineage: Bacteria > Spirochaetota > Spirochaetia > DSM-27196 > SLST01 > SLST01. The sequence continues at coordinate 6,895 of SKZO01000211.1, read as the reverse complement.
AGGGATCGATCAGCTCACGCGTCTGCGACTTGTACCAGTAGTTGAACCCCCAGTGCAGGAAGCCGAGAAAACGGTGGCGATAGAGGAGCCAGCCGATCGCCCGAATCTTCGCAAGCGGCGTATCCAGGAGACGGTTGGTGTAGTTCCCTCGCGGCGAACAGCAGAAATATGCCCAGCTCGGGATTCCAGCTTCCTTGAACTCGATCGCCGTTGAAATGCTCGGGACGGGCAGGTCCGTGAGGTTGTCACGCGCGAACTCGATATTCGAGAGCGCGTCCATCACGCGCATCCAGGGAGCGAGCTCGTGGAGCATCGCCCGCGCGGTCTTGTAGTTGTCCAGATGATCGCGATGCGGCTCGTCGGAGACGTGGAAGTACGAGGATTCGAGGATTCCCTCCCTGTCCAGGAACCGTTTCAACGCCGGCAGGTATGCGCCAAGGAAGCGGCGATAGGTCTCAGACGTCGCCGGCGTCGTACGCGGCCACAACGGCTCCTCTGACCCGCCGTGACCCCGATACACGAGCACTGCACGATCCGCTCCCCATTGCGTGAACAGGTGTGGCCACTCGAACCGGGCTATCCCGCAGGAGCGAGCCAGATCCACGAAGCGCTTCACCATCTTCCAGTCGAACCGATAGGTGCCGTCTTTCGCAGGCGTGACCCGCAGCAGCTGCGTGGGGCGTTTCTCGCCGTCGAGCGACGGCGTCAGGGCGGGGACGTAGATCGTGTCGAGCCCGTGATCGGCGTAGTTGCGCAGGTACCGTGCGCAGATGGGCCAGAACTCGTCGGCAAAGGGGTCGACGCCGTACCAGTCACAGAGCGCGTCGGTGTAGAACCAGTGGGTGACGGGGAAGTCGCGCCGCGGAGCGAGGTCAATGGGAACGACCTCGATCCGGGTGACGACGCTCCCGACAGGCTTCCTCGATTTGTCGGCGAACAGCTCGACGGTCACCTCCTTCGTACCGGCGCGTGCGTCGCGCGGTACGGTGACCGTTACCCAGTAGCCGTAGTTGAGACCTGCCGCTGCGAGCTGCTCAGTCCGGGGGAAGAGCGGGTCGGGGACGTAGCCCGGAAGCTTCGAGTAGTGGTCGATTTCGTCCGGCGGCGTGGCGGTATTGCGGTGCGGCACCGGGACGTAGCCGATCCGTCGTACCGTCACCTGAAGGTTGGAGCGCGTCTTCGCTCTGGCGTCGATCCAGGTCGGCGTGAGCGTGTCGGCAAGACGCAGATGCACCTGGAACGAACACGTGCCACCGCGTGGCGCCTGGAGCTCGAGAGCGCCCGTCCGCTCGACAGGGTCGGTCTGGAAGACGCGGATGCTCGACGGGGAAGCCCAGGACTCGATCATGGAAACTCCTTTCTCAATCAGGATGAACGGCGCCGGATGATCCACGCCGCTGCGAGTGAGAGCGATCCAACTCCAATCCCGAGGATCGCGGTAAGCTGATTCTGCGGCCCGAGCGCGGCCTCGGCAACCTCCGGCCCGATCGCATGCAGCAGTGCTCGCCGGCCGACCTCCGTCAGGAAGAAGAGCACCCCCTGGATGCCCGTTACGAGAAGAAAGCGAACCGTCAAGGGTCTCTGCGCATCGCGTTTGGCGTACGCGGCGTAGATGACCGCCGGCGCAACGAGGGCAATCAGCCCCAGCGCCACGATGCCGAAGAGAGCAATGACGGCGGAGAGTCCGGCGAGAACCCGAACCGCGAGCGTGAGCACATCGATCAGCAGCAGGAACAGCAGGACCAGCAGCGCGAACGACAGGCCGGTCATGGCCACGCGCATCCACTTTGTCCCGCTCTTCATCGCTGATCGTCCTCTCTCCGGAATCCCCGGCGTCTGCCGTGACACTCCAGCCACCATATCGCCCGCCCGGTCGCGGGTCAAGAAGAGTCCCGGCCGGGACATGGTATACTCGCGGGGTCATGCCGATGAACCCAAGCCGCGAGCTCGCGCGGGCCGCGTTCGACTACCGGTGGTTGCTCGATCGCGGGTACCCGGATCAGGGCGGACTGAAGCTCGTTGGGGACCGATACCGGCTCACCGGCGCCGAGCGGGGAATGCTCTATCGCGGCGTTTTTGGGCGAGACGACTCGAGACGGCGCGCGTCGCGTATCGTGAATCACGACCTCGCCCGGACCGAGCTGACGGTGGACGGGCACAACGTACTCTTCACGATCTGGAACGCTCTGGCCGGGCGTCCCGTGGTGCTCGCGACCGACGGGTTCGTCCGGGACATTGGAGGTACGAGGGCCCGTCTCCCGCGTGACGAGCGATTCTCCCGGATCGCGACCATGCTCTGCTCCGCCCTCGCGTCGCTGTCGCTCCATCGCGTGAGAATCCTGCTCGACGACCCCTTGCCGTGGAGCCGCGATCAGGCCTCAGAGATCGAGCGTATCTGGAGTACGCTCGAGACGATGCCCGCGACCTCGCTGACCGCGGGTACCGAGGCGAGTGTTGACGCCGTCGTCGCGGCAACGGCGTCCGGCATGATCGCAACGAGCGATACGGCGATCATCGATCGATGCGCGGTGCCGGTGCTCGACCTCGGTGGCCTGATCGTACGTGGCGATCTGTCGGGCGAGCCGATCGCGGGTGGTACGATTGCGATGGGCCGACTGGTCGCAATCGGTTCTGCCGCAGACGCGACGTAGCCTCCCGGGAGTCTCAGGGGCCCGACGCGGGATCCACGCGGGATCCGGGGAATTGCGCTGCCTTGCCGGGATCCTGTAAGGTTGGGCGTAGAACATCTCTCGAGGAGTCCCCATGCGAAGCAAGCCGAACATTGTGCTTCTGTTCACCGACGACCAGCGATTCGACACGATCGCCGCACTCGGCAATCCGGCGATTCGTACGCCGAATCTCGACCGGCTCGTACGCGAAGGCACGAGCTTCACCCACGCACACATTCCGTCCGGCACCTCCGGCGCCATCTGCATGCCGAGCCGCGCGATGCTCCACACCGGACGCACGCTCTTCCATCTCCAGGGTGCCGGTGAGTCGATCCCGACAGAGCATACGATGATTGGCGAGACGCTCCAGTCGGCCGGTTACGCCGCATTCGGAACCGGGAAGTGGCATAACGGGACCGAGTCGTACGCGCGCAGCTTCACTGCCGGCGGTGAGGTGATGTTCGGAGGCATGGCCGATCATTGGAACGTCCCGATGTGCGACTGGGATCCGACCGGCTGCTACGACAATGTGGAGCCCTGGATCAACGACCCCTTCGTCCGCAACACGGTGCAGCGTCGGCATGTTGATCATATTCACTTTGGCCGGCACTCCACCGATATACTCGCAGACCATACCGCCGACTACATCCGGAATCACGCCGGCGACGAGCCGTTCTTCGTGTACACCTCATTTCTCGCTCCGCACGACCCTCGCAGTATGCCTCAGGAGTACCTCGAGCTCTACGATCCGGCAACCATAGAGCTGCCGGAATCGTTTGCGACCGAGCACGCCTTCGAGTACGGACAGCACGATATTCGCGACGAGGTGCTTGCTCCCTACCCGAGGACGGAGGACGAGATACGCCGTCACATAGCCGAGTACTACGCGATGATCACGCACCTCGACGACGGGATCGGACGAGTCGTGCAGGCGGTCGAAGAGCGTGGCGAGTACGAGAACACGATCTTCGTCCTGGCCGGAGACAACGGGCTCGCCTGCGGCAAGCACGGACTCCTTGGCAAGCAGAACCACTACGAGCACAGCATCCGCGTGCCGCTCATCTTCTCAGGGCCGGGGATACCCTCCGGGGAGACCCGCGACGCGTACGTCTACCTCCTTGACATCTACCCGACGATCTGCGAGCTGATCGGGGTGGATACGCCGCCGACGGTGGACGGGGTAAGCCTCGCGTTGGCTCTCAGAGACTCGAGTGCGCGGGTCCGTGACGAGCTCTACTTTGCCTACTGCGATACCATGCGCAGCGCGAAGGACGAGCGCCACAAACTCGTGCTCTACGCCTTCGAGGAGCACAACTACGCGCAGCTGTTCGACCTTCATAACGATCCGCAGGAGCTCGCGAACCTGATCGCCGTCGGGGAGGCCGGGGAGACCGACGCGCTCGTCGCCCGGCTCGCCGAGCGTATCGCGCTCTTCCGGTCCGAGTGGGACGAAGCCGATTCGAAGTGGGGTCAGGCGTTCTGGGCGCGATTCGAGGAGAACGGCGGTCTTGCCGCCGCGCTCGCAGCGATGCGGTAGGAGCGCGGCCGCGGGAGGCTCAGCCGACCTGGTCGAGCCAGGCGCGAGCGATGAATCCGTGACCCGCCGGGCTCGGATGGACGCCGTCGGCGGCCCAGTAGGCGGGGCCGGTTCGTACGGCCGCTGCGTTCAGCAGGCCGTCCAGCGGCAGGTACCAGGCGCCAAACGCCCATGCCAGCTCGCGGCATATTGCGATCTTGGGATCGAGGTCTTCACGCCAGGTTCGGCGATCCTCCGGTACCGGGAGCACGAAGGGCTCGAGCATGACGATTTCGCGCACGCCCGCCTTTCGCGCCCCCTCGAGCAGCCGCTCGTACTCACCTCGGAAGGTCTGCGGGTCGGTCGGATCGTTCGAGTCGTACCTCCGCCACACATTGTTGACGCCGATCAGGAGAGAGAGGACGCTCGGCGCGAGCGAGAGGCAGTCGGTGTCCCATCTGGCGAGCAGGTCCGCCGTGCGATTGCCGGAGACCCCGCGGTTGAGGACCGTGAGGTCCAGGTGCGGACGGTCGGCCTGGAGAAGTGCGCCGACGAGCGAGGCATAGCCGCGCCCGAGGTCGCCGGGGCTCGACCGGTCCCGGCCGGCGTCGGTCACACTGTCACCCTGGAAGAGGATCACATCACCGTGTTCTAGCTGCATGAGGCTTCATAGCACAGAACAGGCTCGCCGGGAAGATCATGCCTCCCGGTGAAGCTGTAGCGGTGAGGCTCGAGTTGTCCGGCGAGCTCGTGCGCGAACGCAGAGTCGTGAGCGCCGATCTCCACCCGAACCGCGTCGTACCCAAGACGGCTCGCCTCGCCTCGGATGTGCTCGAACAGCAGCGCTGCAGTGCCGGTCGTAACGCCCTCGTCGGTCAGCCGCAGATGTCTGAGGAAGAGGGTCGATGTCCGGCTCCGACCCGCCGGCTGCTCGCCCGGAATGAGAGGGACATCGCTCGTCGCGACGAAGCCGACAGGGTGCCCGTTCGCCTCCGCCAGATAGAGCGATCCGGCGGTCAGCTCTTCCGCGAGCGACCAGGATGCGCAATGCGGGTCGGCGAGAGCGGCCAGCCGCCCGGCGTCGTCCATCCCGGCCCGCCTCACGGTCGTTCTCCCGGTCCTCGAGACGTGCGGGACGAGGATGCGCAGTCGCTCGACGTCGTCCGGCCGTCCGTCGCCGTACCCGAGAAGCGCCCTGATCTCCCAGAGAAGCGGAACGACCCAGTCCGCTTCGGCCATGACCGGGAGCCACGTCTCAGTGCGGCGGAGATCGATCCAGCAAACGTCGACGATCTCAAAGCTCGCCGCTTCGTCCTCCGGCTCGACCCCGGGAGCGGCCGTTCCCTCCAGGGGTGAACAGAGGAACGTCTTCTGCCGCCGGTAGAAGTGGTGCCGTTCGTTCCTCACGTCGAGCAGGAGCCGCTCCACGCGCACCCGGAGGCCGGTCTCTTCGTGCATCTCGCGCACCACGCAGGCGACCTCGGTTTCTCCCGGCTCGATTCCGCCGCCCGGCAGGACCCAGTAACTGCGGTTACTCTTGTGCGAGAAATGCTTGATGAGGAGGAGCCGGTGATTCTCTACGATTGCTCCCTGAAACCGGGTATGGCGCATCACTCCAACTTCTCGAACCGGGTCACCTTGCCTGTTCCCTCGCTCAGCCACTCCACGAGGTAGATCGTACCGTTCGCGTCGACGTGGAGATCGTGCGGCGAGCTGACCTTGCCGGGTACCCACTCGCTGCGCGGGAGGTTCGGCCAGCCGTCACGCTTCCAGCATTCGGGCCAGTCGGCCAGATGTGTTACGAGAGTGTCATGTGAGTCGAGAATCGTCAATCGCGAGTAGAGATCCGGAATGACGAGCTTGTCGTTCCACTGGATCGTCGTGCACGGGAAGCGAAGCATCCCTTTGACGATGCCCTCGTGTTTGCCGTCGAGCGAGAAGTACTGAAGCCGGGCGTTCTTGCGGTCGGAGACGAGGATGCGAGGCGTCGCTCCCCGTGTATCGAGCATGATGCCGTGCGGGTTGTCGAGCTTCCCCGGTTCGGAGCCGAGCCCGCCGAAGCTGTCCAGGTATTCGCCGTTCGGCGAGTAGCGGTGGACCCACGGCTGTCCGTACCCGTCTGCGATGTAGATGGTTCCGTCCGGGGCGACGGTGGTCTCCGTGGGCACGAAGCGGTGCTCGTCGTCGTAGATGTCCGATCGCGGCGGAGTTGTGATCCGCAGGATCTCTTCGCCGTCGAGTGTCGTCTTGGCTACGAACCCGAGCGATGTGGCCGCGAGGTAGAGGAACTCACCGTCGGCCTCCCGGCTCAAGTGCATCCCGTGGGCGCCGCCCGCGTACGCCTCACCCCACGCCTTCACGAAGGTGCCGTCCGGCTCGAAGACAAAGGTGCTCGGGCTCCCGGTGTGGTGGATGTAGATCAGCCCCGATGCGTCCTCGACCACCCCGTGCGTCGTGCCGAACTCACGGTCGGCCGGAAGCTTTGCCCATTGCGTATCGACGCGGTACCGAATGGCCCCCTCTCCAATGATCTTTCCGCCCATGGTAGACTCCTTTCCTTGCCGCTCTGACCTTGATGGTCGTACAATATATAGCTTAGCTATTCAGTAAGCAAATGCGAGGGAGGCTCCATGAAGACGATCACCCATCCGTACCAGCCGCTTTCCGGCGGTGAATGGATCCGCGGGAACCTGCACACCCACACCACGGC
>SKZO01000383.1 GCA_007127335.1 Spirochaetales bacterium | reverse complement strand
GGGCGACCTCGCGCTCGGCCTCGTAGAGCCGCGCACCGCCTCGAATTCCCAGGATCAGGGCGAACGCGGATACGGCCACCACGGGAAGAGGGGCCCACCAGACCGCGCCGGCGAGAATCGCGAGCAGCCCCGCGATTTTGACGGCGAAGGCGAGAAGATCGACGAGGTGGAAGTAGCTCGCCTTGAGGCGCCCGCCTTCGGGATTCGCCGCTACGCGCTGCACGAGATCCCAGGTCGTTGCGTCCTCAACGTGGCGGTACTGGAGCCGGGTGCGCTTCTCGGTGAGCGCCGTGCGGTATCGGGCGCGCAGCGCGACAACGAGCCGAAGGTCCGCGATGTTGCGCATCGCGTCCCGCAACCAGTGGAAGGCGGTCAGGCCGGCGAGGATCGCAAGCCGGCGGTAGAGCTCGGGAGCCGCATAGCCGAGCTCGTAGGAACGGATTCCCGCGTCGATGAACCGTGCGGCCGCGAGCGTGGTAACAGGGATGAGCGCCGCGGAGGCGAGGTCGAAGAAACCGTAGAAGAAAGCCGCGAACGGGGCGCACCGGAACGACAGGGCCAACCCGTCAAGAATGGTGTATCGGCGTTGTCGCAGGATGAGTGGAGCATGCATGGAACCTCCCGTGAGCGTCAGAGGCGGATGAGAGCCGCGCGGACAGAGTCCGTTATTGCGGGTGCATGCTTACCGGATCATGGTCTTTTCCTGCTCCTGCGAGTTGAGCTCGAGGCTACCGGAAGGGGACGGAGGCGTCAAGCGCCTTCCCTGGGGCTTTCGCGCAGGACCGCGATTCCGTATACTCGAGCCGCGGGAGGACCGATGAGATATTCCGACCTGATGGCCGACGACTACATGCTGAAGAACGACTACAACTGCGCCGAGGCGATGCTGCGCGCCGCGAACGAGGCGTACGACCTTGGGCTGAGCGAGGAGGCGCTGCGCGCGGCATCGCCGTTCGGCGGCGGGATGGGCCGCGAGGACGCCTGTGGCGCGCTGACCGGGGCGCTCATGGTGCTCGGCGTACTGCGCTGCAGCGGCAAGCAGCATCAGGACCCGAGGCTCGGCGAGCTTCGCGACGAGCTCGTGCGCCGGTTTGAGGAGCGGTTCGGGTCGATCGAATGCAGACGCATCAAGGCAACGCACCGGGACGCGGAGCGCGGCTGCTCGCCGGTCACCGAGGTGACGGCGGAGATACTGGAAACGGTGGTGGCGAAAGAGTAAGACTGCGCATACTATTGCATTTGCATCGCATGTTTATTACCCTCCGTGCTTATTCTCTGAAGCGTTCCATAATGGAGGAGGATCGAATGAGACGGATTCTGGTGCTTGCGGCAGTACTGCTGCTGGTGGTGGTGGCCGGCGCGATTGCCGGAGGACGGCAGGAGGCCGACGATGTACGTGTGGTGACGGTCGCGACCGACGCCACCTGGCCGCCCATGCAGTTCATCGATGAGAATCGCGAGCTCGTGGGGTACGACATCGACCTGATGCGCGCAGTTGCTGAGGCGGCAGGGTTCCGCGTCGAGTTCCGCAATACCGCCTGGGACGGCATCTTCGCGGGACTCGCAACGCGTGAGTACGATGCGGTCATCTCGTCGGTGACGATCACCGAAGAGCGCCGGACGACGATGGACTTCTCGGAGCCATACATAAACGCCGGGCAGGTTCTGATCGTCGAGCGTACGACGACCGGCGTTACTGAGCTCAGCGATCTCGTAGGCCGTCAGGTCGGCGCGCAGATCGGCACGACCGGGTCGTTCGAGATCGACGCCGTGGATGGTGTAGAGCTCGTCACCTACGATGAGCTCGGCCTCGCGATCGCCGACCTCGCGAACGGCCGGATCGCCGGCGTCGTCGCGGACACACCGATTGCCGCCGACTACGTCCTGCAGAACGAGGAGTACTCGGGCAGGCTCATGATCGTGGGCGAGCCGTTCACGCAGGAGTTCTACGGCATCGCGGTGCGCAGGGGCAATACCGAGCTTCTCGAGCTGATCAACGAGGGGCTGCGACAGGTGCTCGCGTCGGACATCCCCGCCCAACTCGAGGACAAGTGGCTGCGGTAGACGATCGCCGCCGACTGGAAGTCAGCGACGGGGCCCTGATCCCCGCTCGCGACGACAAGGCGGGGTTTTCCGCCTGGCGAATCAGTTTTTTCGGCGCGATCGGTCTGCTGATCGCGCTTCCTCTCGTCTCTCCAAAGCCGTTCTGGGAGATACTCCGGTTCATCCCGGACGGGGTCCTGCGCACCTTCCAGGTCACGGTGTTCTCAATCGTTTTTGCGCTCATCATAGGGCTCTTCACCGGACTCGCCCGAATCTCGCGGATCACCGTGGTGAACCGGATGGCGACCGTCTACGTGGAGGTCGTCCGCGGTATTCCGTTGCTCGTCCAGCTCTACTACATCTACTACGCGCTCGGACAGTTCGTCCGGGTGCCGCGGCTGACCGCGGCGATCATCGCCATGAGCGTCTGCTACGGAGCGTATCTGGGGGAGATTTTCCGCGCCGGAATTCAGGCCGTTCCCAAAGGACAGATGGAAGCCGCGCTCGCGCTGGGCATGAGCCGGACACAGGCGTTGCGGCGGGTCATCCTGCCGCAGACGTTCCGGATTATCCTTCCCCCGGTAGGGAACGAGTTCATAGCGCTTCTCAAAGACTCGTCGCTGGTCAGCATCCTCGCGGTCGCAGATCTCCTGCGGCGTGGGCGGGAGTACGCGGCGCGGACCTTCGAGTACTTCGAAGCATATACGATCGTGGCGCTCGTCTATCTGGTCCTCACGCTCTTCTTTTCGAAACTCGTGGCGATCATGGAAGAGCGGCTCGGCGCGCACCACAGGAGCAGCTGATGGCGCACAACCAGGCTCCCGCTTCGGACGGCGAATCGGTCCCGCGCATTCGTGTTCAGGACGCGCACAAGCGTTTCGGCGACGTCGCCGCGCTGCGCGGTGTGAGCCTCGAGGTTCAGCCGGGAGAGGTCGTCCTCGTGATCGGCCCGTCGGGGAGCGGCAAGAGCACGATGCTGCGAAGCGTCAACCGGCTTGAGACGCTCACATCCGGACGCATCTGGGTGGACGAGGAAGAGGTGACCGCGCGACACACCGATATTCGTCGCATCCGTGAGGAAGTCGGTATGGTGTTCCAGAGCTTCAACCTCTTCCCGCACCTCACCGCCAGGCAGAACCTGATGCTCGCCCCGTCGATCGTCAAACACGAACCGACGGAACGGACGAGTGCGCGAGCCGAGGCGCTTCTTTCCCGGGTCGGACTCGCGGACAAGGCCGACGCCTACCCGGACCACCTCTCAGGCGGCCAGCAGCAGCGCGTGGCGATCGCACGCGCGCTCGCGATGAACCCGAAGGTGATGCTCTTCGACGAACCCACGAGCGCGCTCGACCCGGAGATGATCAAGGAAGTACTCGACGTCATGCTCGATCTCGCGAAGGAGGGCATGACGATGATGGTCGTCAGTCACGAGATGGGTTTCGCGAGGGCCGCAGCCGACCGGGTCATCTTCATGGACGAAGGCGAGGTAGTGGAGACCGGACCGCCGTCGAGTATCTTCGAGTCGCCCGGCCACGACCGCACGAAACGTTTTTTGGAGCACATTCTGTAGGAGGTCGAACTACGACGGCGTGCTTTGCGCCGTGCGGTCCGGAGCCCCGTCGTCCCGTGGCGCCGCCCACCACGTCTTCTCGGGCGATGTGACGCCAAGGGCTCGTTCCTCGCGATCGAGCCCGACGATCCCGGGGCGCACCTGATCGGGCAGGACGGCCAGATCAAAGATCTCGTCGACACTCTGCTGGTAGGTCAGTCGGCCGACAATCGCTCCGGTCGGTTCATGGACGATCGCGACCCCGGCCTCGGTCGCTTCATCCGCGATGGGCAGGTCTCGAAAGGTCGACGAGTTCTTGCGAAGCTTGCTGTACGCGATGAAGAGGTGACTGCGGTAGGAGGTCATGCCGCGCACGAAGCCCCCTATCTTCTGAACGACCTCGTATCCACCCGAATCGGCGTCGACTCTGGCGAGCTCACCGGTAGCGGAGAGAAGCAGGTAGAGCGATCCTCCAACGATTCGCGGAGAATGCGGCATGGGCAGTCCCCGGAGCACGATCTCATTCGTCCGTACGTCAACCAGAACCCCGTGATCCGGCAGGGTCCTGCGCCACCCTTCCGCCTCGTTCGAATCGGAGAGGCAGGTCACGTACGCCGGGGCACCGTCGGCGAAGGCAACGCCGTTCAGGTGACAGCGGTCTTCCGGAGCGAGCTCGGTGACGAAGGGCGGGAACCACGCCGGCTCGAAACTGTAGCGTCCGCTGAGGCGCGCGAGGCACCCGAATCTCGTGTTGACGACCCAGATCGCGCCGGAGGAGTCCCACTCGAGGCCGTGCGCGTCGATTCTGCCCGTCTGGAGCGTCTGCCGCGGCAGGTAGAGCGCATCGTAGGTCTCAGGCTGGCGCGGGTACGCTGGAGCCATGCGCGGGTCGTTCACGAAGAGCTCCACCGTGGACGCGGTCGAGAGGACGAGCGTGTTCTCCCTCCACTGCAGCGCCATGGGTCGCACGAACGACCGGGGCAGCTGGACGAGCCGCTCGTCGTCGCGCGGGCTCACGAACACGAGCTTCCCGGCCTGGTAGGTAGAGAGCACGATGCTGCACCGCAGCTTTCGCAGCAGCTCGGGAACGGCGGGGGTGCAGATGAGCTGAAACGGCGCGGGATCGCCGGGCGCAGCGGTCACGGGATCGCTTTGTTCTCGAAGTAGAAGAACTCGGATCCTTCGTAATACCCGGCGGTGAACGCTCCGAAGAGCAGGTCGATGTCACCGTCGCGGTCGAAATCCGCCGCGACGAGACTCAGCGACCGGCTTGGCCACCCATACGTGTTGTGCCAGTCCCGGTCCGGAAACGAGATTCCGAACGGATTGGTGACCGGCTCGGCAAAGCGCACGGTCGCCTGCGTGCTCGTATTCTCGAAGTAGAGCAGCGTGGCGGTCGTCGTCGTGGAGAGGTAGTACGAGTCGTACACGGCGCCGGAGATGAGGAGGTCGAGGTCACCGTCGCGGTCGAGGTCGACGATCGCCATTCCGTGTATGGAGAAGCCGTCGGGGAAGATGAGATCGGCGTAGGGGAAGGCGATCGTGGAGTCGTCGGTAAAGACGAACGAATACGGAGAGCCGGAGGTATTCAGGGTCAGGTATACGTTGTTCGGGCTCGCGGTCACGAGGTCGAGATCGCCGTCGCCGTCTATGTCGACGAAGGCGGCGGCGACCACGTAGGGCGGCAGACCGGCGTTCGCCGCGAAGGGGACCGGTTCTGCGAAGCTCGGCTCGCGACGCGTCCCGACGTTCTCCACGAGCATCAGCCCCTCGTGGTACGAGTAGATCCCGCCCTCGAAGTAGGTGCCCGCGTATTCGAAGCCGGCGACGATCAGGTCGAGGTCGCCGTCGCCGTCTATGTCGACGAAGGTGAGCGGTCGCACCGAGCGGTACGTCCAAGTGTATCCGTCGAAATCGTAGACCGTTCCCTCGAGACCGAACGGGTCGCCCACGGCAGGCTCGAAAGTGCCGTCACCGGCATTGCGCTGAAAGGCAATCTCTCCCTCTCCGTAGCTGTGCCGGAGATAGAAGAGATCGAGGTCGCCGTCGCCGTCAATGTCCGCCATGGCGAGGAAACCGGAGTTGTAGTGGGCATAGCTCCCGGGATCGAGCCCGAAAGGGTTCACCTGGTACGATCCGAAGCTCGGCGTCTGCACACCGGAAACCGATCCGGTTTCAGGGTCGAGTACGGCAGGAAAGCACCCCGCAAGGGCGAGCACGCCGCCGGCGGCGATGGTGCCCTGCAGAACCGACGGAGCAACAGGCCCGGCGAGCCGGTTGTAGAGCTTTCTCACCCGGCGCAGGAGTTTCCGCCGCTTGAGATACCCGTAGGAATGAAACTCGCCGCTCTCGATGAGCGCATGGAGATGCTCGGTCGCACGCCGCAAACGAGCGAAGGTCTCTGCGTGCCTGTAGGGAATACCCGCCATCACGGCCTCCTGAACTTGAGTGGAAATATACGGCTTTGCCGGGGTACGCGCAATACCTTCTGACGCAGCGCGTTGAAGAATCGCTCTGTCGCGGCTACACTCGAGGATGCACGTCACCCCGGAAAAGGAGTGCCCATGGCCGGACTGAAGTACGCGGTTCACGCCTACGCGTGGACCGGTCACTGGAGTAACGACACGCTGCCCATCATCGATCGCGCGAAGCGAATCGGGTTCGATGTGGTGGAGATCCCGCTGATGGAGCCCGACGACGTCGACCCGGACGCGATC
>SKZO01000130.1 GCA_007127335.1 Spirochaetales bacterium | reverse complement strand
GCCTCTCCCCGCACTCCCTCGCCGATCGGGCGTGAGCACAGATGAACCATGTACCAGCCGTCGGGGGTCTCGACGATGTCGGCGTGGCCGGCCTTTTTGAGCGGGTCGGTGCGGTCGTACGCGGTCAGCATCGGGTTCTCCGGATCGATCTCATACGGCCCGGTGATCGCGCGCGACCGGGCGATCGTCACTGCGTGCCTGTGGCCCGTTCCTCCCTCAGCGGTCAGCAGGTAGTAGTACCCGCTGCGTCGGTAGAGGTGTGGACCCTCGGTGACGCCGAGCGACGATCCTGCGAAGATGTCTCTGATCTCGCCGACCAGCCGGCCTGCTGCGTGATCGTACTCCTGCAGCAGGATCCCGGCGAACCGGTTGACGCCGGGCCGCCAGTCCCAGTTCATGTTGAGCAGCCACTTCCGACCGTCGTCGTCGTGGAAGAGCGACGGATCAAATCCCGAGCTGTTCAGGTAGACCGGGTCGCTCCACGGCCCTGTGATATCGGTCGACGTAACGAGGTAGTTGTGCGTGATCTTGTGCGCGCCGCTGTGGTGCTTCACATCGGTGTAGATCAGCCAGAACTGTCCGTCGGCGTACGTCAGGCACGGGGCCCAGACCCCGCCCGAGTCCGGATTGCCCGTCATATCCAGCTGGCTGAGTCTGCACAACGGCCGCGTGATCAGCCGCCAGTTCACCAGATCGCGCGAGTGATGTATCTGGACCCCCGGAAACCACTCGAAGGTCGACGTTGCGATGTAGTAGTTATCGTCCACACGAACGATCGACGGATCGGGGTTGAAGCCGCGGAGGACGGGATTCGTGATCTGCATGCACCCAGTCTACCGGATATCCACTCCCTGCGGAATCGGGCGGGCAGTCGGTCACGACGCTCAAGGAGTTCATCACACGCGCGGTCGAACACGAGCTTGCCGGAAGCGCAGTCAGGCTTGATTCCCGGCGGGTCGAGTTTCCCCTGGTTCGGTCCAGGCGACCAGGGTCGGTCCGTGTGACTCCGGATCGGATCGCGGCGCTGCTCGAACGCGAAGACCTGGATGTTTCTTCCTGACGTCAACGTCCTGCTGGCGCTCGCATTCGACGCTCACGAGCATCACCCGCTTGCCCTTCAGTGGCTGAGCTCCGTCGCTGACGGCGAGGCGAGTGTGTGCCGTGTCACGCAGTCCGGATTCCTCAGGCTTGCCTCGAATCCTGCACTCTTCGGCGACGAAGCGCTCACACTCAGCGAGGCGTGGGTGTGCTACGATCGTCTGCTCGAGGACACCCGGTTCACGTTCAGCCTCGAGCCGCTCGGACTCGATCACTACTGGCGACGGCTCACCCTCGGAAGCACCTATTCACCAAAGGTGTGGACCGATCGTTATCTGGCGGCGTTCGCGATCGTGGGCGAGCTTCGGCTCGTCACGTTTGACGGTGCGTTCGCGTCGATGACAGAAGTGCAATCGCTCGTGCTCGGCACGTGACCGCCCGGGACGGTTCATCTATGTCCACACCCCCAAGCACGGTTCCTGATTGAACCTCATCGAGGCGGTATTTTTCCACGATGGCGCGGACCTTTCTGCGCCACATCCGGGTCAGTTCGAAGGAAGAGCCTGCCGAGCGCCGCCTGAAGGGCGTCGCTGAGATGAACGAGCAGCCGTTCGTATTCCTGGTGGCGCATCACGCTCCTGCCAGACAGTCCACTGGGAGGAGCGTCATGGGTTCAAGGAACACCGTCGGCATCTGCTGATCTCCATTATCGTGCTTGTCATCACGAGTCCTGGGCGTGGCCCAGGTTGTACTCGTCGTCCGGCGTCGCGTCGCCGGGCCGCCGGGTGACGTGGCGTCACGAACCGCGCTATGATCGGCCTGAAGGAGGGCGCGTTGAGAGGCAAAGCCAGGCTCGAGATGGAAGGGGAGGACACGGCCATGGTGCTCCACGTATCGCCGCTGGCGACACCGGACGGCGACGGCGGCGCAGAGCGTCCGTTCGCATGCGTTGAGGAGGCACGCGACGCGATCAGACGAATGAAGGCCGGCGGCACGCTCCAGGGACCCGTAACCGTCTATCTCCACGACGGCACGCACTACCTGAGCCACACCCTCGAGCTGACGGGTGAGGATTCAGGCGGCGCGGAGCATCCGGTCGTCTACCGAAGCGCCCCGGGGGCAAAGGCCCGCATGAGCGGAGGAGAGGTCGTCACGGATTGGACGAAAGGCCGGAACGGGGCGTATTCGGCGCGGATCGCTGGTTCGAGACGGGTTCGCTCGCTGCGCGTTGGCGAGCGGCCAGCCGTGCTCGCCCGCTACCCGTCGTACGACGCGGACAATCCGCGCACCGGCGGCTGGCTCTTCGCCGACTGGTGGGGACGGCCCTGGGAGCGCGGCAACTTCAGGACAGCGGTCCGCGGCCTGGATGCGGCCGGCGCGTACCTCGAGTGGGACGTCCGCTGCCGGAGTGAGGGCCGCTATACGGCCTGGATCGCCTACGCGACTGACGCGAAGGACGGGTCCGGGCGCGATCTGCGCGTCAGCGTGGCGGCCGGCGACAGTACGGCGTCGGCCCTCCTTCCGGACAGCACGGTTGAACGGGGCTACGACCTCCGCCGGGTCGGGGAGCTCGACCTGAAGGCGGGCGACCTCACGGCACGCCTTACAAACGAGGCCGGCGGCGAGCTCGCGCTCTTCTGCCTGTTGCTCTCGAGTGATCCGGCGTGGGAACCGGCGAGCGGCATCGAGGTGCTCCAGTGGTGGGGAGACTACCGGGTCAACGGGCTTGCAGACGGCGCGGAGCTTCTCATCCTGCAGGCGGAAGCGCACGATCGCTTCGCAGGTGCCGACGTGCAGGTGCCAAGGAGCGAACCGCCCGGGAAGAAGGACCGGATCGTCACGAGGCGCGGCGACCTGCCGGCCTGGAAGCGGTGGGACCTGGTGGACGTGCACCTCTTTCCTGCCTGGGGATGGGTGAATGTCGTCCTGCCGGTTGACGGCGTGGATGCCGAGGCATCGACACTGCGGATCAGCTGCGATCATGACGTTCGTCCCGGCAACCGCTACTTCCTTGCCGGGTCACCGGAGGCGATGACCGAACCGGGTGAGTTCGCCCACGACCCCACTGAGGAGCTGATTTCGTACCTTCCTCGCGGCGATGAGCTCGAGCACGAGCCGGCAGTCGCAGCGCGGCTGACGACGCTCGTGAGGATCACCGGCTCGAACATCAGGTTGGAGGGGCTGACCTTCTGCGACGCCGACTACACGGTCCCCGGCGGAGGCTACACTCCGGACGACGCGGCGATCGTCGTCTCCGGCGCCGACGGCGGGGGCGACTTGGTCGCGATCTGCGGGTGCCGGTTCGAGCACGCCGGCGGTTACGCCGTGCGTCTGGAGGAACGAAGCAGACGGGCGCTGATCGAGCGCAATGAGATGCACGGTCTCGGCGGCGGCGGCGTCCTGATGATCGGCGACGACGCGACGAAGCCTGTGGACAACCGCATCATCGCGAATACGATTGTGGAGTGCGGACGCGTGTACAAACACATCGCGGCGGTCTACGTCACGTCAGGGAGCCGCAATCACATCGCGCACAACCTGATCCGCAGAATGCCGCGGTACGCGATCTCCTGCAAATCGAGCAAGGGGCGCTCGTCGCACGAAAACGTGATCGAGTATAACGATATAGCAGACACAAATCTGGAGACGAACGATACCGGGGCCATCGAGACACTCGGAAAGGACCGCGTGCCGAGCGGAAACGTTATCCGGTACAACCTGGTGCGTAACGCGGTCGGTCTGAAGACGACGCAGCACGGAGAGTTCATGTCGCCTCACTACACGTGGGGGATCTACCTGGACGACTTCTCGTCCGGGACGCTGATCTACGGGAATATCGTGGACGGTACGGTGCTTGGCGGCGTCAATCTCCACGGCGGGAAGGACAACCGGATAGAGAACAACATCCTGCTGAACGGATCCGAACGCCAGATCAGCTTCTCCCCGTACTTCAACGACCCCAACGACCGGTATATGAGCGGCAACGTCGCCGTGCGGAACATCATCGCCGGCCCTTCGAGCGAGTTCTTCATCTTTGGGAGGCAGGGCGTCTGGTACCGCGACGCGGTGAGCGAGTGCGACTCCAACCTCTACTGGCGAACCGACGGCACGGATCTGGAAGACCCTGCAGCTGACGTCACGCCTGAAGGATCGCTCGAAGCGTGGCGTGCCGCCGGCTACGATACCCATTCGGTGGTCGCCGACCCCAAGCTGACGCCGGACGCGAACGGTATCCCGTTGCCGGCGCCCGATTCGCCCGTCTGGGCGCTCGGCTTCCAGCCGATTCCGGTGGACCGGATTGGGCCGAAGGGTCTTGAGCCGGCGGAGGGGGCGGACAGATAGATACACCGAACCAAGGGGGCCCGTTATGTCCGCGAGCGGCTGCGTCGTGATTCATGCACGCGTCGACCTGAATCAGAAACCGCCGAAAGCTCTTGGGCTTACCGATAGGGCCCGGACCGGCATGATCAGCCGGTACCGGCGAAGACACGACGGCGTGTGCGTCTTGCGCATGCTGTCGCGGGTGAGCGCTCCATAGTCGACGGCCATCTCTCGCGTGGTGTAACGGGCGGGAAGACTCCGTGGACGACTGACGATACAGGCCCTGTAGTCGGTCGGGAGCTTGCGGCAGTAGTACGCCATCATGCGGCCTTTGCCTTCGACCGTGGTCAACCCGTCGCTCAGTCCGGGGATGATCACGAGTGGAGTTGAGCCCTTACCGACCGCGACGACAGGAAACGAGTGTTCGCCTCCGGTGGTCGTGCGGGCGGACCCGCGGCATCTGCGTGGTCGGCAACGATTGCCAGCGGGAGAGAGGCTGCGGGGTGCAGGCTCCCGACGCTCCCACATCCGCCTCAAGAAGTCCCGGTTGACGCGCCGAATACGTGCCGGAATGGCTGTTTTGTCGTCATGAGGAATTAACGATCCAGCGCCGGCCACCTGTTCAAGGCGGCCGACCTCGTGTTGACGAGGAGCTTTCTCCGCCGGTTGCGATGCAGCTCCTGGCGCTCCGCACGGCCGGAGTGGAGACAGAGCTCATCATCTACCCGGGGTCCGATCACAGCAACTTCCTCTTTGGCGCGCTGAGCGACGACGAGGCGCAGGTGACCCTCGATATCGGAAGGATAGTCCGGCAGCCGCAGCGAGATCGTTCTCGTTGACGGTCTCAGGCCGGGAAAGACCGTCCTGTCCGTCTTCACGAAGTGGTACAATGCAACAGCTCCGGTGATCTCGGTGAGCGAACTCCACCGGGTCGGGCGCGCTCAAGAACCCACTACGGTGCTTGGCAACGGACTATTCGGCTTTGCCCGGGTGCGGGACCGCACAGTAGCCGTCCGCCATGTTGCAGAGGCGGGAGGCAAGCGCATTGCCTCTGCCCCAGCGTCCGGCGGTCGGAGGTATGATCCGGCGCCGAGCTCAAGCAATTACCTGTGGCTCGACCTGCGCCCGCGGCTCCCGGCGCGGCTATCGGGTACACGGTGCGAACGAGCCGGAGCGTACCTCCGACTGCCTGACGAGCGGTTGTCCGGCAGTCGTTTCACCTGGATGGCTGTGCCCCGATAGACAAAACCGGCGAGCGCCTGTTCGACGCGATCGGCCATGGCCGCCTCGACCTGCACGTCGGACCAATCGTTGTTGATGTCGATTCGGCCAAGGCGGATGTCCGACGAGTCCGTGGCCTTGTTGACCAGGCCAATGATCTGCGGGGGCAACGTCGACTGCCGCCTGCCGAGGTTCAGCCGGAAACGAATCATGCCGCCGGTAGATGCCCTGTCCGAACCCGCCCGCCGGCTGGACGATGAACGCCCGGGGCGTCCGCGGTCCTCGTCGCGGCTGGCCGGCGGACGTCTCCCCGCGCGGTCCGTTCTGACGGGAGCGACCGCAGGGTTGAGATCAGGCGCGGCGCCGTACTCTTCCAGGAAGCGGTTGAACTCCACCGAGACGAAGCGCTGCAACAGTTCCTCGCGGTCAATGCCCTCGAGTGAATCCCGGACCGCCTGGAGATACGGACCGATCGCCTCTTCGTTCACCTCTACGGCTGTGACCCTCGTGAGGAGATTCATGAGACGGGCCTCGCAGATGTCCCTGCCCCTTGGGATTCTCGCCTCTTCGAGTTTTCGCCCAATCGCCCGCTCGATGTGAGCGATCCGGTGTCCCTCCCGCATGTGGACGAGCGCAAGCGAGGCGCCGGTCTTCCCTGCCCTGCCGGTCCGGCCGCTGCGGTGCGTGTACGCGGAAACCTCGTCGGGTAGATCGTAGTGGATAACGTGGGTCAGATCGTCAACGTCGAG
>SKZO01000010.1 GCA_007127335.1 Spirochaetales bacterium | reverse complement strand
GAGCCGGAGATTGTCGAAAGGACCGAGAAGATCACCTCATACGGGTACGTGGTGAAGAACTCCGGAATCACCGTGCTCAGTACATCGATCAAGATGGCGCTGAAGCTGTTTGAAGCCAAGATGCAGGAAGAGCGGCACAGGGTCGCGTTGCTCCACTCTCGTGATCTGATGGGCTACATCATCGAGCACAACCAGAGTGCCGTCGCCGTTCACGATCGAGAACGAAGATACGTCTATGTCAGCAAGCCGTACCTCGATCAGTATAATGTGAAACGACGGGACGTCATCGGAAGGCACCACTATGACGTCTTTCCCGACTTGCCCCTGAAGTATCGGGAGGCACACGACCGCGCCCTTCGCGGGGAAGTGTCCAGGGGCGAAGACGACCCGTTCGAGCGGGAGGACGGTACAACCGTGTGGACGCGGTGGGAATGCCGACCGTGGTATGAAGCCGACGATCGTATTGGCGGGTTCATTGTCTATACGGAGGTTCTCTCGAGCGAGCTCTACAGGCGCATAGAGGCAAGAGATGCCGTAAACTATCTGCAGTCGGTCCTGAGAACTTCCCGCGATGGGTACTTTCTCGTAGGTCTGGACGCGAGCTTCCTTGACGTGAATGAGACCTACTGTGAGATGACCGGCTACAGCAGGAGCGAGTGTCTCCAGCTGAAGATCCAGGACGTTGACGCAACAGAAAGCCCTCAGGATACGGCCGAACGAATAGAGCGGATCAGGTCGACCGGGAGCGAGATCTTCGAGTCGCGCCATCGCAGGAAGGACGGAACCGTGTTCGACGTTGAGATCTCTGCGTCGTTCCTGGGAGGAAGCCTGGACAGCATCGTCTGCTTCGGTCGCGACATCACCGATCGCAAACAGGCGGAAGAAGCGCTGCAAGCCAAGACCGATCTGTTGGAGAAGATATTCGATAACAGCATCGATCCTGTCGCCCTCACCGACCTTGAGGGCAACTACAGAATGGTCAGTAACGCCCACAGAGCTCTCGGGTATGATGCTGAGCATCTGATCGGCAGGAACGTGATGGACTTCGTGCACCCGGATGACGTGCCCTCCGTCAGTCGGCAGCTCCATGAGTTCCTGCGATCAGGCGGCGGGAGTCCTACCGTTGTGTACCGCTACCGGCGACTCGACGGCGAATACGTCTGGTTCGAGACGAAGGGAACGATCCTGAAGGATCACAACGGCCGACCCGAGGAAGTCCTGTTCAACACCCGCGACATCACCGAACGCAATCGTGCCGAAGTGGCGCTTCGCCAGAGCGAGGCCGAGTCCAGGCTGCTGCTCGACCACTCATCGGCCATGATATGGAGCCTGACGCCGGACGGCGTGTTCGCGTATGCATCACCATCAGGGACGATGACTACCGGGTACGATCGCCAGGCGATGCGGGGCGAGCGGTTCGCCGATTACGTCCACCCTGAGGACCTTGCGGTCTGCCTGGAGCACATAGCCGGACTCATCGAGACCAGGAGCGCCACCCCGCCCGTGACGTACCGGTTCCGTCATGCCGACGGGTCCTGGCACTGGCACGAGGCCAACGCCGCTCCTGTGACAGGACTGCAGGGGGAGGTCGTCTCCATCGTCGGAGTGTCTCGAGACGTCACGCCTCAGAAACAGGTCCAGCAGGAAATACAGCAGCAGCTTCTTCAGAAGGAGACGCTTCTCAAGGAAGTTCACCACAGGATCAAGAACAACATCGCTCAGATCGAGAGCCTGTTGTCGATGAGGGTGAACTCTGCCGTGAACGCGGAGGCGGCAGCCGTTCTGCGGGAGGCTGTCTCGAGCGTTCGCAGCTTCCGGGTGCTCTACGAGAAGCTGTTGATCGGCGACGGCTATCAGCTCGTCTCCATGAAGGCCTATCTTGATGGTCTGATTGATTCTCTTCTCGCAGTATATGGGAAGCCTTTGAGGCTCACCGTCGAGAGACAGGTTGCGGATTTCCAGATCAGCTCGAAGAAAGCGGCGGCGGTCGGCATCATCCTGAACGAGCTGCTGACGAACTCCGTCAAGTATGCGTTCGGCCGAAGCGAACATGGTCGTGTGTCCGTCAGCCTCAGGAAGAACGGGACCCGTGCCACACTCGTGGTTCACGACAACGGGGTGGGTCTCGATCGAACATTCAGCCTGAACGAGTCTTCCGGCTTCGGCCTGCGCATCGTCAGGATGTTGAGTGAGCAACTCGGCGGTACCTTCACCGTAGAGAACAAGGATGGGGCGAAGGCGGTCCTGGTTTTTGAGATATGACGTTCCAGCCTGCCGCACGCTACCGGCAAAACGGCAGGCGCACAGCACTCCCGCAGCGAAGACACCCGTCTGGCGCAGACCGGAGCTCACCCCTCGTGCGCATGCGACTCCCAGAGGCACGACTCGAGGCGCAGCTCGTCGAAGACGCACTCGAATGACGCGTCGAGCGGGCTGCAGGCGTACACGCCGAACCGCACCGGCCGGTCGGGCGGCAGGGGAGGGTCGCTACGGCCCATCTCCGCGGTGCTCTCGCCCAGGCAGTGGAGGTGGAACACGCGCATCTGGGTAAATCCGCCGTCGTCGGTGCCGCCGTCGCGCGACGATTCGACGAGGAAGTCGGGACCTCGCCGGCTCAGCCGGTACCGGATCTCCGACGGCGTGTCGATGTCCGTGGTCGCCCAGTCGGAGTGCCCGTGGTTCGTCACGACGCTTCCAAGCCGCGAGAAGTCGGCGCTCTCGTACTCGACGGACGCCTTGAACCAGGAGTCGGCATCCTGATAGATGAGGAGACCGCACTGGTCGAACTGCCTGCGGTATGAGAAGCGAACGCTCACGGTGAACGTGAAGTTCTCCGCGGACTCGAGCAGGAGACCCGGGGCATTGTCGTTACGGAACCCGTAGTACGAGCGTTGCCAGAGATCGGTCTGAGGATCGGTGACGATGCGAACGACGTGATCGGTAATCTCATGGCGGCGAGGCTCGTTGATCCAGACGGCGTCGTGTAGTGGGTTCATGCCGTCACTATAGGCACGACCGCGGAATGCGGCAACCGCCGGCTTGCTCACTCCTGCGCGTGAGACTACGATGAGCGGTGAGGAGGAGCTCGATGACGGATGCTGCACCCGTGGTCACCAGGACCGAGGCCGCGCGGCTTCGCGACATGGCGCTCGCGCTCGTTCGCGGATCGACCGTCGGCCCCAACCAGACCATCTCCTCCGGCCGGAATGCGACCGGGAGAAGTCTGCTCCTGCCCGGCGTGAACACGCCCGATCGCGCGACGTACCCCGCCTTCTGGACGCGCGACCCGGCATGGATCGCCGGAGGAGGGCTCGCTGAAGCCGAGGACGCGTGGGGGTGGCTCGCGCTCCTGTGCGAGACGATGAACGGTTCTGAGGCGAGGCTCCTGGCAAGTGGCGCGACGATTCCGCCCTTTGCCGTGGCCGACCATGTCAACACGGACGGGGCGCCGGTCTACTTCCCGGGGACCTACGACAGCGGCGAGAGCCAGGGCGGTCCGGACTTCGGCCTCCTGCCTCCGCATGACGACCAGTACTGGCCCGCCTTCACCGCCTACGCCGTGATGGTCCGAAGCGGCGATCCGTCGGTGGGCTCGCGCCCGGTCAGGACCCCCCTGGGCGAGATCCCGGTCTGGCTCGCCTGCGATCTCGCGCATCACGCGATGGAGGTGGATGAGACGAGCGGGCTCTGTCTCGTGCGGGCGGATCGTCACCAGGTCGACTGGGGCTACAACGACACGATCGCCAAGCGCGGACTGGTGCTCTTCCCGAGCCTGCTTCGTCTTGAGTCGTGCCTGAAGCTCGCGGCGCTCTGTGAAGGGTGTGGCCAGGACGGGCGGGCCTCAGCGTTTCGCGCGGAAGCGGCGAGGATTCGAGACTCCATCCCGCGGCACTTCGCTCGCGCCTGCGGCGGACAGATCTGGCTGCACTCGGCAACCGGAACGGGCAATGTGCCGGACGTCTGGGGTACCGCGTTCGCGGTTCATCGAGGATTCGTCGACGACGAGCTCGCCAACAACCTCTGCCGCGCCCTGCTGGATGCGTTCGAGTCCGGCGCCGCCGTTCGCGCCGGGCAGGTCAGTCATGTGCTGCCGGACCGCGGCTGGCCTTCCGCGATCCCTCCCTCCGGGACCTACCAGAACGGGGCGTACTGGGGATACCCGGTTGGGTGGTACGTGCATGCGCTTTCGCTCGTGAGCCGTTCGGCGGCGCGCGATCTCTTCATGGACTACATGAGGGCGATGCGCGAGGGCTGGAACGAGACGGGGGTGGAATGCGCCTACGAGTGCGTCAACGACGAGCTCGCGCACCGGCAGAATCCCGGCTACCTCACCACTGTCGCCTTGCCCTATGTCTCCCTGCTGGAGGCCGGGCTGCTGTCGTGAGACCCGTCTCAGGGCGATTCGAGCGCCTCGAGCGCGAAGTCGCGCAGCACGCGGGGAGGGCGAAGCAGGATGCGGTTGCGGAGCAGATCAAGAACCCCGACGATCGAGCCGCCATCCGGGGTGTCGCCCCCGAGGATCGCGTACCAGCGGCCGTTGAGTTCGGCGACGGCGAGCACACGAGCGTCAACGTCGCTGAGCAGCGAGCCGAGAAGCAGATCGAGCCACCGGACGAAGTCGATGCCGATCTCCCCCTCCCTGCGTACCAGAAGGCGGACGTGGCTCAGCTCGCCGTGAGCGCTGACGGCAGACTCGTCGAAGACGATTCGTCGCGTCGTGTAGATGCGCCCCGGGTGGTACCCGAGGATGTCGACGGGAACCGGAAACGAAAGCGGTCTGACGAAGTCCACGCTGATCATCGTGCCCTCACGTGACGAGGTGCGGTGCACCCGTTCGATGTCGTGAAAGGGAAAATCCAGCGAACTGCCCTCGAACTCAGGGAAGACGTCCAGAAGCGTTGGACCGTCGACGTCCAGCTCGTGGTCCTCGAGCATTATTCCCACGATATAGGCCAGGAATACGTCCTTGATCTCACTCTCGTCCCGCGAGACTGATCGCTCCGGGATCTGCGGCCAGGTCGCGGTGGCCGCAAGGAAGAACAGCAGCGTCGGCCCGACCCTTCTCATACCTTCACGGTAGACCCAATGACGCCCTTCGGCAAGTGCGCCCGTTTGCGGTTTGCCGCTTTCGGGAGTACGATGGGGCATGGAACGCATTACCCTACCAGAGCAGTCGGTCCCCGTGAGAGGAACGTACGACGTAGTCATCGCCGGGGGCGGACCCGGTGGCGTCCCGGCTGCGATCGCCGCGGCACGAGCAGGAGCGCGGGTCCTGCTCGTCGAGCGCTACGGCTTCCTCGGCGGCCTCGCGACCGCGGGTCTCGTGGCGCCCATCCTCGCGCACACCGCGCACGACAGTGAGACCCCGATCGTCGAGGGGATCCTGCGCGAGATGACCGAGCGGATGCACGCGGCAGGCGGCGCGCCGCAGTGGCGACAGGCGTGTACCGAATGGGGTGTCCGGTTCGACCCGGAATCGTTCAAGTATGTGGCCGACCGGATGGTGCTCGAGTCAGGCGTGCAGATCCTTTTTCATGCGCTGGTGACCGACGCGGTAACCGGGTCTGAGCCGGACGGTCGGCGGGTGACCCATCTCCTCGTGGAGTCGAAGTCCGGCCGCGAGGCAGTGGCGGCGAAGACCTTCGTCGACGCAACGGGCGACGCAGACGTCGCGTTTCGCGCCGGCGCGCGGACCGTCCAGGGGCGGGCGTTCGACGGGGCGGTCGAGTCGATGGGCTCGTTTATCCACCTCGGTGGCATTGAGGGAATATCCGCGGAGCAGGCCGAACGCGCGCGGGAGAGGCTCGAAAAAGAGATGGAGGCCGGCAGAATACGTTTCTACGGCAGCGGTATCGCGTCGGACCTCTCCATCCAGCCCGACCACTACGCGCTGAACCGGACCAGGTTCGCCGCGGATCCTGCCAACGTCGCGGATCTCACGGCGGCGGAGATCGAGTTCCGCGAGCAGGCTCAGAGGTTCGTGCGGTTCCTGCGCGGACAACCGGGATTTGACGGCGTCTACCTCCGCGCGACCTCCGCGCAGGGTGGCCCTCGTGAGAGCCGTCAGGCGCTCGGTTCCTACGTCCTCTCCGGTGACGACATCGTGACCGGGCGCAAACACGACGATGCGATCGCCCGCGGTTCGTGGTGGATCGATATCCACTGTCCGCTCGGCCATACGTGGCCGGTCCACCTGTGCGTGGTCGAGTGTCCGCGCGCCGAGGCCTGCCCCTTCTGGGCGGCCGAGCACGAGTCGGGGATGCGATCGCGGAACAGCCTTGCGCCGCCGGCGGGAGACTGGTACGACATTCCGTACCGGTGTCTGGTCCCGGATGGCGTTGAGAATGTGCTCGTCACCGGACGCTGCATATCCGCAACCCATGAAGGGATGGCGGGCGCGCGGGTGATGGGGACATGCATGGCGATCGGTGAGGCTGCAGGGGTCGCGGCTGCGTTCGCCGCCGCCTCAGACGGCCGGTGCCGCGATCTCGAGGCAGAGGAGGTCAGAACGCGGCTTTCGGCCGGGGGAGCACTGGTGTAGGCTCACGACTCGTGACCTGTCTCCAGAAGCACGAACGCGAGCTCTTCGGCCGTCTCGCGCAGGTGCTCGAACCGGCCCGACTTCCCCGCGTGTCCGGCGCCCATGTTGGTCTTCAGCAGAACGACGTTCGGATCGTTCTTCGTCGCCCGAAGCCGAGCGACCCACTTCGCGGGTTCCCAGTAGGTGACGCGCGGATCGTTGAGTCCGGCGGTCACGAGAATGGGCGGGTAGGGCTGCGGTCGAACGTTGTCGTACGGGCTGTAGGAGCGTATGAGCTCATACGCGTCGCGGTCGGTGAGCGGGTTTCCCCACTCCGGCCATTCCATAGGGGTCAGCGGCAGGGAGTCATCGAGCATCGTGTTGAGCACGTCGACGAATGGAACATGGGCCACCGCGGTGGCCCAGAGGTGCGGGGCCTCGTTGAGGACGACTCCTATGAGCTCGCCCCCGGCCGATCCTCCGGAGATGCAGATTCGCCCCGCTGTCGTGTATCCCTCTTCAATCAGGTGCTCTGCGGCGTCCACGAAGTCGTTGAAGGTGTTCCATCGGTTCGCGAGCTTTCCGTCGAGATACCACTCGTACCCGAGCTCGTCTCCACCACGAACGTGCGCAATCGCGCAGGCGAAACCGCGATTGAGCAGTGAGAGCCGGTCGGTCGAGAAGTGAGGAAGGGTGCCGGCTCCGTATGCGCCGTATGCGTAGAGGTGGACGCACCCGCTGCCGTCGGTGGGGAAACCGTCCGGATAGACGATCGAGATCGGGAGGTCCCGGCCGTCCCTCGCCGTCGCGGTGAGCCGCTCGGACCGGTAGCGCGAGCGGTCGTAACCGGAAGGAATGACCTGTGTCTTGCGAGGCGTCAGACGTCGCGAAGGTATCTCGTAGTCGTACACCGTTGGCGGGCTCACCATCGACTCGTAGCGCAGCCGAACCGTGTCGACGGCGAATTCCGGGTTCTCTGCTGCGCTCACCGAGCAGTGTGGCTCCGGAAAGTCGATCCGGTGGGAATCCCCTTCGTAGGTATGCACGACGATCCGGTCGGTCGCCTCAGCGCGTTCCTCCACCAGCAGAAAGCCCTCAAAGGGCGTGAAGCTTCGAAGGTAGGCCTCCTTCCGCCCGGGAATGACCTCCTGCCAGTTCGCTTCGCCCGGTGCGTCCTCCGGGGCGGTGACGAGCCGGAAGTTGACGGCCCGGTCGTTCGTGAGGATGTAGAATGCCGCGTGCGCGTGATCCACGTGGTACTCGTGACCCGGGCGGCGCGCAGCGATGAGAAGCGGCGGGCGCGAGAGAACATCGGTCGTGGGTACCACCAGTGCCTCGCTCGTCTGGTGATCGCCGGTAGAAACAACAACGAAGCGACGATCCTGCGACAGACAGACGTCCACGAAGAACCCCTCATCGGCCTCTTCGTAGAGGACCGGATCGTCGCTCGTCGCGGTGAACAGACGGTGTGCTCGCACCCGGAACGGGCGCCATTCGGGCGTGAGCTCGAGATAGAGCACGAGATCGGTCCCGGGGATCCAGACAGGTTCGCCGATGGTGTTGTCGATCGCCTCCGGAGGATCGGCAGCCCCGGTGAGGCTGCGGAACCGCAGCACGTACCGCTCGTCACCGTCGGTATCGGTGGCATAGGCGAGAACCGAACCGTCGCTGACGTCCATTCCGCCAAGCGAAAAGTACTGGTGTCCGCGCGCGAGCTCCCGCTCGTCGAGATAGAGCTCCCAGTCTGAGGTTCCGATCGGGCGTCTGTAGTGAGCGCGGTACTCGTCACCCGCGCTGAAGCGCCACTGGTACTCGTATCCGGAGTCGCGGACGGGAACCGACTCCGACTCCTGCTCAACACGCCCACGGAGCTCGCTCAGAAGACCCTCCACGAGCTCCTCGTGCGGCCCGAAGTAGCGCCGGTAGAAGTCGTTCTCGGCTTCGAGCCAGGCGAGGATCGTTCTGTCGGAAACCTGCGGGTAGCCCGGATCACGCAGCCACCGGTACGGGTCGTCGATCCGCCGGCTCCCGGGGTCGCGCGCCTGCTCACTCATCGCGGGTGCCCATGTTGGCTTCGATGTAGTGGCGCTCGAGCCCCGGCGTGAAGACAACCGTGTGGACAAGGATTCGCGGGCCTTCGCGCCATACGTGGGTCTTGAACTCCCCGGCGGTTCTGGTGACTGAGGCAGGCGGTCCGTACCGCACGCGCAGACGCTTGAGCACACGGTCGGCGTCACGCCTCAGACCATCCGGATCGCCTTCGCGTGCGTCGAAGGAGACCACGATCGCGCGGGTCCGCTCTCCCTCGAGCGAGAAGGAGAGGAGGGCGGGAAGCGAAGCGTACGAGACCTCGTGCAGCGCCAGGTTGCCGACCGCGAACAGAGGCGACTCCCCCCGCCGTGATACCTCGAGGGCGTCTGCGAGCACGTCCGACGGGACAGGCCCATCCGAAAGCGCTGCCGCACCGGGGATGAGCACCATCAGGAAGAGGAAGATCGCAAGGAGGGCGCCGGGAAGCCCACATCGTGTCAGCACGCGGCATCCTACCACGGCGTATCAAAGAGCAAAAGGCTTCACTTTCCGCCGCTCACCACCGAGAATGTAATCGACGAAATGGCGAGAAAACGCATCCTGACCGTCCTGCCGCTCCTCCTTCTCGCCGTGACGCTGCCGGCGGAAGAACAGGTCCACGTGCTGCGGCAGGGAGAGACGCTCTATACGCTCGCAAGGCGCTACAGCGTATCGGTGGACCACCTGCTGCGGCACAACGACATAGCCGATCCCACACGGCTTTCGGTGGGAGCCCGAATCCGGATCCCGGGAACATATGTCGTACAGAGCGGCGAGTACATCTTCTCGATCGCCCGGAAGCTTGGAGTCAACTGGCTCGAACTCCTCGCGGCCAACAACCTCGGGCGCGACGACGTTGTTCGTCCGGGCGACGTCCTGGTCGTGCCGGGATCCGTCGCGACACCCGGGGACGCAACGGATCGAGCTCCCGAGCGCGATACGGCGTCCGAGCGCGGCGATCCGTCACGGAGCGGGGTGATCCCGGTTCCCGCCGACCCCGCGCGGGTGGAACGCGTTCCCGACTGGCCGCACCCGGGAGCTCGCACAGTGTGGGACGGCAAGTTCCCCGGGGTGGTCATGCGCGGGAGCGTCGGCGACGAGTTCCGCTCGGTGTCGCGAGGTGTGGTGGAGTATATCGGGCCGTTCAGCAGTTTCGGGAAGCTGATTCTGATTCGCGGCGAGAACGGGTATCTGTACGGATACGCCGGAGCCGATCGTGTGCACGTCGGCAGGGGCGATCGCGTTGACGGGGGTACAACGCTCGGAACCGTCGGCTTCTCGCCGGCGTTTGAAACACCGATGGTGTTGTTCACCGTCTGGCGCAACAACCGATACGTGGATCCGGAGACCGCACCGCGGGGCTGACTGCCCTGAGGTGCTGCGTAGACAGGAAGAGGAAGTATGAGCGAGTCGACGAAGACCGATGCTACTCCGCGAGCCGGCGTTCTGCGCTCGCCAACAGCATATGACGGTGCCGACCCGCTCGCCTTCTATCTGCAGCAGATATCTGACTACTCCCTGCTCAGCGCGCGGGAGGAGCAGTCGCTCGCGATGCGAATATCAGAGCTCAAGAGCCGGATTTCCGAGATGGAGTCGTCGGCCCGGCGGAATACCGCGGAGCTCGACGCGCTGAAAGCCGAGTACCACGAGGCGAAGCATACGATGGTTCAGTCGAATCTTCGCCTTGTCGTCTCGATCGCGAAACGGTACCAGCACCAGGGATTGGGGCTGCTCGATCTCATAGACGAGGGGAACATCGGGCTGATAGAGGCGGTCGACCGGTTCAACTACCGCAGGGGGTGTCGTTTCAGCACCTATGGCACATGGTGGATCCGGCAGGCGATCGTGAAGGCGCTCGCCGATAAGGGGCGGGTCATCCGGATTCCCGTGCACATGCTGACCCATATCCGGCGCTGCTTTTCGGTGAGCCGGCAGCTGACCGACGAGCTCGGACGCCAGCCGCGCGTGCAGGAGATAGCCGAGCGTCTCGGGTGCGACCCGGAGCGCGTCGAGGAGGTCAGCCGTTTCGCGCAGGACGCGGCCAGTCTCGACGTCACGGTGGACGACGAGAACTCCACGAGACTCTCCGATCTGATCGAAGACGACGCGTCGCTCGCGCCGGTGGAGAGCGCATATCGCGATGGCGTTCGCGAACACATCCAGGACGCGCTGTCGGCGCTGACGGCGCGTGAGAAACACATCATCAAGCTGCGATTCGGAATCGGGTCTGAAGGGCCCTACACGCTGGAGGAAACCGGCGAGAGGCTTGGAATCACCCGCGAGCGCGTGCGTCAACTCCAGGAAAAAGCGATTCGCAAGCTGCGGCAGCTGCAGACGATCCGCGCGTACCAGGAGTTCCAGCAGGACAGCTAGAACCGCAACCCGGTGAAGAACCTGGGATAGAGCGCCGTGTTCCCGAACAAAGGAATCGGGTGTTCCCTGCCCTCAAAGTAACCGATCGTGTCGGACGAGAAAGGCCCCGCGGCGTCGAAGCTGCCGCCCATGTACCACCCGAACCCGTCTCCTATCGCAATGCCCGCCATGATGCGGGCCGAAGGGAAGGAGGCCCCGCGGTTCGGGTCGAAGAGCGCAGAGAATCGTTCCTGAGGGTCCACGCCGTCGGATATCCGCTTCCAGGCGGCATCGACGTCGATGTAGAAGGGCCGACGCGTAACCCGGAACCCGACCCCGGCGCCGGCGCCGAACCCGTCGAGGTCGCGCCAGCGTCCGCCTCGCTCGATGCCGGCAAAGACCAGCGTGTAGAAGATATTGCTGCCGTTCTGCACGCCGACCCACGTTCGTTCGTCGCCCTCCCACCAGATACTCGCGTTGGAAATGCCCTCCTCCACGAAACTCGCCAGCCCAACAGGAACACCGTACATCTCGCGGGAGACGTTGACGAGACCAATCTGCGTGCCCACAACCCGATTCCCGACGTTCACCAGCCCAACCTGGGCTCCGTTCACGTTTCCTCCAACGTTCACGAGCGCGATCTGCACGCCGTTGGTGGCGCCGGAGCGGTTGAAGACGCCGGCGGTCTGCACCCCGGCGAGCGTGCCATCGGCGACGTTGAAGACACCGGCGGTTTGCACGCCCGCGAAATCCGCCGTCGCGACGTTGAAGACTCCTGCGCTCTGGAGAAGAGCGCCTGTGCCCTCCACCCTGTTGAACACACCGGCTGCCTGAACGCCCAGCGAGTCACCCCCCACGACGTTGAAGACGCCGGCTGCCTGGACCCCGACGAGGTCTCCGCCAACGGAATTGCCTGCTCCGGAGAGTTGGATGCCGGACAGGTTCTCGTGGGCGATACTGAAGACGCTGCTGATCTGCCCGCCCCTCACTCTATAGGCGCGTCCAATCAGCAGGCCGATCGAGAGTGTCGTCTGGTAGGGATCGCTGCCGCGGAGGGCGACCTCGGGCATCATCGTCACTCTCAGCGGGACCGGCGACGGTTCCGCTCCGCGCAGTCGGGTGCGATCGAGCAACGTGACGCGAAAATCCCGAGGACCAACACGGACGAAGGAGTTGGAGCCAAGGCTCACACGATGCTGGTAGTTGCGGTCTTCGCCCTGGAGCGTGAGTATGTAGGTATCGCTCGGCAGGGCGATCCGCAGCTCCCTCCCCTCATCCTTTCGAACCTCTGCGACGAGCCCCCCGTGCTCTCGGGAAACGAAGAGTCGGCCGGACATCGACCGGTCGAGGACGATTGCCGAGGTGATGTCGGACAGATCTGTGAGTACGAGACTGCCTGATCCGGTGAGCTGGAAATCGAAGCTCGCGTGCTGCGGACCGGCAAGGGTGCCGAGCGTCCGCTGCAGCGTCTCTTCGCGGGCATAGTGGTAGATCTCGTCGAGCGTAACCCTCCCGTCGTTGCTCGTGTCTGCGGCTCCACGCAATCCGCTGACGAGGTAGTGGGTGAAGAAGCTCGAGCCGAGCGTGTCCGACTCCTGGCTCGCCTCGTCGGCGCTGCTCGAAGCAAGGAAGGCGTGTCCGGTCACTGAGGTCCCTTCGTCAATCAGAAAGGGGCGGGTGAAAGCGCCACCCTTCAGGCGGGTGAAGGCTCCGGATGCGCAGGAGTCGAGTATCGCGATGCTGACATCCGCGGCGAGCAGGCTGATCATGCGACGCAGCTCGTCATACGCGAGATGATCCTCGCCAAGCATCAGCCCGTACTCGTCGGAATGGCCGGAGTAGTAGAACACGATCTCGGCTCTCCGCACCCGCTGCCGGTCTGCGGCAAGGCGCAGCGAGAGGTGCTCGAACTGCAGCTCGAGGTCACGCACACTCGGGTCGGTCAGAACATACCTGTCCTGAGGGTGGATGCCGCCGATCTCCGTCATGAGGTCGGCAAGCCGGCGCGCGTCGGACACCGCCCATCGAAGCGTCACCCGGCCACGGCCTCCGTCGTTCGCGCCCACGAACAGACCGTACCGGCGCACCGGCATCTCCTGAGCCCATGTGGTGGCGGCAACGAGCATGCCCAGAAAGAGTACGATCGCTGTCGCTACCCGGGCTGTTGACCGACGCATCTACTCTCCCTTTCGAATGGTGATCGTCCGGATCTCGAAGTGTCGCGGGAGGTCCGGACTCCGGTCGGGGTCGCCGGCGATGTGTGCGGCCTGGCCGTGAAGGTCGGCAAGGAGAGTTGATACGTCGAACGGACTCTCGGAGGTGATGAAGTAGAATGTCTCGAACCGGGGGGCGTCATCGAGCCGGTATGCGTAGGGCAGCGGCTGCTCCCCTCCGGGCGTCAGCGCCGGTGATGATGCCGGACTCGGCGGGTAGTGCAGGGTCACAGCGCCGCTTCCATCGATGCTGAATACCATCCCGTAGGAGGCGCCGGCTGCCTGATAGGCGAGCTGCACGACGTCGCCTGGTCGGGCACGTTCGCCGTCACTGAGCCGCTGCACCCCGCCGTCGACCGTCGGGTCGGCGCGATAGAGGGAGATGCCCGGCTGCGCCCCCTTGAGTCTCGTTATCTCGGCCTGGGGATCACCGGAAGCAACGAACCCGTCGCCTCTCCCTCCGAAGAGGAGGATCCCGATCGCCAGCATCGCAGCCGCGCCGGGGAGGGCGAGTGTCAGCACGCGTACGACGCGAGCGCGTCGACGAGCGTGCTTTTGCGTTCGCGCTCCGGCGTCGTACTGGTTGCGAATGCGTGCCGCGTAGACTCCGGCCGGATAGCGCCTGGCGAATGAGTCGTTGTCCCGGCGGATCATCTCGACCCGCTCTTCGAAGCCGATCGAGCGCTCCACACGCGCGGCCGCTTCCGGCGAGAGCTCGCCAAGCAGATACTGTTCGATCAGGAGCTCCGGGACTCGTTCTGTGCTCATCTACGCCTCATATGTCCCTGAGCTCGAGGCTGCGCGCTCGGAGTCGGCGCAGTCTCTTGCGCACGCCGCTGATCGAGAGCCCGACCTGCGCAGCCGTCTCCTCAAGGGTGAGTCCGTCCACATAGTGGAGGACCGCGATGGTTCTCGTGCCGTCAGGCTCTCGCCGGAAGAGTCGGTCAAGGAAATGGCTCGAGAGCGTCCGATCCTCCGGACTCTCGTCGCCGGCGATGGACAGGAGTATCTCGTCATCGCGAGTCTCCGGCCGGCGTTTCGAGCTTCGCAGACGGTTGAGACAGACATGCGTAGCGATCGTGTAGAGCAGGCTCGACGGCGCGCTGTGGACGAGGTCGTCCTCCCGTCGCAGAAGCTCGACGAAGACGTCCTGCATCGCATCCAGGGCTGCCTCCTCGTCCCGCAGCATGAATCTGCAGCGTCTGAGCACCATGGCGGCATATCTGCGGTAGTAGGCTTCGACATCGATTGCCACAGCTCCATCCTGGTGCCGCTCCTCACGTCTGTAGAACACCTCGGGAGGGCACGGGTGTCACCGGAATTGTACGCCATGCGCGAAAATAAACCCAGAGGAAAGGCGCTTTCCTCGGTGGGTGTCGCCGTCTATACTAAGAACGGGAGGACGTTCTGTCTGCAGATACGCGGTCGTCCGCAGCCGCCGAGCGAGTGCAGGCGCTCAACACGCAATCCTGGGAGATGTCCCAACGCAACCCGGGACTCTCGCTGCGGCTCGCCAACGACGCTCTCCAGTACGCGAAAGACCAGGCGATCGAAACGGGGGCGGCTACCGCTCATCTGAACGCCGGGTGGGCACTCATTAACCTCGGCCGATACGAGAAGGCCGTGAGCCATCTGACCGTAGCGGAGGAACAGTTCCGTTCGCTCGACGACCTCGACGGCATGACCAAGACGCTGAACGCGCTGGGAGTGCTCTCGTTCCGCATAGGGGAGTACGATCAGGCGCAACGGATCTGGGAACAGACGCTCGGGATCGCGGAACAGACCGGCAGCGTACGGCGCCGGATCGCAGCGCTCAACAATCTCGGCGAGCTCCACTGTGAACGAGGCGACTTCGCATTGGCCTCCAACTGCTATACAGAGGCGTTCGACCTCGCGTCGGACCTCCAGGACGACGGGATGCTTGCGGTCATCCGGATGAACCTCGGTCGTATCTTTCTCGAGAACGGCGAGTTCGATCGCGCAGATGATGCTCTCACAGACGCGGTCGACCTCGCCGTCGCCGCCGGCGATCTGGTTGCCGAGGCGGAGGCGCTGACTCAGCTTGGTCGACTCGAGTTCTACCGCCGCGGCCGATCCGACGATGATAAAACCGCGGAGGAGCTGCACCTCCAGAGCATCTCCCGGTTCGCCGAGATAGACTATCCGGCCGGTGTGATTGCAACGACCGAAAGCCTCGCGGAGATTCTGATCGAAACGGGACGGCTCGATGAGGCTGAGGAGCATCTGCGACACGCGATGGATCTCGCCGCGTCAACCGACGCGACAATGACGTCGAGTGACCGGATCCGCACCCTCGCCGACCGACTCGAGGAAGCCGGCGACTCGGCGAGAGCGCTGGAAGTCATGCGGTGGTGCCTCTCGGTGCAGCGTGACCGCAGCGGGCAGGAGACTGCCCGTCGAGTCCGGACCCTTCAGGCGAGACACGAAACCGATCAGGCACGGATGGAGGCAAAGATCGTCAACCTCCGAAACGTCGATCTGCGGGAGAAGTCGGAGGCGCTCGAAGCGTCGAATGCCAAGCTGCAGCTCATGCACCGCATAGGCTCAGAGTTGACGTCGACGCTCGATCTCGACGAGATAACGCAGCGGCTGCACGATCGCCTGAGCGACCTGATGAGCGTGGACGTCTTCGGGATCGCCTTCCTCCGTGAAGAGAGCGAGACGCTCGATTTCGCGCTT
The DNA here is from genome assembly GCA_007127335.1 of Spirochaetales bacterium. GTDB lineage: Bacteria > Spirochaetota > Spirochaetia > DSM-27196 > SLST01 > SLST01. The sequence goes on along the minus strand of SKZO01000010.1, from coordinate 86,972 downwards.
CTTATCGAAGACGGCCAGCGTATCACCCCGTTCACGGTGCCGGTATCCAGCACTGAGAGCTTCGCCGGCTGGGTCGTGCGCAACCGAGACGAGATCTGCCTGAACGACGCCGACCGACACGATCATCGGTACGTCACTGAGCGAAAACCGGTTACCGAGAAGCGTTGCCGGTCAATGGTGTTTCTGCCGCTCGAGGTCGAGGAGCGGATCATCGGTGTGCTCACGCTGCAAAGCGGCCGGAAACACCAGTACGACGCCGAGAGGATGGGCATTCTTCGGCTGCTCTCGCCCTACATCGCCATCGCTCTCGAGAATGCGAGAAAGCTGCAGACCATAGAACAACTGAACCGTGCCCTTGAGCAGGAGAAGCACCAGTTGCAGCGCGCCTATGAACAGATCGCGCACATGGCAAACCACGACACGCTGACGGAGCTGCCGAACCGACGACTGCTTGCGGAGCTCGTTCGCGAGCATCTCGCGCTCGCTCGACGTCGGTCCGCGGTATTCGGGCTGCTCTACATTGACCTGAACAACTTCAAGCCAATCAACGACACGTTCGGACACGAGGCCGGTGACCGGGTGCTCGTCAGCATCGCCGAGCGCCTGCGCGCGACCGTCCGCGAGTCCGATACCGTCTCGCGCATAGGAGGCGATGAGTTCGTTCTCGTGGTGCACGAGGTAGGGTGCGCCGAAGATGCGAAGGCGATTGGCGAGAAGGTTCTCGCGGCGATACGCGAACCGATCGAGGTGGACGGGCAGGTCTGCAGGATCGATGCGAGTGTCGGCGTCAGCCTCTACCCTGAGCACGGCAAAGACTACGAGACGCTGCTCAACGCGGCGGATGCCGCCATGTATCGCGTCAAACAGTCGACCCCGGAAGGAGCCGTCGGCGTATCGGGACTACGGGTCACGGACGGTCAGGTCTGACCAGACCATCGCGTCACCGTCGAAGACGAAGCGTCCCTCCACATACTTACCGGCAAGAACGACCGGCAGCCAGTGCTCGTCGTCGGCCCACATTCGTCCATACGGAATCGCGTCGAGCGGGACCCAGAAGGGGACGGCCTCGTCCGTCTCCTCCGCAGCGCCCGCAAACCGTTCTGAGACGAAGACGTACACCGTCAACGAATAGCCGTGACGAAACACGAAGTGCAGCGTTGCGTGCTCTACGGGCAGGCGCACGTCGATGCCGACTTCTTCACGGGTCTCCCGCACCGCGGCCTGCGCCGCCGTCTCTCCCGGCTCTATCCGTCCCCCGGGCCCGTTGATCTTCCCGGCACCCAGCCCGCGCTTCTTGTGAATCAGGAGCACTTCACCGTCCCGGCGGAGGAAGGTTATGACGGCGCGCTCCTGAGGTGTGAAACTGTCCCAGTCGTTTCTCGTCGCGTCCGGCACAATGAACCCCTCACGAATTGATGCGTGAAAACAATGTATGATAGAATGCGTCGCGAAGGCGAATCGCCGCCAAGAAAACCACAGTAAGGGAAGCCCACTATGATAGGATTTGTAGTAGTCGCTGTTGTCGGCGCACTCAGTTTTGCCGCCGTCAACTTCTACGGTGTCAAACGACTCGACACCGGCACGCCGCTCATGCAGGAGATCGCCGCGGCGATCCAGGATGGTGCGGATGCCTTCATCACGCACGAGTACAAGGTCATCCTGGGGATCGCGAGCATCATCGCCGTTCTGCTCGGGGTGGTCGTGTCGTGGTACACGGGTGTCGCGTTCATCCTCGGCGCCTTCATGAGCGCGTCGGCCGGATGGGTCGGGATGAAGATAGCCACGCTGTCGAACGTGCGCGTTTCGAACCGTGCCCGCGAAACGGGGAGCCTCGGGCAGACCTTGCAGGTCGCATTCCGCGGAGGGAGCGTCATGGGGCTCTCCGTCGGCGGATTCGCCCTGCTCGGGCTCGGGTTGATCTACGTGGTCTTTGGACTCCTCATGGGCCAGACGAGTGTGGACGGACTCGTGATCGAGATCAACTGGATCGGGATCAACTTCATCCCGTTCACGATGACCGTCTCCGGTTACGCGCTCGGGTGCTCCATCATTGCCATGTTCGACCGCGTGGGCGGCGGCATCTACACGAAGGCCGCGGACATGGGCGCGGACCTCGTCGGCAAGACCGAGGCGCATATTCCGGAAGACGACCCGCGGAACCCCGCGACCATCGCGGATAACGTGGGCGACAACGTGGGCGACGTCGCCGGGCTTGGAGCCGACCTCCTGGAAAGCTACGTCGGATCGCTCATTTCGAGCGTCGTCCTGGCCGCCTACATGTACTACACCACGAGCCAGGCCCCGCAGCCGATGAGCGAGAGCCTCGTCGGCAAGTTGATCACGTATCCCATCATGTTCGCATCCATTGGCGTGGTCGCGTGCATGGTCGGTATCCTGGTCCTCCTGCTCAAGAAGGCGTCGGACCGGCCGCATCGGGAGCTGAACGTATCAACCTGGCTGAGCGCGATTTTGACGGTGATCGGAACCGGTGTTCTGACATGGGTACTCTTCCGGGATGAGACCTTCACCCCCATTCTGGGCTTCAGCCTTGGGGCGCTCTCGCCGTGGTTTGCCGCGATTCTCGGAATCGTGAGCGGTATCGTGATCGGACAGATCGCCGAGCACTTCACGAGCTACGACTACAAGCCGACGCAGAAGATCGCCGCCGCGAGCCGGCAGGGGACCGCGCTGACGATCACCCAGGGGCTCGCCGTCGGTATGAAGTCGGTCTTCTTCCCGATTCTGATGCTCGCCGTTGCAGTCATCGGCGCGAACGCGATTGCCGGACTCTACGGCGTGGCGATGGCGGCGATCGGCATGCTGAGCTTCGTGGTCGCGACCGTCTCCGTCGACACCTACGGTCCCATCGCGGACAATGCCGGAGGCATCAGCGAGATGTCCAAGCTCGATCCGCACGTCCGCGAGATCACCGACGAGCTCGACTCGGTGGGCAACACCACCGCCGCGATCGGCAAGGGCTTTGCGATCGGGTCGGCGGCGCTCGCCGCGCTGTCGCTCTTCGCCTCGTACCTCTACTCGCAGGCAGGCCCTGAGAACGTGCACGGGGCGTACGAGCTCCTGCTCGACATGATCAACCCGCTGACGCTTGCCGGCGGACTCATCGGCGCCGCGCTTCCGTACCTCTTCTCGGGCATCCTCGTGGAGGCCGTGGCGAATGCCGCGCGCAAGATGGTGGACGAGGTGCGCCGCCAGTTCCAGGCGGATCCGGGCATTCTCACCGGAGACTCCAAACCGGATTACCGCCTCTGTATTGAGATCTCCTCCGCCGGTGCCCTCGCCGAAATGAAGGGTCCGGCGCTCATCGCGGTCCTCACACCGCTGCTGACCGGCTTCCTGCTGGGTCCGGATTTCGTGGGCGGGCTGCTGATCGGCACGACGCTGTCCGCGGTCATGCTCGCGCTGTTCACGGCGAACGCAGGTGGAGCGTGGGACAACGGGAAGAAGTACATCGAGAACGGACATCACGGAGGAAAAGGTTCGGAGGCGCATTCGGCCGGTGTCGTGGGAGATACGGTAGGTGACCCCCTGAAGGACACCGTAGGCCCGTCGCTCGATATCCTGATCAAGATCATGGCGGTCGTCTCGCTGATCGCGGTGAGCGTCTTCCAGGAGTACAACCTGCTGAGCTTTCTCGGCGGTCTTTTCGGCTGATCAATGGGCGGCGAGTCCGCGTCGGAGGTTCCTGCGGACGCCGGCGCAGCCCAGGAGCTCATCGTAGAGGTCTACCGCCAGCGCGCTGCGCTGGCGGAGGCCGGCCGCCAGGTTTCGCGGGTTGTGCTCAACCGGCGACAGTACCGCACGATACAGGAGTACCGCACGAGACTCGGTGACCTGCCCAATGAAGCGGCAGACTACGTGGGACGGTACCGGCTATTCGACCTGGAGATCTGCATCGAACAGGTCGAGGCCCCACGGGTCGAGTAGGTGCCCAGCCGCGATGCCGGCGGGCTCGAGCAGCATCGGGCGATTCGCGAGTCGCGTCAGCGCGGCGGCGGTCGTTGCGGCCGGAAACAGGGAACGTGAATGCAGGGCCGCCGAACTGCTCCCCCGCGCGAGGAGGCGCTCGAACAAGGACCGTCGAGGGCGAGGTACGAAGACGATCTTCGCCCGCCGAAGTCCTGCGACGCTTCGCGCCTCCTCCACCGCATCGCTCAACCCGCCTATCCGGTCGACCAGGCGCTGTTCGACGGCATCCTCACCCGCCCAGACGCGACCCTGTGCGCGCTCATGCACCCCCTCACGATCCATGCTCCGGTAGTCCGCGACGAGCTCGAGGAACCGATCGTAGACGGAGGCGACCTGTGCGTCGAGGTCCTCGATCTCCTGTGGTGTGAGCGAGCGCAGCCCGTTTCCCGCGTCGGCATGCTCGTGGGTCTTGATGACAGAGTTCGTGATGCCCTGCTCCGCAAGCGCCGCTCCCGCGTCAACGGCAATGTTGATCACGCCGATGCTTCCGGTGAGCGTAGTGGCGCAGGCGTAGATCCGCGACCCGGTCATCGAGATCCAGTACCCGCCTGAACCGGCAACCCCGGACATCGAGACCAGGAGGGGCTTGTCCGCGAGAAGCCGTGCGAGGGCGCTTCGGATGTCCTCGCTCGCGATCGCCGATCCTCCGCCGGAGTTGACTCGCAGCACCACGGCTCGAACCCTGCGGCTTTTGCGCAGCGCGTTGATCTGCTTCACGAAGGTCTCGGAACCAACGGCCTGTCCAATGAGGGGGCTCATCCTGCTGCGTCCCTCGATGATCGCACCTTCGAAACACAGCACGGCCACACGTTTTCCCCGTCCGATCGAGCGAGGCGTTCTGGCCCTGCGGCGCCGAATCTTCTCGTCACTCCACGAATCGCGCAGCGACTCCACGGTCGTTGTCTCGTCGACCCACCCCTCGCGCAGCGCCTCAGCGGCGTCGAGCGTTCGGCCCGCAAGGAGAACGTCAACATCCGCCGGTGTCTTGCCGCATCCGGTGGCGATCGCGCCGTGGATCACCGATGCCGCGCGGTCGATCCAGCGCTGGTATTGCTCGAGATTGGCCGGATCAATGGTCTCGAGCCGGAACCGGTCGGCAGCGCTCTTGTACTTTCCGCGGCGCACGATCTGGAATCGGATGCCCAGGCGGTCGGCCAACCGCTTGAAGAAGAGGCTGGTGCGGGCGATCCCGGTGCACCGGATCGAGCCGAGTGGATGCAACGCTCGTTTCGAGCAGGCGGAGGCCAGGTAGAGGTGGGCATCTCGGTACTCGGTGGCGTAGAAGACGAGCTCTTTGCCCGCGTCGGCCAGGCGTACGAGCTCGCGACGGATCTCCTCGAGCGCGGCCGGCATTGGCGCGTTGAATGTTGGCGTGACGTGCACGAGCACTCGCCGTACGCGGCGATCTGCGCGCACGGCGGCGCAGGTACGCACGAAGGTGGTGAAAACGAAGGTATCCCGCGTGGAGAGCGCCAGGAGAGACTTGACTTGCGGGTCCGTATCGCGGTAGGACCCGGAGAGGGTAAGCTCTGCGTACATGATGGACCATCGTACCCCGACCGAACCGCCAAAGCAAGACTCGGAGCCTCTCGTTGAGGTGCGGAACCTGCAGGTGTCATTTGCCACCCGACGCGGGACGGTTCACGCGGTCAACGGCGTCGACCTGATTCTGCGCGAGGCGCAGAGCATCGGACTGGTCGGTGAGAGCGGAAGCGGCAAGAGCGTTACCTGTCGGGCACTGCTCGGTCTGCTCCCCGAATACGCAACCGTGAGTGCGGACATCATCCGGCTCAGCGGTACCGATGTGGCCGGTGACCGCGAAGGGCATGCGGGCATGCGGGGCGGCATGGCGCTCGTAGGACAGGACCCGATCGGTGCGCTCAACCCGCACGTTCCCGTCGGGACGCAGATCGACCGCGTGCTGCTCAACCGCGGCATGCAGCCGGCACGGGCGAGCGAACGGACGAGCGCACTGCTTGACGAGGTCGGGATCGACCCGCTGCGCAGAAACGCCTGGCCGGCCGAGTTCTCAGGCGGAATGTGCCAGCGGATCTCCATCGCGCTCGCGCTCGCTACCGGGGCACGGGTACTCATCGCCGATGAGCCCACCTCGAGCCTCGATGTGACGACCCAGACGAGAATTCTCGAGCTGCTCGAGCGGCTGCGGGTGACCGAGGGGCTGTCACTCGTTCTGGTCACGCACGACCTCGACCTGGCTGCCGGGATGTGCGAGAGACTCCTGGTTATGTACGGAGGTCTCGTCGTAGAGGAGGGGGAGCCGCGCGAGGTCGCCGCGCACGCCGCCCATCCGTATACCAGAGGGCTGCTTGCGGCAGTGCCCCGGTTGTCGTCATCGGTACGCCACGTGGAGGGTATCCGCGGATCCGCCCCGGTCATCGACCGACCGCTCAGGAGCTGTCCGTTCGCCGCCCGCTGCGATCTGGCCGACCGGGCATGCAGTGAGGCGGTGCCAGCGTCGCGATCGGTCGGCCCGACACGCGTCCGTTGTGTTCACCCGCAGCACGGGAGCCCGACCTCGCCGGGTATCGAGTCGGCTCGGACCTACGGGACGACACGAGCCCTCGACGGTGTCCCGGTGCTGCGGGTAGAAGGGCTCACGGTCAGCTACCGTATCAGGCGGGGCATATTCCTTGGGCGCGAGACAGGCCGGATCGACGCGCTTCGCGACGTGGGGCTCGCGGTCGACGCCGGTGAGGTACTGGGAGTCATTGGCGAAACGGGTGCCGGCAAGAGCACCCTGCTTCGGGCGCTGCTGCGGCTCGAGCCCGAGGCGATCGGGTCAATCGAGCTCGACGGGATTGATGTCAGCCGAATGACCGAACCGGAGTTCCGACCGTACCGGGAGCGGATACAGACGGTGTTTCAGAACCCCGCCGGGGCGCTTGATCCAAGCTACTGCGCCTGGCGTGCAGTCGCCGAGCCGCTCGAGCACCTCGGCGCGGGCGACCGGCGTTCCCGGTGGCGCGCGGCACGCGACGCGTTGGCCGCCTGTGGACTGGCAACGGCTGTCGCCGCCAGGCCGACGTCCGAGTTCTCGGGCGGTCAGAAGCAGCGGATTGCCATCTCCCGGGCGATCGTCGATCCGCCGCGGCTACTGCTCGCCGATGAGCCGGTCTCCGCGCTCGATGTTTCCGTCCAGGCCGGCGTCATCAATCTGCTGCGGACCCTCGTCTCCGAGCTCGGCTTCGCGCTCATTTTCGTCTCGCACGATCTGGCCGTGGTCCGTCTTGTCGCCCACACGGTGCTCGTCCTTCAGGGCGGCGTTGTCCAGGAGTACGGCCCGGCGGATGAGTTCTTCCGGCGCCCCGGATCCGCGTACGGCCGGGAGCTGATGCTGGCCGCAGGCTGGTCGGGAAACAGGCAGGTGCTCGATGGCTGATCGCACAGCGAACCGGAGTATCATGCTGGTAGCCGACGCGTGCCTGCGGCTGCTCGTTCTGCTGACCGCTACGTTTCTCGTGTACGAGATCGCCCTTCGGACAACCGAGGCCGCGTACCATCCGCTGTACCGGTACTGGCAGTACCTGCGCGGCCTGCTCCTGCTGCAGCCCGGCGTCACTCCGCATGGCGTGAAGACGGCGTTCTTCATCCGGCCGGCGCTCGTGCGAACGCTCGCGCTGTTCGCCGGCGCGATGGCGGCATCCGTACTCGCGGGATACCTGCTCGCTCGATGGAACTTCGTCCGCTACCGTGAGCGGGCGGTCAGACGACTCGAGCGAATCGGATCGCTGGCGTATTCCCTGCCCATCGCCGTACTCGCGATGCTGTTCTTCATCGTGGCCTCTGAGACCGGATGGTTCCCCGTGGGAGGGACCTCGAGCGCCAGGTTCGACGACCTGGGTCCGGCGGAGCGGGCGGTCGATCTGTTGCGGCACTACTTCCTGCCCTGGCTCACGCTCACGCTCTTTCCGGCGCTCCTGCTCGTTCGCTCAGGATTGCTGATCGTCAGGGAGCTGCGGTTCGCCGAGTACGTGACGATAGCGAGGTCTCACGGACTCAGCCCGTCCCGGCTCTTCGCCTATCATATCCGGCGTCCGCTGCTCGCGCGTCTCCTGTCCGACCTCGCCGCGAATCTCCCCCTGTTCGTGACCTACCTCGTCATCGTCGAGCTGGCCTACCGGTATACCGGTATCGGCTTCTACACCGTACAACCGTACACGGGCGTCTGGGGAATGCGTCGTGAAGAGGCCTTTACCGTGGCTCAGGCGGCTTTGGTGTACATCGGGGCCGTCACAGTCCTGCTCCAGCTCGTCTTTCGTCTTGGAGGACTCTGGCTCGTGCCCTCGCACCGGACGGCGGACACGGACCAACAGGCGCAGATCACCCGCACGATATGCGCAGGCGTCGCTGTCATGCTCCTTGGTGCGTTCCTGTATCCGCCGCTGGGCACAACGAGTCAGGCAGCCGTCGCGGGGCGCATCATTGCAGGAGCCGCAGCCACATGCCTCGTGGGTCTGCTGATACGGCGTCGTGGAGCTTCTGGAGTCGGTCGACCGCCGGTACCGGAGATCGCAATGGCGCCCGGCGCGGAAGGAAGTCTGCAGCGACCGCCGGCCCGGGGCTGGTTCGACCGGATCCGTCCCGGTACGGTGATCGTCTGCGCGTGCGTGTGCGCACTCGTCGTTCTGCCGTGGCTGCTCCCACCGCCCGAGCGTCCACCGGTACAGGTGATGTTCCGCCCGAACCTTCGCGAGCATCCCGTTCTGATCTGGTACTACTTCCTTCGCACGCTGGTCGAGGGCCGATTCCTGCTCGTCGTACTCGTGGCGGCTTTTGTTGGCTCATCCGTCGGGAGCCTGCTCGGAATTGTCGCCGGCTACTTCCGCTCCCATACCCTGGACCGAGCGATGGCGTACGTGCACGTCTTCCCGTCCATTCTCGTCGTCGTGCTCGTGGTCGGTCTCTCGGAGGTGCCCGGTCTTCCCGTGTTCGTCGCGCTCGTCGTTGCAGCGGCGGTGCGGTTCTTCGCGGACTCCCGCGACTATGGTGTGGTGCTGCGGAAGACCGACTTTGTGCGCTACGGCGTCTCGATTGGAGAAGGCCCGCTCGAGCAGCTGTCCCGACACGTGTTGCCGAACCTGGCCCGCGGCTACGGGGCGCGGCTTCTCGACCTCTCTGTCGATCTGATCGTACTGACGGCCAACCTGAGCTTCCTGCGACTCCTGCCGGCGGGTCCCGGCGCGCCGGCCGCCGGCGCAGAGGGCCTTCTCCGGTTTGCGGCACCGCTTACCGACGGATGGGGGAGGTTGCTCGCCGACGCTCGATCGGACTTCATCAAGGGCATCTATCTTCCGGCGCTCTGGCCGTTCGTACTGCTCATCGGCACGATCTTCCTCGTCAGGGCCCTCGCTGCGAGATGGGAGGCACGATGAGACGGGCGTTCCGAACCGCCTGGCCGACGATCGCGGTTCTCCTGGCGTATGCCTTCATCGCATCCGTCCCGCTTGCGGCCGACCCTCACACCGGTCTCCCGGAACTGCGATCGTGGACCGGCTTCTCTTCGTTTTTCCCGGGCGACGCGACCGGGACGCACTGGTACGCGACCGGTAACGAGCGGCACGCGATCGCCGTCACCCTCGTGCGGGAGGCCGGGCGCAGCCGTTGGGCGGCGTCCTATCTCGTGCACGACGGAGAGGGACTGCGATCTGAAAGGCTCGACGTCGTGCAGGGAGACTACCGCCTTGGCAAAGCTCTCGTACGTACAGTGGGTGAGGAGCTCACGGTTGCGGTGACCGTATACTCGTCCGGTACCCCTGAGGCGCACCGGATCCTGTTCTTCGCCCTCGAGTCGCTCCTGACCGACGGGTTTGACCCGGCGGCAGCGACAGGGGCGGTTGATGTGGCCGGGTTTGTCCGAGAGGCCGACTGGGACATCGTCGAGACGGGCGGGGAGTCCTGGCTGGTGCGGGCGTCGGCTGACCGTCTGGTGGCGGACGTTCTCGAACGTCAGGAAGGGCGGATCGTCCCATCGCACCGGTGGGAGCTTCTGCGGGCGCAGGCGAGTGTCGCCGTGCCGGCGTTCGTCTATGACGCGTTTCATGACCGGTTGATCGCCGGCTGGAAGGAGTTTCCTCCGGGACGTGAGGCGGTTATTCGCGCCGGTGTGATCACGCGGCCGCAACCCGGTGCCGAGCTCGTAGAGGTGGGTGCCGCACCGTTCGGGTTCGCCGAGCCGTTCGGCCCGGGCGCGTCGCCCCGCGCCGGGTTTCCCGGCGCTCGGGTGACCTATGAGGGTCGGCGGTCGATCGCGGTGGCGCACGACGGACAGTCGATCATGGTCACCGGATCACGGATCACGAGACAACAGTCGGCGCTGAGTCCTTACCATGTTGAGCCGTCGGTGGTCGTCTTCGATGTCGAGGCGGCCGGCGACCGCACGCCGCGAGTCGTCGGAGTGGATGCCGAGATCCCGGGCGTGATCGACAGCTCATTCCAGTTCGCTCGATCCGACGGAACGCCGGTTGTGGCGTTCCTGCGCGAGGCGCCGGGCTCGGCCGTTCGTTCCACCTACTACGCAGTTCTCCTTGACGAGACCGCGGACCCTCGTGGCCCGGCGGTGATGATCGATTCTCCAAGGCGCATCGTCAGCCCGCATCTCGATGCGGATGCAGGGGGGGCGATATGGCTCCAACACGATCCGGATCGGGATATGTGGCAGGCCGCCTACCAGGATGCATCTCCCTCGTTCCTGCGTGCCGTTGGGGTGCCGTGGCACGGCAGCCGCGGAGAGACCGTCGCGGCCGTCGTCTTCGCGGTGCCGCTCGCACTGGTTCTCGCCCTCTACTGGTCGATCATCGCGAACGCCCCGCTTCTCGCGCTCCTTGCGGTCGTCTCCTCGCTCCTGTTCCGGTACGCACCGGCGCTCGTCCGCGAACGCTACCTTGGCGTCCTTGCCCTGGTCATGGGTATCGCAGCGGCACTGGCCGGCGACCCCTGGCTGGCATGGGGCGGCCCACATCCCGCGATCGCGCTGCGGGCACTGGGCTTCATCGCGGCCTATGCCGTGGCCGTGCATCACAGAAGGAGTACCGTCCACGTCCCGCAGACTCGCAACCTTCTCGTCTGGTCGTGGCGGGCTCTGGCGGTCATCCTCGCAATGCCGGCGTATGCTGAGACGCTTCTGACGCTCTCCTGAGAGTCGGCTCCAGGGTCGGCTGCCGGTTACCGTGTGTCTCTCGCGGCGAGCTTTCTGATCTGTTCGTAGGGGAAGAAGCCGGTCGTGTGTCCGTCGCTCCACTCGATACTGAGCGCGTAGTTCCCAACCGTGTCCACGCTCCTGGCGTGGATCGTCTCAAAAAGCGTCTTCGGATCGAGCTTCGGCTCATTGGTATACTCATCAACGCAGAGCGCGCACTGACAGGCGGCTCGAAGCGTCCTGGAGGCGACACGAGCCTCATCGCCGTTCGCCCAGCGCAGCGTGATGCCACTCTCATCAAAACTGAACTCCGGCGTGCTCTGTCCGGCTCGCGACCGGCCGATCTGCCGGACCATCGCATCCACGGTCGCCGCAACTGCATCGGTCCGCGGGCTGTCGACAATCGGTCCGCCATACTCATCGGGCGAGATGGGCAGCCGTCCGAGAACGGGAAGCCCGTAGCGGGACCCTATTCGCTCACCAGCTCCGGTCCCAAACACATTGTACCTCGCACCGGTGTCCGGCGCGTCGAAGTAGCTCATGTTCTCGACCACGCCGAGCGTGGGAACAGAGACCTTGTCGAACATCCGGATCGCCTTGCCGACGTCGGCCGCGGACAGCACGTGCGGTGTCGTGATGATCACCGCTCCGTCGAGTTGTGCGCTCTGGGTGATGGTGATCTGCACGTCGCCGGTGCCCGGTGGGAAGTCGAGAAAGAGGTAGTCGAGCTCGCCCCAGTTGACCTGGTGGAGAAACTGCTGGACATAGTTCGTCACCATTGGCCCGCGCATGACCGCGGGAACGTCGCCAAGCCAGAATCCGAACGACATCACCTTCAGCCCCTCGAACTCGAGCGGCAGGACCATGTCCTCGTCATCGCCAATGAGCCCGACGTCGTGGTGCTCGAACAGCGTAGGGACCGAGGGACCGAAGATGTCGAGGTCCAGCAGGCCGACGCGGTACCCCCGGCGGGCGAGCTCCGTCGCGACGGCCGCCGCCACCGTCGATTTCCCCACGCCGCCCTTGCCGGAGGCAATTGCGACGAGCGTGTCGACCTGTTCGAGGCCGCTCCGTTCTGTTCGCGGCGCACGCCTGGATCTGCGGCTCGAGAGGGTCACCTCGACCGATCGGACTCCTGCGAGCGCGGAGATGCGGGAGATCGCCTGCTCACGAAACTCGTCCCGAACAGGACAGGCGGGGGTCGTGAGCTCGAGTTCGAGCGTGACACGTTCGTCCGCGATGTCGAGCTCCTTCACGAAGCCGAGAGTCACTATGTCCTGATCAAGATCCGGATCGATGATACTCGAAAGCGCGGCCAACACGGCCTCTCGCGATACACTCACGGGTTCCTCCCCTGGAGAGGGTACGAAGCTACCGGTGTCCGGTCAAATCTTCGTGCGGCACTGCAAGGTCAGGCGGTACGGCGTCTGCCGAGCCGTTGGCGACTGCGGGCCCGAAGAGTCGGCGAACAATGTCCCGATCTCCTCTGCGCACCAGCACGTAGTCGTACGGCAGCGCCAGCCGTGTTTCCAACCCGATTACCGTGGCGTCCCGCTGAGTGCGGTGCGCGCGAAGCGCGAGGAACTGGCGAAGCCGGGGAGCGGTTCCGTCCCGGGCGATCGTCCATGGTGAGATCGAGATGAGGTCGTCGTAGCCGGACGGCTGCCTCGGGTCGATAGCAACGATATGCGCCTCTACGGGGTTGTCCGGAGATATGTAGACCCGGTCGACCGCGCGTGCGACGAGGATGCCGGTCGCCTGATGCTCGAAGTGTTCAAGCGCAGGCCCCGGGCCGTCGGGGCCGATGATAACGCTCGGCTGGAAATGCCTGATAATCTTCTCGATCCGCGAAACCAGATGATCCTCGCCGCCCCATCGCTCGATCACCTCCAATGGAGACAACTCGTCAAGCCACGTATTGTACGGATGATTGGGCAGACCCAAGCGCAGGTAGAACGAACCGCCAAGCCATCCGATCGCCTCCCGGGCCTCGGCGATGCGCACGTTCGCCAGGTCGGTCCCGGCAAGGCGGTGGTTGGGGTACGTGTCGTCGATATCTCTCCAGGGATGCTGGTCCAGGCCTGATTCGCCGTCGGTCAGGATGACCACTGCACCGGTAAGCCCGCGGGCGTGAAGCCGCGCAAGCAGCGCGCCAAAGTACAGCGCCTCATCGTCCGGGTGCGCGTGAATCGCGAGGTAGTCGACCCGCGCCTGTGGCAAAGGATCGGCGGGCCGGACGGTCGCGGGCAGCGTGAGCGTCGGGAGGGTCGGCGTCGGACCGGACGGCGTAACCGTACTCACCGGCGGACGGCGGACCTGCGTCGTCTCCGGTTCCGATCGTCGGGATTCTGCGGAGGGAGCCGGTACGGCGGTCGCGGACGCGGTGACCGTCGACTCTGAAGGCGGCGCCACGATGAACGACAGGATCGCGACGGCAGCGGCTGCCGCGGGGACGACCCCGTACCTCCCGTGCCGGGATCGAGGAACACGAACCGGTTTCGTCCGCGCGATGTCGCGGACGGCGACGCGCGTCGTTCCGCAACGGATCTGGTCGCCCGAATCGATCAGATGATCGATTCGTCGCATCCCGTTGATTCTGATCGCGTCACGGCTCGAGACGACGATAGCGCCCTCGCGCTCTGTGAACTCGAGCGGCGCTGCACCGCCGTCCACGTCGAGCGCACGGGGGTAGTCCTCAACGCGAACGGTCTCACGACCGGAGGACCGGCGTATCTCGAGTTGGAGGATCGGTGGGCGGTTGTTGTGCCGCTCGGCGATCGCTACACGGCGACGATGGATGCCGGCGGCCCTGGCCACGGCGGTCAGCCCCAGCAGGAACGTCGTGGCGAAAACCCACCGGGCCACGCGTGCCCAACGTACCAGAGCGGCGTGCTCGCTCCGTTGCGGCGGCTGCTCCGTCCGGATGATGGAGGGTTCGGGCATGGGAACGGCCTCCGGATCCGGGCCGGTCAGTGTGTGCTGTTCGGTGAGCGCATCGAGCAGGGGGAGCACGGAGGCTGGACTGGTTGACGGAAGGACGATCGCCTTGAGTTCCACGTTCTCCGGAAGCCGCACCGGACGTGGGGGCATGAGCGCCCCGATGTCCTCGCCGTCGGTGAGCAGAAGCAGCGTCGCATGCGCCTCGTCGTTGGCGAGAGCAATGGAGGAAGCGGTTCTCGCCGCCTGCTCTGTCACGCGGAAGAGGTCCACCGAACCCCACGGCGCGACCTCCCGCAGCGCCAGAGAGACCTGACGCGAGGTGGCAGGGTAGGGTAACAGCTGCCGTACGACCGCCTGGTGCTCGGCGACGAGCAGCGCGTACCGCGTGGACAGAGGTTGTTCGGACATCCAACGGTCGAGCTCATCTCGCAGCCGGTCGATCCGCGTGCGTCCATCGCTCTGGAGCGAGAGGCTGTAGCTCGCGTCAAAAAGGATCGTCACCGAGTCCGAATGCAGATAGCGGGGCGCAATCAGCATCAGCGGGAGGAGGAACAGCACGAATCGACGAATCACGCGGCTACTATAGTGGCGGTGTACCTGGCTGTCCATCGGATATGGCCCGGCAGCTATGCTTCTTCGGTGTAGAGCATCAGCGGATACCCGGCCTCGGTCGCAAGCCTTCGCGCCCGGTCCACACGTGAGCTGGCTACATCGTACGTGTAGACGCCTACGAGAGATCGCCCGCCCTGGTGGGCGGTGACCATGATGCGCCGCGCTGAGCTCTGGTCCTTGCGAAACACGGACACGAGGACATAGACGACGAACTCCCGCGGTGTGTAGTCGTCGTTCACGAGCACCACGCGGTACATCGGGGGAGGCTTGACCTTGGTCTGCGGCCGTTCTTTGACCTGAGGATCGCTTCCCGGCGGTGTTACGGGTTCACCCATAGCTACTGGTGAACATACTCAACAGAACCGGTCGGTGTCATCCTACAGCGATTTGGCCGTCAGCCGCTCCAGCGCCCAGTGCGTGTATCTCCGGACACGTCGGTCAGGATCGTTCTCGAGCGTGTGGAGAATCTCCTTCCCGTCGTCCGTGGCAAGCCGCTCGAGAGCCTTGATCACCTGGACGCGGACCTCGTCGTCGGGATCTCTGGCTGCGAGAACGATGCCGCGAAATGCTGCCTCGCTGCCCACGAGCGCCAGGAGCCCGGCGGCGTCGCGACGGACTCGCGGGTCGCGGTGATTCAGCATGCGGACTCTCGACTCCACGTACCCGGTCTGCTCGAGTATTTCCGCGAGAGAACGGTGAAGCCCCGAGATCTCCTCCTCGAGCACCTCCCGAATCACCTGCTCTCCCGATTCGCCCATCATCCGGAAAACGCCTGAGATCCGCTCACGCAGCGCCGGGTCTGCGTCCCTGAACCGTTCCACGAGGCGTGTGACCGAGGCGGCGTCCGTCTTCCGGGCGAGAGCGGTCTCAACCGCGCCGGAGAGCCCGCTCTCCTCTGCGAGATGGTCCACGAGCACGTCAACGGAGCTCTGGTGGGGGCAGGCGCCAAGCCCCTCGATGGCCGCCGCCTTCACTCCATCCGTCTCGTTTTCGTCGGTGAGCGTCCTGCCGAGCGCATCTACAGTACTCGGCCCCCCCCCGACGGCGAGCGCGCGTGCGACGCTGCGTCGCACGCGCTCAACCGGATCGCGCAACATGCTCGCGGCCTGGTTGACCGCCCTGGTCTCTTCGTAGTCTACCAGCGCCCAGGTGGCGGCGATTCGGACGTCGGGATCGGCATCGCTGAGCGCCTGCTTGATCTCTGCGAGGAAGGTCTTCTTCCCGGTGGCCGGTAATGCCGCAATGACGGCCGCTCGTATGCTGCCGTCGACACCCTCCAACAGAATGCGGACCTTTCGCTCGAGCTCACTCGAGTCGAACTCATCGAGGGTGCGGGTGAAGGATTGCGCCTCCTCCACGGGAAGGACGGGCAGGTGTTCGAGGATGTCCTGCAGTGTATAGGGCAGTTTGAGGGCACCGAGTGCGAGCACCGCGTCGATTCTCACCTGATGGGCAAATCGATCGCGTCCAGTGGTGATGATGTCGATGCAGGTCGCGAGCACCAGCGGTGTGTCGAGCTTGAGCAATGCCGCGCGCAGCTGCGCGCGCGCCGGAAACCTCTCGTCCTGCAGAGCCTGGATGAGCGTGTCCCGGTAGATCGAGTCGTGGCCACTGGAGACCCCCTCGAGTGCGACGGCAAGCAGGTCCGGTTCGTCGCGTCGGCGGGCGATCTCCCTGGCGAGCAGACGATGGGCGTCCTCTGCGCCTCTCGCGCCGATACAATGGACCGTAGCACGGAAGATCTCCCGGTGGTGTTCGGTCGCCTCCGGCTGAAGGCGAAATACGCGTTCGGCGACCTCGACGATGTACTCCTGCGGGCCGTGTTCGGCGAGGAGCTCGGCGCCGAGCAGGAGCGTCGGCGGCCGGGGGTCTGCGCTGACCCCGCTGAGAAAGTCGACGACATGCACGTCGATGGCCTTTCGCAGCAGGCCGCGCACCCGATCGAGATCGGTGCGGTCGGCGAATGTCACGTTCATGAAGAGGCGTCGCAGTGTCGCGCTTCGGGTGAGGAACCGTGCCGCGGCGAGACACAGCTCGCGATTGGACCCGGCAAGGAGCTCGAGCGCGGCGTTCACGTCATCGGGATGGCCCGGATCGAGCAGGCCGACCACGTGGAGCGCCTCCTCCGGCGTGAGCGCTCTGGGGTCAAGCTCGTAGAGATCACTGAAGTCGCGCCGTATCCGCTCACGGGCCGCCGCACGGACTTCGTGAACCGGGTCGTGGAGAAATGCATCAAGCAGGGTCCGGTAGAGATCGTCCCGGTTCGACCCGCGGTACTCGGTGATCACAGTACGACGGACCAGTGGATGCGGGTCGCCAAAGGCATCGCGCAGCGCCCGGTCACTGCGGTCGGTCGAGTCGTGAAGCAGGATCTTGGTGGAGAAATAGCGGCTTGGCCACTCCGGGTCGCCGGTCATCTCGCGTATCTCGTCGATCCTGTCCTCGAAGAAGTCCCGAGCCTTGCGGCCGTCGAACGCCTCACCCCGTCCCGACAGGGCGAGCCTGCGAAGCACCAGGAAGTCCGGGTGCTCTTCGAGGTAGGCGCGAAGCGTTCGGGCGAGTCTGCGATTGCGCAACGCGACGAGGAAGCAGGAAAACAGCCCCCGGGAGGTTCCGTAGCGCAGGACGCGACGGAAGTCCGCCGGTCGTTCCTTGCGAGCCAGCCTTTCGGTCCAGAGCCGGTCGAGCTCGAGCGAATGGACCAGCTCTTCGTCACCTGCCTCGATGCGCCGTTCAAGTGTGCGCGAGCGGCGCAGCAGCTCCGCATCGGAGAAGTAGTCGGCGGCATCGCGGCTGCCGGGGATCGCGAGGAACTCGTCAACCCTGCTCATGAAGCGGCGCCTGCGCAGGAGCGCGAGTCCAATGAGAACGACAATGACCGCCACACCGGCGGCGGCAACAAGCGCGTGCCGCGGTACCGCCTCCAGCAGATCCCTTATCACGTCCACCGGTTCCTCCTATGCCGTCCCAATGACGTTGAAGATGGGAACTGGTCGTGCCTTCCCCTTCAGCGTGGCCGGTCTGCGTTTCTCCAGGCGAAACCGCTCGCCAATCTGCTCGCGGGTCTCGCCGGAGATGATGATCTCGCCGGGCCTGGCGATGCCCTCGAGGCGGGCGGCGACGTTCACGGTGTCGCCGATCTCGGTGAAATCCATCCGCCTCGACCCGCCAAGGTTGCCGGCAACCACAGGTCCGCTGTGCATGCCGATCTGGATCCTCAGGTCTTTCGCTTCGCCGGTGAAGAACCTTCTCTTTGGATTATCCACCAGCGCCTGCAGCTCGAGCGCGCAGGAGACCGCCCGGACGGTGTCCTCGGGTCCCTCTTCGAGCGGTACACCGAAAACGGCCATGATGCAGTCGCCTATGTACTTGTCGAGGTAGCCTCGGTATCTGCGAACCACCGGCTCGGCCTCCTCGAAGAACTCATTGAGCACGCCCACGATGAACTCCGGAGTTCGCCCTTCAGAGAAGCTCGTGTATCCGGCGATGTCGGCAAAGAACACCGTCGCCAGGCGCGAACCGCCTCCCGGTCTCACGAGCTCCGGATGCTCGACGAGCATGCCCACGATGTCCTCGGAGAGATAGGCGGAGAACATGTCCTTGATGCGGCGGCGTTCCTCGCTGACGAGCTGCATCTGCTCGCGAAGCTGGGCCTCGGAGGTCTGGTCGGTGAACAGGAGTGTGAGCCCCTCGTGGCGCCCGCGCTTCCCGAGCAGTGGCGTCACGTTGAGCCCGAAGTCCATCTCGTCACTCGTGGTCTTATATATCCCTTCGAGACCAATGAGCGGCTCGCCGTCGGCCGCTACGCGGTCGATCTCAGTGAGAACCTTCTTCGTCAGCCCGGCTGAGAACACCTCCCGGAACGGCTCGCCGAGCCGTGCTTCGTCGAGGCGCAGTCGCTGCGCCGCGGCACGGTTGAAGTAGTGGATCCGACCCGTCTCGTCGGTCGTCACAAGGAGATTGGTCATCGACTCGAACACACTCGCCTGATACCGCTCGAGCTCCTCGATCGTCCGTGCGTGCGCCTGCAGCTCGCGGTAGAGACGGGAGGTATTGAGCATTCCGGCGGCGACGCCCACGAAGCCGTCGAGAAATGCGAACCGATCACGATTGTAGTGACGAGGCGCACGCGAGTTCAGTACGAGAACGCCCAGGTGCCGCGTCGCCGTAGATACCGGCAGGGCAATCCCGCTCTGTGTCTCGGAGTCGAGGAGGAGGTCCGAGAAGGGACTCGGCTTGCGGCAGAGCAGGACGACTGCTTCGCCGCATTCGGCGATGAAGCGCACGAGCTCGGACCCTGCTTCCAGCCGAGGTCGTGGCGTGCCGCGGCCGCGGCGGTACGCGAGCTCGAGGTCTGCCGCCGCGCCGTGCTCGCCGCAGAGGTAGAGCGCGGCGAGATCCGAGCGTGTGATGTCGATCGACTGCTCCACGAGGATTGAGACGAGTCGCGAGGAGCTGACCTCGTTGGACAGCAGGGCGCTTGCCCGCGCGAGCTCGTCAAGCACTTCGGAACGCTCCCGGTTCACGGTGCCTCCATGTACCTCATCATAGTACCCCTGAGCGCACTTGCTCACAAGTGGCCGATGACCCATACTCCGGGTCATGGATCTCAGGCCTGCGCTGGTGTTTGTGAGCTCCGGTGTCGTGCATCCCTCGCGTCCGGCGCAGCGACGGGCATTTCGGGCGTTCCGCAGGGGGGCAGACCGGGCGGGGGCGCCGCCTCGGCGGACTGTCCGTCGTTCGCCCGGTCTCCGCATGCATCGGCTCGCACGGATCTGTGAGGACCGCCCGCGTATCCTGGGCCTCTACGTCCATCACCCTCGGGTCGAGCCTTCAGCGGTCGCGGCTCTCTGTCGTTATGTCGGGGAGGGCGGCGCACTGCTCGCTATACACGGAGCAGGCGCTTCGTTCAAGGGTGATCGAGCCTATCGCGACCTCCTTGGTGCCTCCTTTGCCGGCCACCGGCGAGTCTCTCGCCGGGAGATTCGTCTCGACCCCGAAGGTTCCTCGCGGCACCCCGTGCTTCCCGAGTCCGTGTGCCTGACCGACGAAATGTACGAGCACGATTTCACTGGCGAGACCGACGTCTGGTACCGGTGGCATGACGCCCGTTCGTCGCGAGAAGGCCCCCCGGCCGTCTGGACCCGGGGGTACGGCGAGGGCAGGGTTGCCTGCGTGACCACCGGGCATCGCGCCGCGGTCTGGCGCTCTCGGCAGATGACGGATATCGTGTTTGCGGTTCTGGACTGGCTGCTCCGGGGGGAGACCTCGCCGTGAGACTCGCCGTCGTGGGGTGCGGAGACGCCGCGCGTGCAGTCGGATTGGCGTCGCGCTTCGTGCGACGCTGCCGAATCGTCGCGGCAGCAGACCCCGATGCGCGTCGGCGGGATCGTTTCGCGCGCGCGCACGGCGCGGCGGGCTATGGCGACTGGCGCGAGGTGCTCAATGCGGGAAACGTTGACGCGGTGTATGTCGCGGTTCCGCACGATCTGCACCGTGGGATCGCGCTTGCCTTCGCGGATCGCGGTATGGGTGTCCTCCTCGAGAAGCCCGTTGCCGCGTCCCTGGCCGACAGCGAACGGCTCGCCGACGAGCAGCCGGCGGGAGCGAAGATCGCGGTGAACTATCAGTACAGGTACGATCCGTTGATCGCCCGGATGCTCGGCGCGGCAGACCGGGTGGGATCCCTGCTCTACGCCCAGGTCATCGTTCCCTGGTACCGATCCGCCGACTACTTCCGCGAGGCCGCGTGGCATGCCTCGGCCGCGCGTTCGGGCGGCGGAACGTTGCTCACCCAGGGCAGCCATGGGCTCGACATCGCGCTCTGCGTGGGCGGGCCGCCGGTACGAGCAACCGCACGGGTATTCCACCGTCTTCACACATCGAGCGAAACCGAGGACCTCGCCTCTGCGATCGTCGAGACGGGGTCAGGCGCGCCGGTGTTCATCACGTCGTCGATGGTGAGCCGCCCGGGCGCGCAGGTTTCGATCGCGATGTACGGGAGTTCCGGGTCACTCATCTATCACGGGCCGCAGCGTGCGCGGCTTCGGGCGTACCGGGTGCGGGTAGGACGGAGCATCGTCCTGACGCAGCTCCACCCGTACGTGGCGTCGGTCGCTGGATTCCGGGACTGGGTAGAGGGCGGTCCGCCCCATCGTTGCACCGTGGCCGACGCCCTTCCGGTTATGCGCGCAATCGATGGCGCGTACCGCAGCGCACGAACCGGTATGAGCGCGGAGATCCCGTCCGTCTCAGGATGAGGTCAGGCGCGGCGACGCTCTTCGATTCGACGGAGGATCATCCGGTGCGCCTCGTCCGGATCATCGACCCGTGCAAGAAGCTCCTCGGTTGCGCAATCGATCTGGTCGACCGTCAGCGCCGCCTTGATCTCGATGCCGCGGGACCACAGCACGTCCAGGGCGCGCCTGCTCACGACTTCGGCCTCAATTGCCTCGACCCCGAGGCGGGCGGAGAGAAGCGCACCGGCGCGACCAACGATCTTGTCGTAGGTCGTCAGCCGGCCGCTCGCCGGTCCGCCGGCCCGACCGGCGGTGAGCGCGGCCTCGAGATCGAGCAGTGGATAGAGCCAGGCTCGCTCGCTGCGGTAGAACTCGATGCCGTCACGGTAGGCAATGAGTGTCGCCATTCCGGCAATATAGGGAGCGTCCGTCCCCACGGCAAGGGCGCGGCGGACGGCGCGGCGGACGTTATGGTTGAAGGATTACCCCACGGGGGGTAGTATCCCGGACGAAGGGGCGTCTATGAAGTCGCTGACACTCTACGTCTCGCCCGCCGGACGAGCGAACGGTACGGGGGACGCGGCCGACCCGCTACCGGGGCTCGACGCTGCCCGGCAAGCCGCACGCCGGCTGCGGGCCGGCGGCTACGACGGAAGCCTCACCGTATACCTTCGCGGAGGCGTCTATCGCGTGGAGACCGCGATCGTCTGGGGCCCGGACGATTCCCCGGCACCGGGGCGCAGAATACGATATGCGGCATACCCCGGCGAAACGCCGGTTCTCTCGGGAGGGGTTCCGCTGTCCGGATGGAGGCTCGTTACGGCAGCCGACATGCCGGAAGGTATGCCCGCGAACGCACTCGGGCACGTGTGGGTGGCCTCACTGCCCCGACGCCAGGGCCGACCTGTCGGGATCAAGGCGCTGTTCGACGGTGAGGGGCTGCTCGAGCGTGCCCATTCGCCTCGATTCCAGAGCGCGAGGGAGGATACCGAGCCGGTGGCCCCCGATATTCCGCCGGGTGAGGAACCGACGACGTACCTGGATGCTCATCCGGTCTACCGGGAGCTGAGATACCGCGAGGGCGAGATCCGACGGTGGCGCACCATGCCGGATGTCGAGCTGTTTCTCACGCCGCGCAACCCCTGGACGGTGAACTACCTGGGGCTGGAGTCCGTGGATGAGGACAGGCGCGTCGCGAGAACGACGCTCCCCGCGACATACCCGATAACCACGGCGTACGGGCCTGCACACATCAAACGGTTCTACCGCATTGAGAATGTCTGTGACTACCTCGATGCTCCCGGACGCTGGGTCAGCGACACGGAGAGCGGAAGCGTCTACCTCTGGCCCCGCAGCAACGACGGACGGACGCCGCCGACCGACGTGGTTGCGCCGGTGCTGACCGAGATGCTCCGGTTCGAAGGGGATCTCGAGCGGGGCGAGCCCGTGCGTGATATCGTGATCGACGGTCTCACACTCATGCACGGCGATCGCTATCAGTTTGGTGCGGGGCGTCGGTCGGTGCAACACGACTGGGAGGAGGAGGACTCCGCGAGTGCCCTCGTGAGATTGCGGGGGTCTCGGGGAGTTCGAGTCGCGAACTGCAGGCTCGTCGACTCGGGGGGCTCGGGCATTCGGCTCGACCTGCACGCCGTGGACAACGAGATCGTCGCGAATGAGATCTCCGGCATAGGCGGAGTCGGCGTCTCGCTGATCGGGTACGGACCCGGAACGCGCGACGAGAATCACCACAATCGTGTTGCGTCGAACCACATCCATCACGTCGGACGGCTCTGGTGGCACGCGGCCGGCATCTTCGTCTGTCAGAGCGGCCACAACGTAATCTGTGACAACCTCATCCACCACACGCCGTACTGCGCGATCGTCGTCAGCGGGCCAAGGCGGTCGGTGCTGGACCCCGGCGGTCACCGAGTGCGCGAAGGGGCGCGTACCGTCCGCCGCGAGGAGCTGAGCGACGCGCCGCTCGAGCAACCGGTCCTGCTCGGTTTCCGGCACGCGCGGTACAACACGATCGAACACAACGAAGTGCACGACGCGATGGAGTTGCTCGGAGACGGCAACGGCATTTACGTCTCCGGCGCGGGCGTGGGGAACGTCATCGCACGAAACTACGTCCACGACATCTCGGGAGAGGGCACGGTTTCCGGGATCAGGCTTGACGACGAGCAGTTCCACAATCTGGTCGCGGAGAACGTCGTTCATCGTATCTGCGGCGCCGGGATCCTGACCAAGAACATCAACCAGATCGAGAACAACATCATCGTCGACTGCTACGGTCCGCGACAGTACGGCTACCTCTGCGCACGCCATCGTGGCCCGTGTTACGGGACCGGAATGAGACGCAACATCCTCGTCCGCTCGCCGCGGCCGCAGAAGGAGCCCTTCTGGGTGCTTGACGACCCGATCGGCTTCCTTCGGGAGGTTTCCATGGACGACAACCTCCTGTGGGATGTCGACGAGCCGGATGCCGCGCACGCTGCGCTCGCGGAGCTGGCGAAGATCGGCAAGGGCGGACGGTCGATCGTGGCCGATCCACTCTTCCGTGATGCGGAGGCCGGGGATTTTCGTGTGGGCGAGAACTCCCCGGCGCTGCGGCTTGGTTTTCGTCCGATCGCGGCCTGGGGAACGAGAACCTGAGTCGGTGACGTCGCACAATTCTTTTATCCTTCGTTGAATAATTCAAGACGTACCGTCGCGTTCGCCGTAGTATGAGCGGATACACCAGCCGGAGGTTCCTATGGCGTCGAAGGGTTCGTTTATCATTGTCGGAGAAAACATCCATTGCACACGCGTACGTCTGACGAAGGGCAAGTACGTCGAGCAGCTCGATGACGGGAGATCCGCCCTCGTGTTCAGGGAAGACGGCAAGAAGCAGTATCTGCCCATCCCGGCCGAAGTCGCTGAGGGACAGGATTTCCAGGACGGCAAGGTGCGTCACGTCGCCGTGGCGGTTCAGCAGGGTCTCTACGGATCGAACGACGAGAAGGAAGCCGGCCGGCGCTACGTGCAGGCGATGGCGCGCGAACAGGAGGCCTCCGGCGCCTGGTTTCTCGACATCAACGTGGACGAGTTCAGCGTCGATCAGGACGAGAAGAAACGGGCGATCGAGTGGGCGGCACAGGTCGTTCAATCGGCTACATCCATCCCGCTGAGCATTGATTCCTCGGATCCGGAGATCCTCGAGACCGGACTCGCCGCGTGCGACCCGTCAAAGGGGAAGCCGCTGGTGAACTCCGTGTCGCTCGAGCGCGTCGCCTTCGTCCCCATTGCGGCAAAGGCGAAGGCATGCGTCATCGCAAGCGCGATGGGCGCGACGAGCATGCCCCAGACCAGGGAAGAGCGCCTCGAGAACATCTACGAGCTCGTGCCGAAGCTGCAGGAGGCCGGCATCTCGCTTTCGGACACCTTCCTCGACCCACTCGTCTTCCCGGTCTCTGTCGACGTCCAGAACGGCCCGTGTGTCATCGAGACCATCAGAACGCTCCGTGAGAAGTACGGAGACGAAGTGCACTTCGCGCCAGGGCTCTCCAATGTCTCCCATGGCTTTCCCAAGCGAAGCGTGCTCAACCGTGTCTTTGCCAGGCTGTGTCAGGAAGCGGGCTGTGATGGAGGCATCGTCGATCCAATGCAGATCAACGATGAGGTGCTCGCGGGGATCGATTTCTCGAAGGAGGTGAACCAGCTTGCCCGAGACGTCCTGCTCGGCAAGGACGAGTTCGGAATGCAGTTCATCTCCGCGATCAGGGGGGCGTGATGTCCGCGCAGATCATCGACGGCCGTGCGGTGTCGAAGACGATTCTCGACGAGATCAGGAGCGATGTGGCGACGATGCGGGACAAGACCGGAACGGTTCCCGGACTCGTGACGATACTCGTGGGCGAGAACCCCGCGTCGGTCTCCTACGTGACGCTCAAGGTACGCACCGCGCTCGATCTCGGGTTCAACGAGGTGCAGGAGAACGTGGACCCCGGGATCAGCGAGGCGGACCTCCTCGCGCTCGTCGAACGGTACAACAGGGATGAATCGATCCATGGGATTCTCGTGCAGCTCCCGCTGCCGGACCACATCGACGAGA
This sequence comes from Spirochaetales bacterium, assembly GCA_007127335.1. Lineage (GTDB taxonomy): Bacteria > Spirochaetota > Spirochaetia > DSM-27196 > SLST01 > SLST01. The sequence goes on along the minus strand of SKZO01000010.1, from coordinate 61,942 downwards.
AGAAGGTCATCTATGCGATCGATCCGGACAAGGACGTCGACGGGTTCCATCCCGTCAACGTCGGAAGGCTGATGATCGGAGGCGACGAGGTGCTCTTCCCGCCGTGCACGCCGGCAGGAATCCAGGAGCTCATCGTACGGTCGGGCGTTGAGATCGAGGGCGCTGAGGTCGTCGTCGTTGGACGGTCGAACATCGTCGGGAAGCCGATCGCGAATATGCTGCTTCAGAAGGGCCCCGGGGCGAACGCGACGGTGACGGTCGTGCATACGAGAACGAGAGACCTCGCGTCGCACTGCCGACGCGCGGATATTCTGATCGTCGCCGCCGGGGTGCCCGGACTCGTGAAGCCGGAGTGGATCAAGCCCGGCGCCTGTGTCATCGATGTGGGCGTGAACCGCGTCGGCGAGAAGGTCAGCAGGAAGACGGGGAAGAAGATCGCGATCCTTCGCGGCGACGTGGACTTCGACGCGGCGAAAGAGATCGCCGGTTCGATCACGCCGGTACCCGGCGGCGTCGGCCCGATGACGATCGCAATGCTGATGAAAAACACGCTTGCCTCGTGCAGGCGGAGCTAAAGGAGTACGTATGGCCACCTTGGACCCGAAGAAGATGAAGGACTGGGAGATCGCTGACGCAGCCGCTGCTGACATGAAGAGGATTGGCGTCATAGCCGACGAGCTCGGAATCACTGAGGACGAGCTTCATCCATACGGCCATTATATCGGCAAGGTCGACTACATCAGCGTGCTCGATCGGCTGAAGAACCAGCCCGATGGCAAGTACATTGATGTCACCGCGATAACGCCGACGCCCCTGGGTGAGGGCAAGACCACGACGACGATGGGTCTCGTCGAAGGGCTCGGCAAGATCGGCAAACGGGTAACCGGAGGAATTCGGCAACCGTCAGGCGGTCCAACATTCAACATCAAGGGCAGTGCAGCCGGCGGAGGGCTCGCGCAGTGCATACCCCTGAGCGAGTTCAGCCTCGGGTTGACCGGAGACATCGACGCGATCAACAACGCGCACAACCTCGCGATGGTCGCCCTCACCTCGCGGATCCAGCACGAGTTCAACTATGGCGACAAGTTCCTCGCACGACGCGGGCTCGAGCGACTCAACATAGATCCTCGCAACCCGGCGATGGGCTGGACGATCGACTTTTCGGCGCAGGCGCTGCGGGAGATCATCATCGGCATCGGCGGAAAGATGGACGGCTTCATGATGAAGAGCGGGTTTCAGATCACCGTCTCATCGGAAGTCATGGCGATCCTCGCCGTCGCCAGGGACCTCGCGGATTTGCGTGCTCGTCTCGGGAAAATGGTCGTTGGCTACAGCAAGTCAGGGAAGCCGGTATCAGCCGACGACCTCGAGGTGGGCGGCGCGATGACTGCGCTGATGCACAAGGCGATCAACCCGAACCTGATGCAGACCATTGAAGGTCAACCGGTTTTCGTGCATGCCGGTCCTTTCGCGAACATCGCTATCGGCCAATCGTCGATTGTAGCCGATCGCCTCGCTCTCAAGCTCTCCGACTACCACGTGACCGAGAGCGGTTTCGGTGCCGACATAGGCTTCGAGAAGTTCTGGAATCTCAAATGCCGCTTCTCCGGCCTGGTCCCGAACGCCGCGGTAATCGTGTGTACGGTCCGTGCGCTCAAGATGCACGGAGGCGGCCCGCGCGTCGTGCCGGGCAAGGAGCTCGCCGAAGAGTACACGAAGGCCAATGTCGGCCTCGTGGAGCAGGGCACGGAGAATCTCATCGCGCACATTGAAACGGTGAAGAAGAGCGGCATACAGCCGGTTGTCTGTATCAACCACTTCTACACCGACTCCGATGATGAGGTGGCGGCGATCAGACGTGCGGCAGAGGCCGCAGGAGCGAGAGTCGCTCTGAGCAAGCACTGGGAGCAGGGCGGTGAAGGTGCGGTCGAGCTGGCTGAGGCCGTGGTAGAGGCGTGCGAGGAGAAGCCAACCTTCGACTACCTCTACTCGCTCGACATGCCCATCAAGGAGCGCATCGCGCTGCTTGCGCGCGAAGTATACGGCGCCGACGGGGTGAGTTACACGCCGGAGGCCGAGGAGAAGCTCGCGGCAATCGCTGAGGATCCGGAGGCGAAAGAGCTTGGGACCTGTATGGTGAAAACCCACTTGAGTCTGAGCCATGACCCGACGCTCAAGGGCCGCCCGAAGGGCTGGACGCTGCCGATCAGCGACATCCTGACGTACCGCGGTGCGGGTTTTCTCGTGCCGGTTGCCGGCGGTGTCAAGCTCATGCCGGGCACGTCGTCTGATCCCGCATTCCGCAACATCGACGTAGACACAGCGACCGGTAAGGTCCGCGGACTCTTCTAAGCAGAGAGGAAGGATATGCAGCACCACATCGAAAACAGGATCTACCACGTGGAAGTCCTGCCTCCAAAGCAGGATTCGGAGAAGCTCGAAGCTGACCTCGAGCGGTTCACGAACAAGTTCAACCGCGTGATGGACAGCGGCTACTGCTGCTGTATTACCGACAACGCGATGGGCAATCTCGCGTTCCAGGGAACGGAGATGATCGAAGAGCTCGAGCTCGAGCCCAAACCCGGCCTGGTGATGATCCACCTGAACACCTTTCACACGAAGGATGACCTCGACCGGATTCTCGAGTCGTGCAAGGAGATGAAGATCGAGCAGTTGCTCGTGATCTCGGGTGACGGATCCGACCGCCTGCCCAAGCTCACTCCGGCCGACGTGGGCGCGACGGACGTCGAGTCTGTGACGTCAGTTGAGCTGCTGCGCTATATTCGGCGCGAGTATCCGGGCGTCTTTGAGCTTGGAGTGGCCTTCAACCCCTACGAGCCGGAGGAACACGAGTTCGCAAAGATGGAACGAAAGATCGACGCCGGCGCATCGTTCATCATCACGCAGCCGGTGATCGACAACCATCCGGTCGTGGACAAGCTTCTCGAGAAGTACCCGGACATACCGGTAGCCGTTGAAGCGTGGATGAGCAAGAATATCGGGCTTCTGTCCGAGGCCGTAGGGTACGAGGTTGCCGAGGACCCCGAGTCGTTCAATCCGGTTGAGACGCTCAAGAACCTGCACCGGAACTACCCCCGTTGCGGTGTCTACCTGTCGCTGCTCGGGTTCAAGAAACAGTACGACCGGATCACCGGGCTCTGGGAGCAGGTTCAGTCCGAAGAGGTGGCCTCATGAAGATGGTAGTCTGCGTCAAACAGGTGCCCGGCACCCATGACGCGAAGATAGACCCGGAGACGAAGCGAATCGTCCGGGAGGGAATCAAGGCGGTCATGAATCCGTTCGACACCTATGCGGTGGAAGAAGCGGTGAAGATAAAGGAGAAGAGCGGCGGCGAAGTCATCGTGATGACGATGGGACCGCCGCGGGCCGAGACCGTCCTGCGCGAGGCGATCTCCGTGGGGGCAGACGCCGGAATACTGCTCAGCGGACGTGCCTTCGGAGGGTCTGATACCTGGGCCACGAGCTATGCGCTGGCGAAGGCGATTGAGAAGATCGGTGGCGTGGACCTGGTGTTGTGCGGCAAACAGGCGATCGATGGCGACACGGCGCAGGTCGGGCCCGGAATCGCCGCCCAGCTCGGATGGGCTCAGGCAACCTATGTCATGGAGATTCCTGAGTCTAACAACGGAGTGATCACTACACGACGGATGCACGAGGATGGGTGGGACCTCTGCGAGATCACGCTTCCCGCTGTGCTCACCGTGGTCAAGGATATCAACCAGCCGCGAGTTCCTACGTTGAAGGGTCGGCTTGCAGCCCAGAAACTCGATATACCGGTCTGGTCGCCCGAGGACATCGGCGCCGACGAGGAGCTGATTGGGCTCAACGGCTCTCCAACCCGTGTCGTCAAGACCAACCCGCCGCCGCCGCGCGGAGCGGAGACGCTTGTGCTCAACGGCTCGCCTTCAGAGAGCGCAGGAACACTCGTACGCGAGTTGCGCCGGCGCGGTCTTCTCTAGACGATTCGGAATCAGGAAAGGAGCATAGATGATAGCCAATACTGACGAGGCTCGGACCGGGTACAGGAACGTCTGGGTGGTCGCCGAGGTGCTCGGCGGGCAGATCCAGAAGGTAACGTACGAGCTTCTTGGCGCGGCGCGTTCGCTCGCGAATGACCGGGCCTGCGAAGTCTGGTGTGTGGTGATGGGTCACGGATTGGACGGGCAGATCGAACCGCTCTTCCATGGCGGGGCCGATGTTGTCCTGGCTGTCGATGAGCCGCGTTTCGCCGAGTTCGTCGACGAAGACATGGCGTCGGTCCTCGTACGGTTCGTCGACACCCACAAACCGGAGATCGTCCTCTGCGGCGCGACAACCCGAGGACGCGCGCTCATTCCGCGAGTGGCCGTTGCGGCGAACTGCGGGCTCACGGCTGATTGTACGGGTCTCTCGATCGACCCCGAGAACGGCGATCTTCTCCAGACCCGGCCGGCCTTTGGCGGGAACATCATGGCCACGATACGTTGTTCCAACCACCGTCCGCAGATGGCAACGGTCCGCCCACGCGTCATGAATGCCCTTCCCGCGGACACGGGCCGGACCGGCCGTGTAATCAGAGAGCAACTGCTCGAGAGCGAGAAGTCGACGCTCAAGAAGGTGGTTGAGATCTTCCAGGACACGGAAAACGCGATCAACCTTGCCGACGCACGCTTCATCATCGCCGGCGGCCGCGGCGTCAAGGGGCCTGAAGGGTTCCAGCTGCTGAAACGCCTTGCAGAACGCGTCAACGGTGCGGTTGGAGCGAGTCGTGCGGCGGTCGATTCCGGCTGGGTCCCGTATAACCACCAGGTTGGTCAGACAGGCCAGACGGTCCAGGCCATGGTCTATGTCGCGTGCGGGATATCCGGACAGATTCAACACCTTGTCGGTATGCAGTCGTGTGACTACATTATCGCGATCGACAAGGACCCCGATACGCCGCTGATGCAGCTCGCAGACGTGGCGATCGTGGGCGACCTTTTCGAGGTGCTGCCGGAGATCGTGCGGGAGATTCCCAGGACGTGATGTCTCCGGTCGCCGGCGAGGCGCCCACAGGTGGAGTACAGAATGGAGAGGCTAGACCCCCGCGTACGAATCGCCGTAGTGATCCTGATGTCCGCCCTCTGTTTTCTGCTGCGACATCCGGCGACGATCGGGGCGGCGTTTGCCGTGGTATTGCTCCTGTGGCGCGCGGTGGGACTCGAATGGGGCCAGCTGCTCGCCGGCATCAAGCCGCTTCGAGTCGTCTTCGTGCTCATCATCACGGCGCAGGCGTTCTTTTTCCCGGGCGACACGCCGGTCCGGGTGGAACTGCCGCGGATCGGTCTGCTCACGCTTCCCGTGACGCTCGAAGGAATCGGCTTCGGGCTCATGCTCTGTCTGAGGGTCCTGGTGCTCGCCTGCACGGTGCCCATCCTCACGTCACGGACGAGCATCGACCGGATCGTACTCGCCCTCACCCGCCTCGGGTTGCCGTACAGGGCCGCCTACACCGTAACAACGGCGCTCAACCAGATACCGGTGCTTCGCGCGGATTTCGCGACGATCAGCGCAGCGCAACGGCTACGGGGATCATCGGCGTTTGACCGCGGGCGGTTCCTTCAGAAGGTTCGGGCATATCCTGCTCTCGTGGTCCCCCTGGTCATGACCTCGATGCGGCGGGCCACACTGATGAGCGTGGCAATGCAGTCGCGCGCCTTCGGATCGGGTGCGGCGCGCACGTCGATCCACACCCTCTCGTTCCGCCGGCTCGATGGGTTGATTCTCCTGGCAGCGATGATCCTGTTCGGCGTTCTCGCTGCTGTCGACCGAGTCCTGTGATTCGCTTGCCGTCCTGGGATAAGGAGTCTGAATGCTGCCCGTTCCCGAACACCACGTCGCTGCAGCAGTGACGTTTCACCGTTTCTCGTACCGCTACCCTGACTCGCCCCGGTGGGCCCTGCAGGACATCAACCTGCGGATTCTGCCCGGCGAGTTCGTCGCTGTCATTGGACCGAACGACGCAGGGAAATCGACGCTCTGCAAGTGTCTGAACGGCATCGTCCCCCATTTCGAGGGAGGTGCGCTCAAGGGGAGGGTCCGTGTCCATGGCCTGGATACGCGATCGCACCAGGTCGCCGAGCTCGCGCGGCATGTGGGTCTCGTCCTCGAGGATCCTGACGCCCAACTGTTTGCCGGCACGGTGCTCGACGAGGCGGCGTTCGGTGGAGAGAATCTTGGCATGGAACCGGACACGATCCGGACCTCGGTGGCGCGGGCCCTCCGAGCCGTCGGTCTGCGTGGATTCGAAGACCGTGCACCGGCCACGCTGTCCGGCGGTCAGAAGCAGCGCCTCACGATTGCGTCCCTGCTCGCCATGACGCCGCGCGTCCTCGTGTTCGATGAGGCGACGAGCCAGCTTGACGCGGAGGGATCGCGGCATCTCATGGAGCTCGTGTGCCGTCTGAAGCTCCGGTACAAGCTGACGGTCATCGTCGCAACGCATGACATGGCGCTCGCATCGGCGTACGCGGACCGGGTCCTCGCGCTCGAGGCCGGCCGGCTCGCGGCATTCGACACGCCGGAGCGGGTGTTTGCGGGACCAGATCCGTCGCGCTTCTTCCGTCGGGCCGGCGGTGCGGCTTCCGGACGGACCGCCGCCGTCGCCGCGGACCCCCTGGTCGACCGATGCCGAATTGATGTCGACGCGCTGCGCTGCGAGTATCCCGGGACGGTTGCGGTGGACGATGTTTCAGCCGGGTTCGCCCCCGGTGAGTTCGCCGGAATCGTGGGTCGCAACGGTTCGGGAAAGACGACGCTGTTCAAGGCGATCGTCGGGCTCCTCGAGCCTGCCGCGGGAGAGGTGCGGGTTGCCGGCAGACCGGTGCGGACGCTCGACCCCTCCGAGCTGGTGCGACGGGTGGGCTACGTCCAGCAGAATCCCGACCATCAGCTGTTCGCGGACACGGTGTGGAAAGAAGTCGCATTCGGCCCGGTCAACCAGGGACTCGATCGGGCAGAGGTAGAGGACAGGGTCGGACGATCGCTTGAGATCGTGGGGCTGCCCGATAAGGCACAGGAACACCCTCTTGCACTCGGACGCAGCGACCGATCGCTCGTCGCGTTCGCTTCGGTGCTTGCGCTCGACTCGGCTGTCATCCTGCTCGATGAGCCAACACGAGGTCACGACGTCGAAGGCAGCCGCAGGGTCATGGAGATCGCGTGCAGCCTGCGGGATGCCGGCAGGACGGTCATCGCGATCGGCCACGATCTGGGACTCCTGTGCGAGTACGCCGAGCGGCTGATCGTCATGGACGCAGGGCGCATCGTGGCCGATGGGCCGACCAGCGAGATCACCCGGGAACAGACCGACGTGCTCGAGGCCGCCGGTGTGCTCACGACGCATGGGGCACCCTATGAGCTCGCCGGTGCCTTCGCAGACGACATGTATGACGAGGAGCAGATATGCGGGTGAACCCTTCGCAGAACGAACCCGGCCTGGATGCAGAGGCCGGTCTGGATGACGAGCAGGAGACCGTCTTCGTCGGATCCGGTATTCACCCCGCGGTGATCGCTGTCTGGGCCGCCATCATCGCAACCGGGAACCTTCTGCCCACGATCCCCATTCTCGGGATCTCCGGAACCTTCACCGTCAGCGTGGCCTTTGTCCCGCTCGCCGGCGTTCTCTTTGGCCCGGTAGGCGGCGCTGTCTGCGCCGCGGTCGGATCGTTCATCGCCCAACTGATCGCGCCACATACGGCATGGCTCGGCCCCGCGACCTTTCTCGTTGGCACTATCAACGCCGCGGCCGTAGGACTGATCACGCGCGGTCGATGGTACGTCACGGCGGCGATCATCGGCGGTGGCTACGGGCTCTGGTTCCTCACGCCGATCGGGACTGATGCGGCGATCTTCCCCTTCATCTTCTACACGGCGGGACTCCTGGCAACGGCCGCGGGGGCACTGGTCTGGCGCCGTCTCGCGACCCGGACCGATAGCGGCGCGGTTCCTGCCGCGCGCATGGCAACGGGCGTCTTCTTCGCCGCCTACGCGGGGTTCGTCTCCTCCGCAGGAATCGCGAACTTCGCGGGTATCCTGCTGTACGACTGGCCGGCGACGATGTGGCGAGGACTCGCCTTCGTCGCGCCGGTCGAACGGGCCGTCTTCTCGCTGGCAGCCACGCTGATCGGCGTACCGCTCCTGATCGCGCTACCGAAGATCGGAGTGAGAGTAGGTACCGCTGCGCTCCACCGTACTGAGTCGCGGGCGCAGGTACCAGGACCGGAAGACCGCCCGGAACGCACTGAGTAGGCGCTCGCGCTCACTGCCCGACGGACGCCGCGAAGGCCGCCTGCTCTCGCTTGTGCCGCGCGCGGAGCACCGACTCGAGACCGTTCATGAAGTCGGATATGCAGTCGCAGGTCAGATCGTAGTAGACCGTCGTTCCCTCCTTGCGATCGTACAGTAATCCGGCATTCCTGAGCAGCGAGAGATGTCGAGACACCGTCGAAGTGTCCGCGCCAATCCGGTCGGTAAGCTCGCATACGCAGTGAGCGCCCTCGCGAGAGATGAGGTCGACGATGTAGACCCGCGTCGGGTGGGCGAGTGCCTTCAGGATCGAGGCGCGCGCCTGGGCCCTGAGTCGTTCCTGTTCGTTGAGCATTCCTTGCATATATTGCCAATAACGCCCCGACGGGTCAAGACACGGGTCAAGACACGGGTCAAGATGATGAGCCGGTTGACCGGTTTGCAACTTCTCGTTATTGTGCATATAACCAAATAACCACAAAATGGGAGGAACCATGACGATTCAGATTCTCGGACCCGGGTGTCCGAACTGCCGCAATCTCGAGAAGAACGCGCGTGAGGCCGTCGCGCGCCTTGGGATCGAGGCGCAGATCGAGAAGGTCACGGACATGGACCGCATCGTCGAAATGGGCGTCCTGCGCACACCGGGGTACGCGATCGACGGCATCGTGCAGAACTCGGGCAGGATCTCCACCGCGGACGAGATCGAGGCGAGTATCAAGGCGTATTCAGCGTGAGATGTGACGGTGGGAGCCTCGCGGCTCGGTTCCGGAGCGATCCGCGCAACCGCCGTCTCACGGTGATGGCGGTCGTCTTTCTCTTCGTCGTCCTCACACCGTGGTCGGAGCCGCGGGTGCGTGCGGCGGTAAGCGAAGCGGTGCTCATGCTCGGTGAGTACGCCCGCGAGCACGTGCTGCTCTGCCTCATCCCGGCTTTCTTCATCGCCGGTTCGATCACCGTGTTTCTGAATCAACAGTCGGTGATCAGGTATCTTGGTCCGGAAGCCCCAAAACTCGTCGCCTACAGCGTCGCGTCCGTGTCAGGCGCCGTTCTTGCCGTCTGTTCGTGTACGGTACTTCCCCTGTTCAAGGGCATCTACAAGAAAGGCGCGGGACTCGGGCCGGCAGTGAGCTTCCTCTATTCGGGCCCTGCGATCAACATCCTCGCGATCATCCTCACGGCCCGCGTGCTGGGCTTGCAGCTCGGCGTCGCTCGGGCGGTCGGTGCGGTGCTTTTCGCCTTTGTGACCGGTCTGGTGATGCAGCTCCTCTTCCTGCGTGAAGACCGGGAACGAACAACCAATGCGCAGATGTTCCGGGCCACGGACGATGAGGCGTCGCACGCCCCGGGACACACAGTCCTGCTCATGGCGTCGATGGTTGGTATCCTTGTGTTCATGAACTGGGCGCCCAGCGCAGGATCGGTGGGTTGGTGGGACGCAGTGTATGCGTGGCGTTGGGCGATCGTCGCGGGATGGGCCGCGCTCCTCGTCTACGGAGTCGTGCGCTGGTTCACCCGCGCCGAGATCCGCGACTGGGTTCGCGCTACCCGTGACTTCGCGGTCCAGATCGTGCCTCTCCTCTTCGCCGGGGTGCTTGTCGCGGGGTTTCTGCTTGGGCGTGCTGGACAGACAGCACTCATTCCGGCAGAGTGGATCGCGGGTCTGGTAGGAACGAACTCGTTCGCAAGCAATCTCGTCGCCTCCGCGGCCGGCACCCTGATGTACTTCGCGACCCTCACCGAAGTGCCCATCATGCAAGGGCTGTTAGGCGCCGGGATGAACCAGGGGCCGGCACTGGCCTTACTGCTCGCAGGCCCATCGCTATCGCTGCCGTCGCTGCTGGTGATCTGGGGTGAGCTCGGATCCAGGAAGACGGCCGCCTACGTCATGCTGGTCATCGTCCTTTCAACGGCGGCCGGCATGTTCTACGGGAATCTCGTCGGCTGAAAGGAGGGGCCATGAAGGGTAGTGGGCCGCAGCGATTTCGCCGTGGATCGCCACAGGAGCTCGGATTCGACCCTGCACGTCTCGAGCGGATCTCAAGGGTCACCGACCGCGCCCTCGATGCCGGCAGGACCGCCGGAACGCTCACTGCAGTGGTCCGCGACGGCTCGCTCGCCTGGTTTGATGCACGCGGGTACCGCGACCTCGCATCCGGCAGTCCGATGGATGCACACACGCTCTTTCGGATCTACTCGATGACCAAGCCCATCACGACTGTCGCCGTGATGATGCTCGTCGAAGAGACGGCGATCAGGCTCCAGGATCCGGTCTCTCGGTTCTTCCCCGAATACCGGGAGATGATGGTCTACGTGGGCGGCGATGAGCCGCCATTCTCCACGGAACCGGCGGCCAGGCAGATTACCGTGCTGGATCTGCTGACGCACACCGCGGGCCTGGCCTACGGAATCGGCGACGAGCATCCGGTTGAGAGGCGCTTCGAGTCGGACATCTGGGGTCCTGTCGCAGATGAGCGCGATCTGACACTCCGAGACCTCGCGCGGCTCGTCGCCGAATGGCCGCTCGTCCACCAACCGGGGACGCACTGGCGATACAGCATCGCGACCGACCTGCTCGGCGCGCTGGTGGAGGAAGTAGCCGGCATTCCCTTTGCCGACTTTCTCGAGCAACGCCTCTTTGGCCCGCTTGGCATGAGCAATACCTGTTTCACCGTTCCTGAGGCGGACCGCGATCGGCTTGCGTCGGTCTACACGCCGTCGGAGAACGGGCTCGAACCCTCGCCGGATCCGCCGATCCTTTCCTTCGTTCAGACAAACGCGCATCCGAATGGAGGAGGCGGGCTCGTCAGCACCGCGGCCGACTACCTTGCGTTCGCGCAGATGCTCCTTGACGGCGGACGCGCAACCGACGCGGACGGTCGTCCGGGCGACTACCTGCTCGCCCCGGCGACGGTACGGATGATGATGCGCGACCACCTCCCCCGCGGAGTCGCGGGCTGGTCGAACCCGGGGGTCGGTTTCGGATACGGGGGTTCGGTGGTGACCGACCTGAGGCAGTTCGCAGGGTACGCCTCACTCGGGCGGTACGGGTGGGGAGGCGCCGCGAGTACCGGCGTCTGGGTCGACCCGGTCGAACGACTCGTGGGGCTTGTCCTGCAGCAGGTGGTTCCCTACACGGCCGAACTGTCCGACGACATCGCGACGAGCGTCTATCAGGCGGTGGTGCGATGAGTCGAAAGGGCACCAGAGCGGCAACGGTACTCGTGATAGCACTCCTGTGTTCGGGTGTGCCCGCGGCGAGAGCAGAGGAGCCACAGCCTGCCACGCTCTATTTTTTCGTCCAGGAGGGGTGCCCTGCCTGCGCGCGCATGAAGCCGGTGATCGACGACATCGCCGAATCGCACCCGCAACTCACGGTGCGCACGCTTGAAGTCGGCGAGTTTCCGGAGTACCGGGCGATGCTGCTTGACGCCGCTCGTGCGTTCGACATCGACCGGTTGTCCGTCCCTGCGGTCTTCATGGGAGCGCGGGCCTGGATCGGGTACGGTGAGACGAGCGTCCGCCAGATCAGGGAAGAGGCGGCCCGATGCGCCGAAGAAGGGTGCCCGGACACGTTCGACCTGGTAGCGACCAGGCTCGATGGGGATGCCCCCGAGCCCGACGCCACAGCGGCTCCGGCGGGTGGAGCCGACGTTCCGCGCCTCTTTGGCGTCTCTGCCGAAGAATTGCCGATCGTGGTGAGTACGGCGATGATCGCCTTTCTCGACGGGTTCAACCCGTGCTCGCTCTGGGTCCTGACCTTTCTGCTTGCAATGGTGATGCACACCGGTTCCCGCAAACGGGTCCTCCTCGTAGGATCGGTGTTCCTCTTCGTTACCGCGTCGATCTACGGTCTTTTCATCGTGGGCGTGGTCCAGGCGATGGCCCTGCTCGCGCATGTTCCCTGGATCCGTATCGTGGTCGTCGTGCTCGCGCTGGCGATGGGTGCGATCAACATCAAGGACTACTTCGCCTTCAAGCGCGGCGTCTCGCTCACGATCTCCGACGAACGGAAGAGCACGATCGCGAAGCGGTTCTCTTCGCTGAGTCGCAGCACCCAGTCGCCGGGCATGCTGGTCCTCACAACGGCGGGACTCGCGGCCGGGATCGCGATCATCGAGCTGCCGTGCACCGCCGGTCTCCCCGTCGTCTGGTCCAACCTCGTCGTCGCCGCCGCGGTTCCGGTGGGCTTTTTCGCGCTTCTCGTCCTCCTCTATATCGCGATCTACCTCCTGATCGAGCTGATCCTTGTTGCAGGAGCCACGATCACCTTCCGACGCGCTGTCATCACCGAGCGCGGCGGACGAGCGCTCAAGCTGCTCGGCGGTACGATCATGATCGCGCTCGGGCTCGTGCTGCTTTTCGCACCCGATCTCATGGAGTCGCTCGTTTCCATGCTCATCGTCTTCGCCGGCGCAATCGGGCTTTCGCTGGTGTTCGCCGGACTTGACGGATTCGTCCGGCGCGCATGGTCGAGGCGATCGGCACGAGCTCGAAAGGAGGGATCGCGTGAGTCTGCCTGATCGCATTGAAACTGAAGAACAGCTCGACGACCTGTTGACGCGACCGTCGTCCGGGCTCGTTGCTCTTGCCGGCCGGCTCAGGGGTACGGTTACGATGATCGGTGCCGGGGGAAAGATGGGCATGACCTTCGCGGTGCGGCTCAGCCGTGCGATTCGTGAGGCAGGCGCCGATGCCCGTGTGACGGCCGTCTCCCGCTTCTCCGATTCGTCCCGGCAGGCTGAGCTCGAGCGCCACGGGATTGCGACGAGCGCCGCGGATGTCCTGGATGGCTCCCAGGTCGACGCGCTTGCGGATGCTGACTACGTTGTGTACCTCGTGGGCCGCAAGTTCGGTACGACCGGTAACGAAGCACTGACCTGGGCCACGAATACGCTGCCGCCCGTGCACGTGTGCCGCAGGTATTCCGGCAGGCCGATCGTCGCGCTGTCGACCGGTTCGGTGTACGAGCTGTCTCCGCTCGCAACGGGCGGAGCAACGGAGTCCTGCGCCACCGAACCGCGCGGAGAGTACGCGAACGCGGCGGTCGCGCGCGAACGCCTTTTTCAATGGGCTTCGCAAAGATTCTCCACGCCGGTCTGTCTTGTCAGGCTCTTCTATGCCAACGATCTGCGCTACGGCGTGATCCGCGACGTCGCTGATGCCGTCATGGAGGGCCGCCCCGTTGATCTGTCGATGGGCTGCGTAAACGTGATGTGGCAGGGAGATGCGGTCGACCAGTCGCTGCGGGCACTGGATTACACCGGGATACCGGCACGGCCGATCGTGGTGGCGGGTCCGGAGACGGTCTCTATCCGCGTTCTCGCCGAACGACTCGCGGGGCTGTTCGACCGCGAGCCGGTGTTCGTGAACGAGAGCGCCCCGGACGCGCTTCTCGGCAACGCGAGTCTGGCGGCACGCCTGTTCGGATACCCCGAAGTTTCGCTTGACCGCATGATCCGGTGGACGGCGCATTGGGTCTCCTGTGGCGGTCGCGGGCTCGGCAGACCCACGCACTGGGAAGTGCGGGACGGGCGGTACTGATGGCGCCTCAAATGGGGGAGAGTGAGGCCCGGACGCGGTTCCACTCCGGTCTCGTGATCCCGGCGATGCCGCTCGCGCTGAGCCCGGAGAGAACCTTTGATCCTGTCAGCCAGCGAGCCCTGCTTCGGTACTACGTCGACGCCGGTGCCGGTGGCATCGCCGTGGGCGTGCACGCAACGCAGTTCGCGATCCGCGATACTCCCGGGTTCTTCCGGGAGGTGCTCGCCTTCGCGATGGAGCAGACCTCAGTATGGGCCGGGCACAGGAACGCTGCCGTCGTCATGATGGCCGGGGTGTGCGGAACGACCGAGCAGGCGACGAGTGAGGCACGTCTCGCGCGGTCGCTCGGTTACGATGCGGGGCTCCTGAGCCTTGCCGCGTTACCGCTCGCCTCGATCGACGAGATGATCGATCACGTCCGTGCCGTCGCCCGGGAGATACCGGTCGTGGGATTCTACCTCCAGACGGCGGTGGGCGGACGGCGGCTGCCGTACGAGTTCTGGCGTCGGTTTGCACGGGTAGAGAACACGTGGGGCATCAAGATCGCACCCTTCGACCGGTACGCGACGCTCGAGGTGATCCGAGGCGTTGCGGACGGTGGTCGCGCTCCTGAGCTCGCCCTCTACACCGGAAACGACGACTCGATCGTCACCGACCTCCTCACGCCCTTCCGTTTTGATGGACCCTCCAATCTGGAACCGATTCGGATCGTCGGAGGACTGCTCGGGCACTGGGGGGTCTGGACCAAACGTGCGGTCGAGATCTTTCATGCGTGCCGGGAGATAGCGGGCGGGCGCGCGCCGTTGACGACGGAGGTGCTCGCGCGCGCGGCGGAGGTCACGGACATGAACGGCGCGGTCTTCGACGCTGCCAACGGGTTCGCCGGATGCCTGCCCGGCGTGCACACCGTGCTGCAGGGGCAGGGGCTGCTGCAGTCGCCACACTGTCTCGACCCGCAGGAGCGACTGAGTCCGGGGCAGGCGGAGGAGATCGCGCGCGTGCGCCGCGCCTATCCGCACCTCACCGACGACGATTTCGTGCGAGAGCATCTCGACACGTGGCGGGGCAGCGCCGGTACCGCCGACGGATAGCGGACAGACACCATCACCCGGGCACCGTAACGTCGGCCCAGACCGGGAAGTGGTCGGACGGCCACCTCCCGTCGAACCGGCGGTCGAGCACGTTGCGCCCGGAGACCGAGAGGTCGGGCGTCGAAAGGATGTAGTCGATGGGACCGGCATTCGCAGGAGTCCCGGTGAAACCGTGAAATGTGCCGCGGCTGAGGCTGGTACACCCGAGAAGACCCCGCCCGCCCCGAGCGGCGGCCTGCGAACACAGCAGTCGCATCTCTACCGTCAGAGGCTCCGCGTTGAAGTCACCGCAGACGATGGTCGGTTCGTCTGCCCCGGCCACATGCGCCACCAGCATCTCCACGCTCCGTCGCCGGGCTTCTTCGCTGCGGTTGTCGAGATGCACATTGTAGACCCGTACCGTCTCGCCCGTCTCGCGGGACACCAGTCGGCACCAGGTGCAGATCCGCGGCAGTACGGCTCCCCACGAACGGCTGCCCGGTACGCCCGGCTCGGTCGAAAACCAGAACGTTTCGACCGCGGTCGCCTCAAAGCGGTCCGGGCGAAAGAAGATCGCGCTGTGCTCGCCGCCGCCGTCGGCATCGCGGCCACGACCGACCATCGAGTATTCGGGCAGCACGTCCTGGAGGTACGAGAGCATGTGCGCGAGCCCTTCCTGCGTGCACACCACGTGGGCGCCAACCTCCCGCACGGCGGCAGCCGCGGTGTCGCGTCGGTCCTGCCAGCGATTCCCGCCGTCGGCTTCGTTGTCATAGCGCAGGTTGAACGTCATCACCCGCAACCGCATTCGGCCTCCTACGCCTCGGCCGCCGCCGAATCCGTCTCACCGCCGGTGACGCGGCCCATGATCAGGAAGGCGATTGCCATCATGACGGCCGAGTAGACGAAAATCATGCGCAGCCCGACCGTGCCGCCGAAACCGAATGTGAAGAGGTCGATGACCGCTCCGCTCAGAGGCGGCGACGTGATTGCCGCGCCCTGACTGAAGAAGTAGTACAGACCCGTGTAGATACCCATGTTGCTGAACGTTGCCATCTGCCAGAGCATGGGGAACGAGTTCGTGATCACGGATCCCCACATCATCCCGAAACAGAAAAGGATGAACAGGAAGACGACCCATGCGGTCTGCGCCGGAAGGCCGACCATCCTCATCAGCGGGTCGTGCGCGAACATCAGCAGCAATGCAGCGACGATGCCGACGAGGCAGAACCGGATGACCCGCCGACGCCCGAACCGGTGCGCGATGATTCCTGACGGGATCGCGAGCAGCAGGTATCCGATCGCGACCGCTCCCGGTGACAGACCGGCGAGTCCCTCGCTGACCCCGAGTACCTCGCGGCTGTAGATGCCCATGAAGGGCAGGACGCCCTGGTACCCGAGAAACCAGAAAAAGAGCGACAGGAGTATCAGCATCGCGCTGCGGTCACGCCCTCCAAAAACGAGCTTCAGTGATGCGCGGAGCTTCGTCCGTTCGCGCTTCTCCCGGGCGGCGGCGCTCTCCCGCACGAAGGAGAAAAGCAGGACCGTCGCGACGATCACGAGCAGACCGGAGATCAGGAACGGAAGGCGTCGCTGGGTCTCACCGATCAGTGGAAGGGTGAGCTGGACATCCATGAGGGGGGCGAGTACGATCGTGCCGACGATCGCGGCGATCGCTCCCATCGTGTTGATCACCCCGTTCGCTTCGCTTCGAAACTCACCGGGGATCGTGTCCGGCATGAGGGCGACCACCGGTCCGCGCGCGGCCTGCTTCGCGAGGTTCAGCACGAAAATGAGCACGATGATCAGAACCAGACTGCCCGACGGGAGTCCGCCGTAGGGCAGCAGCGCGAAGAAGATGCCGGACAACGGCACGGTCGCCAGGATCCACGGCATGCGCCTGCCTATCCTGGTGTTCGTGTTGTCGGACAGGTTCGACACGATTGGTATCAGGAAGAGCGCGAGAAGGTTGTCGAGCGTCATGATCGCACCGATCACAAACCGCGACGAGACGAAGTCCTGCAGGAAGATCGGCACGTAGGTATCGTAGAGCGGGTCCATCAGACCCATCGTGAAGAACCCGAGACCGATCAGTACGGTAATCCGGTAGAAACCCTTCGGGAGGGTGGGCTTGGTGTCGCTCATGCCCGCTACTGTAGCCGGGATGCCCGCCACGGGCAATCACTCGGGTGACCCGGTGGAACCAATCTTGACCGACTTCCGCACGAGCGGTATTATCCCTGATCATCATCCACACTGTTTCAGAACGAAAGGAGTTCCTATGAAACACGCCAAGAAAGTCGGACTGTTACTCACTCTGGTAGCAGTCGCCTTCGTGCTGTTTGTCTCCGCAGGCACGCAGGAAGCGGCGGCAGGCAAGAGCCAGGACGTCGGAACGCTCGTCGTCGGCATGCCCGGGGATCCCCGGTCGCTTGATCCGCAGCGCACCAACGATCAGCCCTCGGCGCGGGTTATGAAGCAGATCTACGACACTCTGCTCTACCAGACGCCGGATCTCGAGATCACCACCAATGGTCTCGTGGAGAGCTACGATATCATCAGCGAAACGGAGTTTGCGTTCACGCTCCGGCAGGGCGTCAAGTTCCACAACGGTGAGGAACTGACCGCGAGCGACGTTCAGTTCACCTTTGAACGGATGCGCGAGATCAACGCACCGGCCGCCTTCCTCGTTGCGGCCCTTGATCGAGTTGAGGTGACCGACACCTACACCTTCACGATGCATCTCTCGTTTCCCTTTGGACCGTTTATCACACACCTCGCGCACCCGGCGACCGCAATTCTGAACCGTACCGCGGTAGAGGCCGGCGGCGAGGAGTACGCCCGCAACCCGGTGGGTACCGGTCCATTCAGCTTCGTGGAGTGGCGATCCGGAGATTCGGTCACGCTGAGGCGGTTCGACGACCATTTCCGCGGTCCGGCTGCAAGCGAACGCATCCGGTTCCGCATTATCACTGAGGATACGCAGCGAACCATTGCTCTGGAAACAGCCGAAGCGGACATTATCTACGACGTCGGTCCAAACGATTTCGACGCCGTGCGCGACCTCCCGGGCGTGATCAGCTTCCAGACGCAGGGACTGACGACCTTCTATATGGGCTTCAACGCGCAAAAGGAGCCATTTGACGATGTCCGGGTACGACGGGCCATCAACCTCGCCCTCGACGTCGAGGCGGCTACCAACGTCGCATTCCGTGGCTTCGCAACCGCGGCTCGCGGACCGCTGGCCCCGACCGTACAGTTTGCAAATACCGATCTCCCCGGGTACGGGTACGATCCTGACGCGGCACGCGAACTGCTGGCCGAGGCAGGCTACCCGGACGGTTTCTCCACCTCAATCTGGACCAACGATAACCCGGTACGCATCATGTACGCGGAGATCTTCCAGGAGCAGCTGCGTGCAGTAGGCGTCAACGCCAGCATCGAAATCGTCGAGTGGGCACCATACCTCGACCGGACGGCGCGCGGCGAACATGACATGTTCATGCTCGGCTGGGTGGCGGTCACCGGCGATGCGGACTACGGTCTCTACTCGCTCTTCCACTCCAGCGAATGGGGTGATGCCGGCAACCGCACCTTCTGGGGCAATGACGATGTCGACCGGCTTCTCGACGAGGGAAAGGCCAGTCCTATCCCTGAGGAGCGCAGCGCGGCCTACATGCGGGCCCAGGAGATCATCTTTGAGGAGGCACCGTGGGTGTTCCTCGCCTTCCGGGATGACCTCGCCGCGACCCGTGACTACGTGGAGGGCTTTCAGCCCCACGCTGCGGGCCATCACGTGCTCTACAACGTTCGCAATCGGTAAGAGATCAGGAATTGACACCAGCCACCACCGGACCTTCGGGCCCGGTGGTGGCATTGATGTACGACAGGATGCGTGGATCGACCTGACACCGATCACGTATGCTCTGGTACATCACCCAATCGAAGGTATACCGCATGCACAGGTACATTTTCCGTCGCTTGCTGCTCCTCATTCCCGTGATGCTGGGAGTGTCGTTCCTGGTCTTCACGATCATGTTCTTCACCCCCGGCGATCCGGCCAAGATCCTGCTCGGTGAGCGTGCGCCGGAAGCCGAGGTTCAGGCCCTGCGAACGCAGATGGGGCTCGACGATCCCTTCTTCGTCCAGTACGGGCGATTCATCTTCAACGCGCTCCGCGGTGACCTTGGGCGTTCGCTCACGACGCGGCGCCCGGCGGCTCTCGAGCTCTTCGCGCGCTTCCCTGCCACGATGCAGCTCGCGGCGATGGGGGTTCTTGTCGCCGTGCTCATCGGGATCCCTATAGGAATCGTCTCGGCGACGCGGCAGTACTCCGTCTTCGACGGCGCATCGATGGTTCTCGCTCTCATAGGCGTGTCGATGCCGAACTTCTGGCAGGGAATCATGATGGTGCTGCTGTTCTCTATCGTGCTGCGATGGTTTCCGTCGAGCGGATATGGGACCTTCGCCCATCTGATCATGCCTTCGTTGACGATTGGAACGAGCTCTGCGGCGACCATCACCCGTATGACCCGCTCGAGTATGCTCGAGGTCGTCAGGCAGGACTACATCCGCACGGCTCGCGCAAAAGGATTGAGCGAACGCGTGGTCATTACCCGGCATGCGCTGAAGAACGCGCTGATACCAATCGTGACCGTCATCGGTCTCCAGTTCGGCTATCTGCTTGGTGGTGCGGTTCTCACCGAGACCATCTTCTCGTGGCCCGGCGTCGGGCGACTCATGGTCGATGCGATCCGCCAACGTGACTATCCGGTCGTACAGGGTGGGGTTCTGATGCTTGCATTGACCTTCAGCGTGGTCAACCTGCTGGTCGACGTGCTGTACGCCTATATAGACCCACGCATCAAGGCGCAGTACAAGTAGCGAGGTTTGGTATGAGGACCGGTTCCGACAATGTGGTGATCGCGGAGATTGACGAGAAACAGGAAGGGCTCGACGACACCGAGGCCGGGCTCACGTCTGCGGTTCCGGCGGTGACCGGCAGCCGACCCAAACGGAGGCGCACCCAGTGGGCCGAGGTCTGGCGAAGGCTGCGACGCAACTGGATGGCGATGTTCGGACTTGCGATCATTCTCGTCATCGTCTTCACTGCGATTTTCGCAGACATCATTGCACCGTACGACTACCGGGAGCAGAATCTGCTGCGCGTCGCCGATCCCCCCAGTCGTGAGCACCTCCTGGGTACCGACGATCTTGGACGAGACATTCTCTCACGCATCATCCACGGCGCGCGCGTTTCGCTGCAGGTGGGGTTTGTTGCCGTCAGCATCTCGCTCATCGTCGGAGGCACCCTGGGCGCCCTCGCCGGGTACTATGGGGGGCACCTGGACAACGTCGTGATGAGGTTCATGGATGTCCTGCTGGCGATCCCTTCCATCCTCCTCGCCATCGCGATCGTCTCTGCCTTTGGAGGCGGTCTTGGCAATGTCATGATCGCTGTAGGGATCGCAACGATCCCGGTATATGCACGGATCGTGAAAGCTTCGGTGATTTCGATCAAGGAACAGGAGTTCATCGAGGCGGCGCGCGCAATCGGCGCCACCGATCTGAGGATCATCCTCAAACACATCCTTCCCAACTCTATGGCTCCTATAATCGTCCAGGGAACCCTTGGCGTGGCTATCGCAATCCTCTCTGCCGCGGGGTTGAGTTTCATCGGGCTCGGCATCGAGCCTCCCACCCCCGAATGGGGGGCAATGCTCTCCTCGGGACGCCATTTGATCCGACGCGCCCCCCACGTGGCAACGTTTCCCGGAATCGCGATCATGATCACGATTTTTGCACTGAACCTCCTTGGCGATGGGCTGCGGGACGCGCTGGACCCACGCCTCAAACAGTAGGCCACTCGAGTAGATGATGAACGACGTACTGCTTGACATCAGAGACCTGCGGGTCACCTACACCACGGAGGAAGGCCTTGTCGTCGCGGTTGACGACCTCAACCTCCAGCTGCGCCGTGGAGAGACGCTCGGACTCGTCGGCGAGACGGGAGCCGGGAAGACAACGACCGCGCTGTCGATCATGCAACTCGTCCCGAGCCCGCCGGGCCGGATCGAGACGGGCGAGATATTCTTCGACGGCGAGGACCTGCGCAGGAAGCGACTGGAAGACATCCGTAACGTCCGAGGCAACCGGATATCGATGATCTTCCAGGATCCGATGACTTCGCTCAACCCCGTTCTGACCGTCGGGTTCCAGATCGAGGAAGCGATCATGCTGCACCAGCGGCTTTCGCAGAGGCAGGCCGGCCGTAAGGCGCGGGATATGCTCAAGCTCGTCGGCATTCCGGAGGGGCGGGCCGGGGACTATCCTCATGAGTTTTCCGGAGGCATGCGACAGCGGGTCGGAATCGCGATGGCGCTCTCGTGCAACCCGGAGCTGCTGATCGCCGACGAGCCGACCACTGCTCTCGACGTCACGATACAGGCACAGGTTCTTGAGCTCATGCGACGGTTGCGGTCGGAGTTCGGCACGTCGATGCTCCTGATTACGCATGATCTCGGTGTCGTGGCGGAAGCGTGCGATTCGGTGGCCATCATGTATGCGGGCGCGGCCGTTGAGACGGCCGACACCGAACGGCTGTTCACGAATCCGCGGCACCCGTATACGCGCGGCCTCTTCGGGTCGATTCCCAGTCTTGACGAGGATGTGCCACGACTGAGTCCCATCAAGGGCATCATGCCCGATCCCACGGAGTTGCCGACAGGCTGTCGGTTTCACCCCCGCTGCCCGGCGGCGACCGGTATCTGTGCCGAGCGGACGCCGGTGATGGTTGCCGTGGAGGAGGGACATGAGGTGGACTGTATGATCTACGAGGGCCTCGTGCCGGAGGCACGGATCGGCGAGAAGGAAGATTGATCGATGCAGCCGAATGATACCGCAGCAGGCGGGGTGAAGCGCGAAGAAAAGCAGGACCCTCTGCTCGAAGTACGGAACCTGAAGAAGTTCTTCAACACCAAGCAGGGTTCGCTCAAGGCGGTAAACGACATTTCGTTCAGCGTCAGGCGCGGCGAAACGCTGGGTATCGTGGGTGAGAGCGGGTGCGGAAAATCCACCGCCGGGCGGGCGCTGCTGCGTCTCGTCGAACCGACCGCCGGCGAGGTGATCTTCGAGGGCGAGAACATCACGACCTTCAAGAGAGATCGTGTGCGTGCGTTCCGCAGGGATGCGCAGATCATCTTCCAGGATCCTTTCGCCTCTCTTGATCCGCGGCTCAGCATATCTGAGATCATCGGCGAGCCGTACGAGATCTTCAGCCTCTACAGCAAAGCGGAGCGGTTCGAGCGGGTACAGAACCTCATGTCTCTCGTGGGGCTCAGCACGAAACTGACGAACAGTTTCCCCCATGAGCTCGACGGTGGAAGACGTCAACGAGTAGGAGTCGCCCGAGCCCTCGCTCTCGATCCCAAGTTCGTCGTCTGCGATGAGCCGGTGTCGGCGCTCGACGTGTCGATCCAGGCCCAGATCCTCAACCTGATCCAGGATCTGCAGGATCGGCTGCACCTCACGTATGTCTTCATCTCCCACGACCTGAGCGTAGTGCGGCATCTCAGTGACCGGGTCGCCGTGATGTACCTCGGAAAGATCGTAGAGATCACTACGTACCACAACATCTTCACGCGACCCCGCCATCCGTACACGCAGGCACTGCTGTCGGCCATACCGATCCCGAAGGTCAACGCGAAGCGCGAGAGGCTCATACTCGAGGGCGATGTTCCCAGCCCGGTGAACCCGCCGAAGGGATGCATCTTCTCCGGACGCTGTCCGTACGTGATGGACAAGTGCCGCGAAGCGCCGCCCGCTCTGATCTCCACGGAGGAGGAACACTACACGGCCTGCTATCTCGTACACGACCAGGCAGACCCGGTCGCCGAGGAGTAGTTCCGCGGCCCCACGGGGCCGGCAGAGCAGACTACCCGAAGCGGGTCGTAACCGGGATATCGAGCGCCGACCCGATCCCGCGGGCCAGCGCGAAGACGCGTCCGCGGTGTCTCACAGACTCCGTCTGGACGAGTACCGGGTAGAGCTCGTCAGCATCCTGGTCGCCGGCGAGTTCGAGGATGAGCTGAACGTATCCGCGCTGAATGGCAAGAGGAATCTGCGGTCTGCGCACCGGCCGTCGGCCTCGCCGTTCGGACTCCTGGTCCGGGTCGACCTGTGCACGCGTGCGCACGCGTACACTCCGCACCCGCGAAAGCCGGTAACGCCGGACCTTCGTAACGAAGCAAATCCCGATCCGGCTCTCCACGAGATCGTTCGCCGGGTCGAACAGCCACGTCTCCCGGTACATCGCTGCAAAGAGCGTGATGAGCCCAATTGCAGGCAACAGCCCGACTATACGCTGCTCCTGCACGAGCACGGACACGATCGCCGCGGTCACTCCAATGAAGAAGAACCGCCAGCCCCACCCAAGACCGAGTCGTACGGCACCATTGGGCAAGGTTCGCATCTGAAGGCGATATACACTCATGGGCAGGAACGCTTCCTCAAGGTGAAGGCCCCTCTCGCGGACCGCCACCCGCCGCAAAAAAAAGGCAGTCCCGAAGCTGGAACCGCCGCTCGCTCGAAGCTCCCCCGCTTGGACTCGAACCAAGGACCTAGTGGTTAACAGCCACCCGCTCTACCAACTGAGCTACAGGGGATTGAAATGCCAGCACAAGATAGCTACCGGGGCGGCGGTTGTCAAGCCCGTCCACTCCTGTCGCGTCCCGACTCGCCAAACCAGAGAAAGGGCGCACGGGCGCCGCATGATGCACAGGTGTGTCCGCGCAGGCCGGCGCGATCGACCGAGTAGCCACGCCTGCGGACGAGCGTCGCGTCGCATCCGGCGCAGCGCGTTTCACCCTCGTCGGCGATGTTCCCCGTGTACACGTAGCGAAGATGCTGCGACGCGATGTCCCGGGCCCGATGGACGGTCTGCATCGTCGTCGCTTCAACCTCGTAGCGATAGGTGGGGTGGTAGGCAGAGAGGTGCAGCGGGATGGACGAGTCGAATCCGGCGACGAAGGAGGCGATCGCCGAGACCTCCTCATCGGAATCGTTCCTCCCGGGGATGAGCAGCGTGGTGACCTCAAGGTGCGTGCGTTCGGCTGCCAGCGCGATGAACTGCCTGACCGCATCGAGTGAGCCCCCAAGCTCCTGCTCGTAGAACCCGGGCGAAAAACTCTTGAGATCGACGTTCACGCCCTCCATCTTCGTCAGCAGCTCTCGCGCGGGATGCGGGTTCAGATGGCCGTTCGTGACCAGGACGTTCCCGAGCCCTGCATCATGGACGCGATCTGCGGCTTCCATGACATATTCCCAGTGGATCGTCGGTTCGTTGTACGTGTAGGCGACTCCCTGAGCACCGGCCTGGGTAACGAGCCCGGGAAGATCGTGAGGATGGAGCGTGCGCGTCTGTGCGAGCGTAGACTGCGAGATTGCGTAGTTCTGGCAGAAGGGGCATCGGAAGTTGCAGCCAAGAAATCCGACGCTCAGAAGCCTCGCTCCGGGATGCACGTGGTAGAGCGGCTTCTTCTCGATCGGATCGACGTTCAGACCGGAGACCTTGGCGTAATGGGGCAGGGCCGCTCGTCCGTCGACGTTCGCTCGCACCTTGCAGATCCCGACCTCCGAAGGAGGAATGCGGCACAGATGCGGACAGAGCGTACAGGCAACCATCTCGCCGCTTGTACGCAGAAAACGGGGTTCAGCGGTCGGCCTTTGTTCGCTCAGATCTCCTCCAGAGCTGCCGGTACTTCTGATGCGAGGCGATGCAGCTCTCGCTCGGCATGTCCGTCCACGTATGTGCGGATGAGCGATCGGGCTCCGTCGGTGAGCCGGTCAAAGGAGAGGCTGACGCTGCGCTCGTTTCTGACGATGCTCGCCGGAAAGGCGAGAATGTGCTCACCAACACGCAGCGAGCAGACGTCGATCCGGGAGCTCACCTGCAGATCCATCGTCTTGCGCCGGTCGGACGGGACAAACGAGACTCCGGCGGCCGATAGATCCTCAATGCCGCCGCAGATCAGTTCGAGTCGCGACGGATGGGTAAACACGAAGCCAACCTGGTCGACTTCGGTTGGGACAAGCCGACGCTCGGTTCTCGAGTCTCCTATGTCCCGGTACCGGTTGACGAGCTCCTTGAGCCGTGCAAGCTCTCGTTGATCCTGCAGATCCTCGTGCACGATGCCGTTCACCTGCAGTGCCTGTGCCTTGTCGGCCTCTTCGTGATCGAACTCGTCACCGGTCAGAACGACGAAGACGCACTGCTCGCGGGCACGTGAATCGCGAAGAAAGACGAGAAACGGCTTCCAGTGACGAGGAAAGTCGAGCGCACTGAAGAGCACCACGTCCGGCTCGACCTCGTCGAGGTTGTCCATCGCCTTGATCGGATTGTAGTACTGGATGATCTCAGCACCACGAGGCATGAAGTTCCTGCGAATGTGGCCCTTGAGCTCGTCCCGTTCGGATACCAGGAGAATCTTCACTGCCGCTACTCCGTCGTCAGGTTCGTCACCGCGTAGTCATGAATGTACCATATCGTGTCGGTCCTGCGAAGGAAGTAGGTGTACCGTTTCACCTCGGTGAAACGGGGATACTCGAAGCGCAGATCCATGATGACTGTCGCCTCATGAGGATCGTATGTAGTGCGGACCATTCGGAAGTCGGTCGGCACGGCGGACAGTTGCGGGTCGGCCAACCGCTCCTCGAGTTCCTCGGCATAGAGCGTGAGGCGCTCGCGCTGCTCGGGCTGGCTCATGCGTCGGTACGCCCGCGAACGAACCGGATCTGAGAGCAACAGCCCTTCGAGGTCGAGATAGAGTGAAAACCTGTTCCACGATCCTTGTTGCAGGCCGGTCAGCATGTACTCGACGACTTCGTCCGGCGGAAGCGCCGCACGCTCGAGTATCCGACCGGTCTCCTGGTCGATCCGTACCCGGACCAGTTCCTCGCGCCGCAGGTCAGGCTGGATCGTGAGGCTGAGCGTGTTCTTCGCCTCGAGAACCTCGTCTCCTCCTACGAGCTCGCGGTGGAGACGTCCTCTCACGACGAAGACGCCGGTTTCGCTGAGATCAACGTAGTGGCGCAGATTCTCGGTGAACGAGAACGCCTCTCCCGGTTCCAGGGCTACATCCCGGAAGTAGAGCTGTTGATTGGATGTACGCTGTGTTGTAAATTGCCGCGCGGGGGGTAGTGCCTGATTCGTCAAGGTTCGAACCTCCAGATCCACACTGAACATCCGGTTCTCCGCCAGTCTGAAACGGAATGTGCGGTCCGATTCGTTTCTGATGGTGAACGAGATGAAGACGTCGCTGCCGGGCACATAAATTGCCTTGTCCTCGTAGGCGATGGACAGCGACACCGGTTGAGCAAAGAGAGCCCCGTGCGCGAGCCATGTCAGAACCACGAGAGAAACCGCCTGTCTCATTCGTTTCACCACCGTCCTCCCCGCATTCAGGAGTCGCCATGAGCTTGCCACTCAACGAAAAGCTCAGCAAGGCCCTCAAGGGGTACCGCCCCTGGAGGGAGTTTCTGGATCGTGTCCGCTCCGGGCCGTTTCCCTTCACGGTGCCCGGACCGCGGGGCGCGTATCTCGCCTTCCTGGCTCACCAGGCAACCGAACGAACGCGGTTCCCTGTGTTGATTATCGTCCCGACCGAGCAGGAAGCTGAGTCGCTGGTGCGGGATCTCGAGCATTTCGGCGCTCGGCCGGTACTCCTGCCGTGGTGGGGCACGATGCCGTACCGACCGCTGCAACGATCGGCGCCGGTCTTCGGTGCTCGATCGCGAGCGCTCGGCGAGATCATCATGGAGCGTCCGCTGATCGTTGTAGCGAGTCTGCGTGCCTTCCTGACACCGGTGCCGGACCCCGCGAGATTCGCCCGGCGCCTCTCGAGGATCCGGACAGGCGACTCCTTTGACCCCGTCGACCTTGGTCACAGACTCGAGGCGTACGGCTACAGTCGGGTGCCCAAGGTCGGCGTCCGCGGCGAGTTTGCGGTTCGCGGCGAAGTTGTCGATCTCTTTCAGCCCGGTGACGATACCGCGATCCGGATCGTCTTCGAGTTCGACGAGATTGAGCAGATCCGTCTCTTCGAGGCGGACACGCAGAGCTCGGTGGGGACGATCGACGAGTTCGTGCTCCATCCGGAACGCGAAGTGGTCTGGGACGAGACGGAGATCGCGAACGCAGCGTCGAATATGAGAGAGCTCGGCGAGTTTCGTGATCCCGACGAGTTGCTCGAGCAGCTTCGGGATCATCCGTGGATCGAGGGCGAAGAGTCGTTCTTCCCGCTTGCTGACGAAACGCCACATTTTCTCCCTGAGTACCTCAGTGACCGGACGATCGCGTTCTTCACGGACAGCGAACGACTGGTCTCGAGTTACGAGTCACTCGAGCGCGAGTACCAGGGACTCTACTCGAGCGAACGCGTTCGCCGACAGGTTCCTCGGCCGCGGCGTCTCCTGAGACCGTTCGAGGAGGGACGACAGCAGGTGCGCAGGCACGTCCTCTTCCCCCTCCTCACCGAGCGCGATGGCGCCGACGTCGTTCGCCTGCCCAGCGATCCGCCAAGAAGCTTCTTTGGGAATGTTGACTACTTCAAAGAGGAACTCGCCAACCTGGGGGATGCCGGGTTCGACGTTGTCATCTATGCGGACAGCGAGGCGCAGTCCTCGCGTATTCGACATCTGCTGTCCGAGTTTGACGTGGATGTCGTCACCGGAACAATCTCCGGTGGTTTCGCGCTGCCCGATCAGCGGTTGATCGTCGTTGAGGAGAACGAGATATTCGGTCGTCGCAAGCGAGCTCCCCGATCGGTGAAGCAGGTCCACAGCGAAGCGATCGATACCTTTGTGGATCTCTCGCCGGGCGACCACGTCGTGCACGTGAACTACGGAATCGGTCGGTTTATCGGCATCAGACGGATCGCCGCGGCCGGCAATGAGCGAGACTACATCCATCTCGAGTATGCGGGAGAGGAGTTCATCTATATCCCCATCGAGCAGGTGAACCTCGTACAGCGTTACATAGGCTCCGGAGGCGAGGCGCCGCGGCTCGACAAGATCGGCGGGAAGAGCTGGGAGAACCGGACCAAACGGGTGCGACGCAACGTCGAGGACCTCGCAGAGCGTCTGGTCAAACTCTACTCGCGACGCCGGCGTGCGCGAGGCTTCGCCTTTCCGGAGGACACCGAATGGCAGCTCCAGTTTGAGGCGACATTTCCCTACGAAGAGACCGAGGATCAGTTGCGCTGCATCGACGAGGTGAAGGCCGACATGGAGCGACCACAGCCCATGGATCGCCTCGTGTGCGGAGATGTCGGGTACGGCAAGACCGAGGTCGCGATGCGGGCGGCCTTCAAGGCGGTTACAGCGGGCAAACAGGTTGCGATTCTCGCGCCGACAACCATTCTCGCCGAACAGCACTTCGAGTCGTTCAGCGAGCGCATGGCGTCGTTTCCCGTGAGGATCGGCATGCTCTCGCGCTTCGTCGCGCCGCGCGAACAGAAACGCGTGATTTCCGAGCTCGCCGGAGGCGAGCTCGACATCGTGATCGGAACACACCGGATTCTCTCCAAAGACGTCATGTTCAAGGAACTGGGCCTCATCGTCATCGACGAGGAACAACGCTTCGGGGTGAAGGACAAGGAGCGGCTGAAAGAGCTCAAGACCTCCATTGACTCGCTGACGATGACGGCGACACCAATACCAAGGACGCTGCATATGTCGCTGCTGAAGATACGCGACATGTCGATCATCAAGACACCGCCGCACAACCGGCTCCCCATACAGACAATGATCCAGGAGTTCAACGACGATGTCGTTGCGACCGCCGTCCGCAACGAGATCGAGCGCGGCGGGCAGGTGTTCTTCCTGCACAATCGCGTCGAAACGCTCGACAACGTCGTCGGCTTCCTTCAGGTTCTCCTGCCGGACGTCATGGTGGACTCGGCGCACGGGCAGATGAGCTCAAAGGAGCTCGAGGACATCATGCACCGTTTCGTGCATGGCGGGTTCCAGGTGCTGGTGTCCACGACGATCATCGAGAACGGTATCGACATCCCGAACGTGAACACGATCATCATCGATCGGGCCGACATGTACGGTATCAGCCAGCTCTACCAGCTGCGTGGTCGTGTCGGACGCAGCGGTCGGCTCGCATACGCGTACCTCCTGTACCCGGACCAACGGATCCTGAGCGAAGTCGCCATGAAGCGACTGCAGATCATCAGTGACTTCACCGAGCTCGGGAGCGGGTTCAAGATCGCCCTCAAGGACCTCGAGGTCCGTGGAGCGGGAAACCTGCTCGGCCGTGAACAGAGCGGCGACATTCTCTCGGTCGGGTTCGATCTCTATCTGAGGTTGCTCGACGAGGCGATCAGACGCCTTGACGAGGACGGAGAACCCCAGGAGGAGGACGTCTACCTCGAGCTCGAGTACTCCGGATACATCCCCGACTCGTACGTCTCGCAGCCGGCTGAGAAGATGGAGGTGTACAAGAGAATCGCGGCAATCACGACCGAGCAGGAGCTCGAAAGCGTCGCCGGCGAGCTGCAGGACCGGTTCGGTCCCCTGCCGGATGAGGTCCACAGTCTCCTCTCGCTCGCCGAAATACGGGTGCTCTGCCGCAAGCTTCACGTCGTGAGTCTCCGGGAGCGCCGGGCCCGGCTCGAGATCGAGTTCGGGCGGGTCGCAAAGATCAGCGCAGACCGGGTTGTGTCGCTGATTCAGAGTTCCGGCGGCAAGGTGAAACTCGACCCGAAGCGGCCGGCGGTACTCGTCATGGATACCGAAGGGATTGGCCTGAAGGAGAAGAGCGAGTTCATCCGAGGAAGATTATCGACCCTCGTCGCCTGAGAGATGGTACTATACATCCAATGGCCGTACGCAAGGACAATATCGAACTGGTGTGGAGCATCTCTGAGCTTTCGAGCCTGTTCGGCAAGAGGACGAATATCGACGGGTTTCTCCAGGATGTCGTTGATCACATCGCGGAGCACATGCAAAGCGATGTATGCAGCATCTACCTCCTTGACGAGAGCGGACGGCGCCTCGTGCTCCGGGCAAATCGGGGACTCGATCCGGACGCAGTCGGCAGGGTGCACCTGAGTCTCGGAGAAGGCATTACCGGTACCGCGGTCAAGGAACTGCGCCCCATCAGAGAGGCACATGCATCGCGGAGCCCAAGGTACAAGTTCATCCCCAACACGCGCGAGGAGGAATACCAGAGCTTTCTCGCCGTACCTATCCGGCATGGGCTGAATCGGATTGGCGCCCTGGTCGTGCAGCATCGTCGCCCGGACCAGTTCACCCGACACGACACGCGGGCGCTCCAGACGATTGCCGGTCAGCTGGCAGCGACGCTTGAAAACGTCGAGATGCTCATGGAGCTGCATACACGCTCGGACAGCGACGAGGTTCCCGCGGCACGTCGTTCCGAGTCGATTCGATGCCACGTAGCGAGCGAGGGGATCGCCGTCGGGCGCATAGTCCATCTACATGCGCATGATCTGCTCGCCGAGCACGATTCGCCTGACACTGGGGACCAGGAAGCCGCCTTCCGTGCGGCACTCGAACGTACTGATTCTCAGATCGAGACCATTCATCGGGATCTGGACGAGCGGATATCGGATCTCGCGAACCTGATCTTCTCTTCGCATCTGCTCATGCTGCGCGACCAAGAGTTCTCCGGAGAGATGATCCGCCTGATACGGGAAGGGTCAACCGCCCACGAGTCGGTTCGGCAGGTCGTTCACCGGTACGTGAACCTGCTCGCCGCAAGCAGCAACCCGAGGACGAGGGAGAAGGTTCATGATATCCGTGACCTCGGCCAGCGGCTGGTGCGCAATCTCAAGGGTGGTAAGGAGGCCCACGGTGACCTGCGTGCACGCGTTGTCATCGCCCATGAGATGTACCCGTCCGATCTCGTGCGCCTCGCAGCGCAGCACGCCGAGGGCCTGGTCCTCACCGGCGGAGGCAATACCGCACACCTCACGATCCTCGCCAGGAGCCTCGAGATACCCTCGGTGCTCCTTCGAGCGAGACGCGAAGACGAGCTGCCGGAAGGGGAGCTCGTTGCAGTCGACGCGTATGAGGGCATCATCCACCGCAATCCGCACCAGACCCTCCTCGATCAGTTTCAGACGACTCAGGCAGCACGTCAGACGGACAGACCAGGACACGCTCCTTCGCCTGCGCCCACTGCCGACGGGGTCGAAGTGGAGCTGCTCGCCAACGTCAACATCCTGCACGACGTCGAGCTCGCCGTGCGTGCCGGAGCGATGGGTATAGGCCTCTACAGAAGCGAGTTTCCCTTCCTCGTGCGCAACGACTTCCCGTCCGAAGCCGAACAGTACCGCATCTACCGTCGCATCGTGGAGCGTGCGGGAGAGGGGCCGGTAGTCCTGCGGACACTCGATGTCGGCGGCGACAAGCTGTTCGGCGACCGTGAGTACCAGGAGAGCAATCCGTTCCTGGGCCTTCGAGGTATCAGATTCAGCCTCGCACACCCCGAGCTCTTTGACGATCAGCTGCGTGCGATACTGCGCGCCGGAGCGGACCGTGATCTGCGAATACTCTTCCCCATGGTTGCTTCGCTCGACGAGTTTCTCCGTGCCCGCGAGCGTGTTCGCGACGTATCCGCCGATCTCGCCGACGAAGGCCTCGAACACCACCGACACCCGAAACTCGGTGTCATGATCGAGTTGCCCAGCGCCGTCGAGTGCTGTGACGAGTTCGCGAGGGAGGCAGACTTCCTGAGTATTGGATCGAACGACCTGGTCATGTACCTGCTTGCGGTCGATCGGTCGAACGAGCAGGTGGAACGACTCTACAATCCGTACCACCCGGCGGTTCTTCGCGCACTGTGCCGCGTCATCAAAACTGCCCGGCGGCACGGGACGCACGTGTCGATGTGCGGGGAGATCGGTTCATCGCCTCTGATGATCCGGTTTCTCATCGGTTGCGGATTGCGCAGCATCAGTGCAGACCCTGCGCGCCTGTCGCGTATCAGGGATGAGATCAGCTCGGTTACCACCACGAAGTCGCAGGAGTTCTCGGCGGAGCTCCTGAGGCAGCCATCGGTTGGTGATGTGCAGCGCGTAATCGCAGAGTCCGGACTATGAGTGAATACCGCGACCGCGATCACATCAAGAGCTACGTCAGACGCGCTACGCGTATGAGCGAGCACCAGCGTCGGTCGTATGAGAGACTGTCCGGGCGGTACTGCATTCGCAGAAAGGACACGCCGATCGAGCCCGGGTCGCTGTTCGCGCATGAGGAACGTCCGGTCGTACTCGAGATCGGGTTCGGGATGGGGCACGCCACCGCAGAGATCGCAGCCGCGACGCCAGGGGTCAACTACCTGGGAATCGAGGTCTACAAGCCCGGGGTAGGCAAACTCCTCTCACGGATCGAGGACGCCGGACTCGACAACGTGCGGATCATTCACGACGATGCAATCCTCGTGCTCGAACAGATGATTCCGGATGAGTCGATTGCCGGCATCCATCTCTTCTTCCCCGACCCGTGGCCCAAGAAGCGGCACCACAAGCGCCGGATCGTGCGTCCGGCACTGACGCGTCTGATGGCTCGCCGACTCGAGCCGAACGGGTACCTCTATATGGTCACCGATTGGCAGGAGTATGCGCGCGCGGCCATGGACGTGCTCGACGGGACGGAGGGGTTGCGCAACCGCTACGGCGGATTCGCGCCGCCGCAGCCGTGGCGGCCGCGGACGGCTTTCGAGCGAAAAGGCCTGCGCGCCGACCGGCCGATCCTCGAGCTCTACTACGTACGCTCGGGATGAACCGGCCTTACTCCTCCGCTTCCTGAGCAGCCTTGGCGGCCGCGATCACGTCGTCGGCGATCTTGCCGGAAATCGGGCTGTAGTGATCGAACTCCAGCTCGAAACCACCGGTTCCGGAGGTGATCGACCGGAGATCGATCGCATACCGCAGCAATTCGGCCTGGGGGACCTGGGCCTTGATCTCGATAATGCCGCCGCCGAGCTGTTCCTGACCGAGAACGCGACCTCGCCGACCCGACAGATCCCCGAGCACGTCTCCAAGGTACTGTTCCTCGATGAACACGTTGAGGTTCATGATCGGCTCGAGCAGCGTTGGCTTCGATTTGGCCATCGCATCGCGAAGCGCGCCGCGCGCGGCAAGCTTGAACGCCATTTCCGAGGAATCGACCGGGTGTTCCTTTCCGTCGAGAAGCTCGATGCCGACGTCGACTACCGGGTACCCGGCAAGCACGCCGGATTCCATCGCCTCGTGCAGACCCTTCTCGATCCCGGGGACGTAGCCCTTGCTCACCGCCTGCCCCTTGATAAGATTCTCGAACGCGTAGTGCTCACCTCGATCGAGTGAACGGATCTTGATCACCACACGCCCGTACTGGCCATGCCCGCCGGACTGTTTCTTGTGAGTGTACTCAGCCTCAGCACCGGACGTGATCGTCTCCCGGTAGGCAACCTTGGGAACGCGGGTACTGACCTCGATCTTCTGCGTCTCGCGGATCTTGTCCAGGATGAGGTTGAGATGCAGCTCACCCATGCCGCTCGCTACGGTTTCCTTGGTCTCCGGGTTGTAGCGCACGACGAAGGTCTTGTCCTCGTCTGTTATGCGAGAGATCATCTGCGCGAGCTTGTCCTCGTCCTTGCGATTCACTGCCTCGATCGCGACGGAGTAGACCGGTTGCGGAAGCTGGAGCGCGCGATAGCTGACCGGGTTGTCCGGCGTTGCATAGGTATCGTTGGTCTGAGCCGTTGCCACCTTTGACATCACGCCGATGTCTCCGGCGACGATATCCGACAGCTCTTCAAGCTTCTTCCCCACGGCAGTATACAGCTTCCCCGCTCGATCCTTCTTCTGCTCGCGCACGTTGTACAGATCGGTGTCTCCGTTGAGAACTCCGGACATACACTTGATATAACTCAGCTTACCGGAGAACTGGTCGATGCTCGTCTTGAACACCAGTGCGCTGAACGGAGCATCCTGAGAGATGCTCATGGATGACTCCTGTCCGTCGGCACCGACGGTGATGTCCGTGACGCCCTCCGGACTCGGAGCGCTGTTCGCGATGAAGTTCAGGAGCGACACGATGCCTACCTGCGTCGTCGCCGATCCACACAGCACCGGCGCGATCTTTCCGTGCCGAAGTCCAAGAGCAAGACCCCGGCGAACCTCATCGTTATCCAGCGTCTCTTCCTCGAGGTACTTCATCTCGAGCTCTTCATCACCTTCGGCGGCAGCGCCAATGAGAATCTCGCGCGCCTCGTCGACGGCCGGCTGGATCTCTGCCGGAATGTCGACGGGCTCTTCGCCGCGACCGGCTTCCGGTACGAGGTACGCCTTCATCTCGACGAGGTTCACCACTCCCCTGAAATCCGCACCGGAACCGATCGGGATCACGATGGGAACGAACGTCTTGTCGAACTTCTCCGAGAGGTCGTCTACCGCGGACTGAAAGTCGGCACGCTCCTCATCCATTCTGTTGATGAAGACGAATCGGGGCATCTGCCGCTGTTCGAGTCGACGCCAGAGCTTGATCGTCTCTATCTGCACTCCGGATCTCGCGCCGACCACGACCATCGCGCTCTCTGCCACGCGAAAGGCGGCGACGACCTCGCCCACGAAATCGGACGCGCCGGGTGTGTCGAGAAGGTTGATCTTTTTCTCCTGCCACGACAGATGGGCGAGGGTAGTGTGAACCGAGAAGTTGTTCGACACTTCCTCGTCGGTGAAATCGCTGACGGTCTTTCCACTCTCGACCGATTCGGCCCGTGGGATGACTCCTGCGGTGTAAAGGATAGACTCCATGAGGGCTGTCTTGCCGGTCGTGCCATGGCCGGCAATGGCTACGTTACGGATCGAATCGGTCGAAATACTCATCAGATGCTCCTTGCGCGGGGTTTTCTATGCTCTTGTCCGGGTTCAGGCACCTACTATAGTGACGGCCGCGAAGCACTGTCAAGCGAGCTGCAGCGAGCTGCAGCGCAGCTACCTGGTCGTCTTGCTCTCGAAATGGCTGAACTCCATCGCATAGGTCCCTCGTCCCTGCGTCGCCGAGCGCAGAGCAGTGGAGTACCCGAACATCTTCTCCAGGGGAGCCGACGCGCGGATATGCTCGGCGCTCGGGCGCGACTCGACGCTCTGGACCAGTCCGCCCCGCATGGTGATGCCGGTGATGACATCTCCCATGAACTCCCTGGGAACGATGACGTCGAGCTTCATGATCGGCTCGAGCAGTATGGGACCGGCCTCCCGACACGCGTTGTCGAGGCAGATGCTCGCCGCCGCCTCAAATGCGAACTCGGTGGACGTGGATTCGCTGTACACTGCATGGGTCAGAGTGACGCCTATGTCGAAAGCGGGATAACCCTGTATGATGCCTCCGGCGAGCGCCCCCCTGACTCCGCGCTCGACCGCATCCAGAAGCGTCTGCGGCAACAGGTCCTTGCGGATCGCGCTGATGAAGGTGTTCCCGGTTCCGCGGGGCAAAGGTTCGACTTTGAGTGTCAGGTCGGCGCTGTTCTCCTTCCCGGCAAGCATTCGCGAGAACCGTTCCCGGTGCTCTACCGTCTGCGTGATACTCTCCCGGTAGGTCACCTGCGGCTTCCCGACTTTGGCGGCTACCCGGAAGTCGTCGATGACCCGGGTGACCAGGACATCCAGGTGCAGCTCTCCCATCCCGGAGATGACCAACTCACCGGTGTCCTCGTCCTCCTTCGAGAGAAAGGTGGGGTCCTCGCGAGAAAGGGTCTGCAGAACGCTCTTCAGACGATCACGCTCACTGAGTGTTCGCGGCTCTATTGCGACGTGAATCACCGGCTCCGGGAAGTGCATCCGCTCAAGAATGACCGGGTAGCCCTCACTGCCTATGGTGTCTCCGGTCTGCGCGAGCTTGAACCCGACGATCGCGCCGATCTCTCCGGCGAGAAGCGTGTCCACCTGCTCGGTCCGGTTGGCATGCACGCGCAGAAGGCGGTTGATTCGTTCCCGCTTTCGCTTGTTGTGGTTCATGACGGCCGAACCGGCCTTCACCTTTCCGCTATAGACGCGAATGAAGCTCAGCGCGCCTGCTTCACGTTCGGTCTGGATCTTGAAGACGAGCGCGACATCGGGTCCGGTCTCAGACCGTTCGATCTCGACGTCGCTGTCCTTCGTGAGGTGGTGCGCCACGATTGGCGGCAGCTCATCGGGAGCGGGAAGGTAGGCGACGACCGCGTCGAGCAGCGGCTGCACGCCAATGTTGCGCAGGCTCGCTCCGGTGAACACCGGAACGATGGAGCGCGCCATCGTCTGTTCCCGGATCGTCGCGTCGATCAGCGTCACGGGGATATCCGCGCCTTCGAGAATGAGCTCGGTCATCTCGTCGGAATGACGACTGAGCTCGTCAAGGAGTTTCTCCCGCCACGCGCGCGCCTGATCGAGCAACTCGCCCCGGACCGGGCTTCGCGTGAGATCGGCACCCTGCTTGTCCGGCAACCAGTGTATCTCCTCCATCGTGCGAAGATCGATCACCGCTTCGAAAGAGTTCTCCCGGCCGATCGGTATCTGGACCGCGAGAGGATTTGCCGCGAGCTTCTTGCGCATCTCGACCAGGACCGCCTCGAAGTCGGCCCCTATACGATCCATCTTGTTGATGTACGCGATCCGCGGGATCTCATAGCTGTTCGCCTGACGCCAGACGGTTTCCGACTGCGGCTCAACGCCTCCTACCGCACAGAATATGGCGACGGCTCCGTCGAGCACCCGCAGAGACCGTTCGACCTCAGCGGTGAAATCGACGTGGCCCGGCGTGTCAATGATGTTGATCTGCGTCCCTTTCCAGACGCACGTCGTGGCGGCCGATGTGATGGTGATGCCGCGGTTCTGTTCCTGGACCATCCAGTCCATGATCGTATCGCCCCGGTCGACCTCGCCAATACGATGACTGCGCCCCGTGTAGTAGAGCATCCGTTCAGTCGTCGTCGTCTTGCCGGCGTCAATGTGGGCCATGATTCCGATATTGCGGTTGTTCCTGGGCGGCATTGTGAGAAGCTACTCCAGAAGTCGCGCGATGAAAAGTGGGAGGGAGATGGGCGCTGACGGATTTGAACCGCCGACATCTTGCTTGTAAGGCAAGCGCTCTCCCAGCTGAGCTAAGCGCCCATGCCCGAGAAGGTACCGTCGGGGTCGAATACCGTCAAGACACCGTCCGTCGTCTCACGGGCCCGGTTCTTGCCCAATGAAGGCGAACCGGCTACGGTACGGGCATGACAGGATCGAACTCGGGAACCGACGCGACGTTGTCGCTGCTGCGCTTCATCAACGAATCGCCTACGCCGTACCACGCCGTTGATGTCGCGGCGCAGCGGCTCGCGGCGCAGGGATTCCCGGAGCAACGGGTCGACCAGCGCTGGGACGAACCCGAAACCAGAGGGTACGTGCGTATTGGCGACGGTGCGATTGCGGCGTTCGAGCTCGGCGGGTGGACGCCCACCCGCGGGTTGACCATACTCGCGGCCCACACGGACAGCCCGGCTCTCCGGATCAGGGAACAGAGCGTCGGCTGGCGGAAGGGATGCCTCTGCCTTCCCACCGAGCTCTACGGTGGTCCGATCCGAGCCACATGGGTCGATCGCGAGCTCGGAATCGCCGGACGCGTAGCGATGTCCGACGGCTCGGTGAACCTGGTACGCCTTGACGGGACCGCAATCATTCCGAACGTCGCGATCCACCTGAATCGGAAGGTGAACGAGGGCTTCGAGTACAACGCGCAGGACCACCTCGTCGCGATCTGTGACGCGAGTCCGCGGGAGCCCGACGGCAAGGCTGCGGATCTGCTGCGGAAACGAGTCGCCGATGCCTGTGGCGCCGATGCCGGCTCAATTGCCGAAGTCGAACTCCTCCTGTTCGACGCAGCCGAAGGAACTCTGCTCGGAGACGACCGGTCCATATACGCGTCGAGCCGGATTGATAATCTCGCCGGCTGTTTCGCGAACCTCGAAGCATTCCTGCGGGCCGCCGCGGACGCTCCGCGGATCCTCATGCTCTACAACCACGAGGAGGTCGGCAGCCTGAGCGGCGAAGGCGCCCAGTCGAGCCTTCTCTCCCGGCTTCTGCGTCGTCTCGTGGCCTGCGCCGGAGGAGACGAAGAGGACCTCGAAGTCGTACTCGCCAGATCCACGGTGGTGAGCAACGACGCCGCGCACGCGATTCACCCGAGCTTCAAGGACAAGCACGATCCGGACTACGCACCGTTGCTCGGGGGAGGTCCGGTACTCAAGCTGAACGGCATGTACCGGTACGCGACAACCGCCGCCGGTGCGGCCGGATTCGCGCGTGCCTGCGAGCGTGCCGGGGTGGCCATGCAGCGTATGTCCAATCGTTCAGACCTGCCGAGCGGCTCAACCGTGGGCCCGATCACCTGGGCAAGAACCGGAATCACGACGGTGGACGTAGGTATCCCCATCCTCGCGATGCACAGCATACGCGAGACCGGCGGAGCCGAGGATGTCGAGTCGATGATCCGCGCTCTCGCGCAGTACTGCGACGCGACCGATGACTCGTGACCAGCTCGTTCGCAAGCTGCGCGACCTCCGGCGGCTCGAACGGCGGTACACGGGAGACGAGACCGGCGGCCCGTCTCCGCTGTGGGACGAGTTCTTCGCGCTCGAGGAAGGAGCACGCGTCCGCTATCCGTTTTGCATGCTGCTCGTATTCGACCGCGCCTCACGAGACCGGGCCTTCAGCGAGTATCTGGCGGCGCTCTGGCTCCGCGGAATGACCAGCGATTCCGCGATGCTCGAGCACGACCGGGCTCTGCTCGATCAGCTCGGGCAGGCGGCCGATGCGTCGGAGGAAGAGGTGCGCACGGCATTCCGGAGGCTTGCGCTCGAGGTGCACCCGGACCTCGGAGGTGACGAGGCGTTGATGCGTGAGCTGATCGACCGGTACCGGAACTCTTCGTACGGTGGGAGACGCGAATCGACGCAGGCCGATGACAGCCCTCCGCGGCCGTAGCGTGGTCTTCTGAATGGGAAGCTTCTGGCCCAAGCCGGCCCGACCGGTGCCAAGACTCCGCAAGGGAGACCGCGTGGCGATCGTCGCTCCATCGAGCGGGCTCGCGCCGACGATCCCCGGTGTCTACCGGCGCGGGCTAGCAGCGCTCCGCGAGCTCGGGCTCGAAACGGTTGAGCTCCCAAGCGCGACGATGTCGAGCGAGCAGCTGTATCGGTCCCCGCAGCTTCGGTCCCGCGATCTGGGCGAAGCGCTCGTACGCGCGGACATCCGCGGAATCGTATCCGTCATTGGCGGGTACGAGTCGGTCCGGCTCCTGCCCCTCCTGCGCTCGTCTGATTTCGCCAATCACCCGACCTTCATCATGGGCGGCAGCGACGCCACGACGTATCTGCTCTTCGCTCGCCGCGCCGGAATCGCCGGGTTCTACGGACCGTCGGTCATGGCTGGTCTCTCGCAGATGAACGATCTGCCCGACGAGTACCGCCTGCACCTCGAGCGGTTCCTGTTCGAGCCCTGGACGTCGTACGAATACACGGCCTACCCCTCGTACACGCACGGGTACACGGGTTGGAACGGTGAGAATCCCGGCGGGATACAGCAGCTGCAACCGTCCGGTGAGGGATGGAGCACGCTCCAGGGCGACTGCCCGGTTGAGGGACACCTCTTCGGCGGGTGCATCGAGGTGCTCGAGTTCATCAAGGGCACCCCGTACTGGCCGCCTCCCGGGTTCTTCGACGACGCAGTCCTCTTCCTCGAGACGTCGGAGGAGAAGCCGTCTCCGCAGCGTGTCGGCTACATGCTGCGGAACTACGGAGTCGCGGGCGTACTGCGTCGCATCGCCGCGCTACTCCTCGGGCGGCCCAAAGACTACAGCACGTCGGAGGTCATCCGGCTGCACGAAACGGTGCGATCGATCGTGAGCGACGAGTTCGGACTCGACGAGCTGCCGATCATCGGCAACGTGGACTTCGGGCACACCGACCCCAAGATGATCATCCCCATCGGCTGCCGGGTGCGGGTCGATCCGGCCAACAGCCGCATAACGCTTCTCGAATCGCCGTTCAGCGACTCGTAGGAGGGTATTCGACGGCCGTGTGGCCGTTCGGCTCCACTCCCGCGCAGAGCGCGTCCCAGAGTGGATCAGAAGGCGGTCGCGCGGTCCACGTCAATCGTTCGCCCGTCAGCGGATGGGTCAGACTGATGAGCACTGCATGGAGGCAGATACCGCCGCCGGGCAGTGTTCGCCTCGCGCCGTACTTCACGTCACCGCGCACCGGCCACCCTTCGTGGGCGAGCTGTGCGCGAATCTGATGGTGGCGACCGGTTTTCAGCGTGATCTCCAGAAGGGTGTAGCGTTCTCCGCGTCCGCGGACCCGGTAGTGCAGGGCGGACTCCTTCCCCTCCGTGCGCACGAAGCTCTTGTTCATGCGTCGGTCGTGCACGATCCGGCCCGTCAGCTCGCCGGAATCGGGCAGCCGCGTTGCGGCTGCGAGCGTCCAGTAGCGACGTTCGATCCCCCCTGAAGCGAGCTGCGTCGAGAGATCGGCCGCGGCCTCGCTCGTCCGGGCATACAGCACGATGCCGCTCGCAGGCCGGTCGATTCGGTGCACCGGCCACAGCGTGGAGCCGAGCCGGGCCTCCGCGAGCGCAAGCGCGGAGGGATCGCCGGTCCGGTCCGGCTGGGCTGGAACACCCGGCGCCTTGCAGACGACCGCGAGCACCGCGTCGGCATGGATGATGTCCACCGGGGAAGCTGCCATCAGCTACCGTACCATGGTTTGAGCCGGCACGCGACCTCGTGTAGACTCAAGGGCGAGGTGATCGCGGTGGCAGAAGGGGAGGAGTATGCAGTGGTTAGCCGGTCTGAACGCGGTGGTGCAGACATTGTTCGCGACGATCTTCACCTGGGGGCTGAGCGCCGCCGGCGCGGCGATGGTGTTCCTTCTCAGGGAACTGAGCCGTAAGCTCCGGGAGTCGATGGCCGGGTTCGCCGCCGGCATCATGATCGCCGCCGGCTTCTGGTCGCTGCTCAGACCGGCGATGGCGATGACCGGTGGCTCAGGCCGGATCGTGTGGCTGCCGGCGACGATCGGTTTTCTCGCCGGGGGGTGCTTTCTCTTCCTCACGGACAGGATACTCCCGCATCTTCACGCCGGCGCCCCACTGGACCAGGCGGAGGGGCTGGACACGACATGGAAACGAAGCGTGCTGCTCGTAGCGGCGGATGTGCTGCATACCGTACCGGAGGGAATCGCGATCGGCTTCGCCTTCGCGGCAGCCGCCGTCGGGACGCAGGGCGTCTCACTGGGTGCCGCGGTAGCACTGACGGTGGGCATGGGGATCCAGAGTTTTCCGGAAGGAATCGGGCTCTCGGTCCCGCTTCGTCGGGAAGGGATGCGCCCGCGTCGTGCATTCTGGTACGGACAGATGCCCGCAGCGATTCAGCCGGTGATCGCGGTCACAGGGGCAACGGTAGTCCTGGCGGTTCCGTCGTTCGCGCCGTATGCGCTCGCCTTCGCCGCCGGAGCGTTGCTCTTCGTCGTCATCGAGAGTCTCGAGCCGGTGTCGCACGGCGACGCAAACCATGACCGCAGGGCCGCATTCGTGCTGATCGGATTCACGGTGATGATGATTCTCGACGCGGCATTGCGGTAGCCTCACGCGGCAGCATCCGCATGTCCAGCGGTGGAAAGCCGTTGAACGATACCGAGCTGTAGCTGTGCGTGTACGCCCCGGTCGTGAAGATGTAGAGTCGGTCTCCCGTCGTCACCATGTCCGGCATAGGGTACTTGTGCGTCTCGTAGAGCACGTCCATGCTGTCGCAGGTAGGGCCCGCGAGGATGATCTCCTCCGCAGGTCCGTCGCCTTCAAAGTAGATGGGGAACTTGATCGCCTCTCCCATCGCCTCGATCAGTCCTCCGAACAGACCGGCGTCGATGTACACCCACCGGTAGAGATTCTGCCGTGCCTTCTTCGTGATCAGAATCACCTCGCTGACGAGCACGCCGGCGTCCGCGACGAGGTATCGCCCCGGTTCGGTGATGATCCGCGGGAGGCTCGCGCCGAAGCGATCCTCGAGGAAGCGGGTAATCTCGCCTGCGTAGACCTCGACCGGATGGGTCGGGTCGAGGTACGAGGCGGGAAACCCACCCCCTATGTTGATCATCGCGAGCTGAATACCGTCGGCGGCAAGCTCCTCAAAGAGCATCTTCGTGCGAGCGATCGCATCATCCCATTCGCCTATGTCGCGCTGCTGGCTGCCTACATGGAAGGATATCCCGTAGGGTTCGAGCCCATGTGCGGCGGCAAAACGCGCCATGTCGAGAATGAGCTCCGGATGAGCGCCGAACTTTCGCGACAGCGGCCAGTCCGACCCGGTCCCCTGCGTGAACACCCGGAAGAATACGCGCGAGCCGGGAGCGTGCTCGGCGACATGGCGCACATCGTCCTCAGCATCGCAGGCATAGAGCCGTACGCCGCGTTCGTACGCGTATGCGATATCGGTGCGTTTCTTGATCGTGTTGCCATAGCTGATGCGAGCCGGGTCAACGTCGAACGAAAGAGCCAGGTCGAGCTCGTACCGTGAGGCGATGTCAAAGCTCGACCCGAGACGGGCGAGCAGCTCGACGATCTGCGGCGCCGGGTTCGCCTTGATCGCGTAGTAGATCTCCGCGAATGGCATCGCGTCGCGGAGTCGCCGGTACTGCGCCTCGACGATGTCCAGGTCCATGTAGAGACACGGAGTCGGCCCATGGTCTGCGATCGTCTTCAGACGACTGAGGCGCGAAGGCCCGCCGAATCTGTCGAGCGGGAACGTGTACGCTTCCATACGGTCTCCTCCCGGCCTATTCTCCTGCGGGCCGAGCTGTGGTAGTATCGGATCGGATTGTACCGAGCAACGTACTGAAAAAGGCGGTTCATGTGCAGTACGAGAACAACATCGACGGCGAACCGGACGAGACAGCGCGAGGAGAGAACATGCAAACCGGAGTTTTCTACGTACGAGTCAAGGATGACCTGAAGAAGGCGTTTCAGGACTTCTTCCCGCATATGTCGAGCGCATACATCGGCATGGCGAAGCTGTTCAAACGCGAAAAACTCTACCCGGTGCTCGCGGTGGAGAAGGTGACCGTGTTCACGAAGGACGGCGATGAGACGGAGAGCGCGCGTTTCCTCGTGCCCTCTGAGAACGAGAACTTCATCTGGATTCAATGTGAACTGTTCTCCTACGCGGGCATAGGTGAGGCGGAAGGCGGTCCGAGTTGAGTCGTCCTCAGATCTCGCTGCCCGTCGTGGGCGGCAGCAAACCGTACGAGATCGCGCCTTCCAAGATCATCGCTCTCGGCCTCAACTACCGCGATCACATCGCCGAAAGCGTTTCGGTTCGTGTCCAGGGGCTTTCGCCGGATGAACCGAGCGAACCGGTGTTGTTCCCGAAGCTTCCGAGTTGCCTGATAGGTCCCGGGCAGACCATCGAGCTGCCGGGTATCGTCGCTGCATACCGTTTTGACGAGCCGAGGACCGACTACGAGGCGGAGCTTGCGCTCGTGATCGGAACGGAGTGTTCGTGGGTAGACGAGGATCGGGCACTCGAGTGCGTGTTCGGGTACACCTGCATGAACGACGTCAGCCAGCGCAACATCCAGAACGGCGATCGGTCCGGCTGGTTTCGCGGCAAGAGCTTCGACACCTTCGGCCCGATCGGACCGGCCATTCTTCCGGCCGGGCAGATGCCGGATCCGCAGGCCGCGGGGATCGAGTGTCGACTGAACGGGAAGACGGTGCAGTCGTCGAACACGGCGCACATGATCTTCCCGGTCCGCACCATCATCAGCTTCATCAGCCGGAATTTCACGCTCTATCCCGGAGATATCATCCTCACGGGGACGCCCTCAGGTGTGGGACCTATCCATGACGGCGACGTCGTCGAGGTGGAGATCGAAGGGATCGGCACGTTGCGCAACCCGGTCAGCGCGTCGCCTCGCCGCTGATCCGCGCGACGGACACCTCAGGACAGCTCTCCAAGAAAGCCGCGCAGCTCACCGGGATTTTCCAGGAAATATGACGCGTTCGTCATACCCAGCCCGATCCGGATCGAGTGTGCACGTTCCGGCAGGCTGACGAACAGCTCTTCGTCCGTCTGGTCGTCGCCGGCCGCGAGGATGAAATCGTAATCGGCGTGTTCGTGCCAGTTTGCGGCAGCCTGCGATTTGCTGGCAAGGGCGCTCTTGACCTCGAGCACGCGGTTCCCCTCGAAAATCGTGACGTTGTGATTCGCCGACATGCTCAACAACGCATCGCGCAGCTCGGCAACCCTGATGAACGCGAGATCGGGATCACTGCCCTGATAGTGCCAGGCGAGGCCGTACTCCTTGTCTTCGAAGCGGCTGCCGGGAGTGCGGTCCGCATGGAGTTCCATGATCGGCGCCAGTTCGGACTTCCAGTCCGGCTCGACCGGAACCAGCTGTTCCCATTCCTCTCCGGCGCGCCTGATCC
Source organism: Spirochaetales bacterium (assembly GCA_007127335.1). GTDB lineage: Bacteria > Spirochaetota > Spirochaetia > DSM-27196 > SLST01 > SLST01. The sequence continues at coordinate 17,529 of SKZO01000010.1, read as the reverse complement.
ACACTCCGTGGCTCGCAACCATCCCCGCGCCCAGCTCGCCAAGGTGCTCGGTCATGAACTCCCGACCGCGGCTGCTGATCAACACGACGTCGTTCCGCCGGTCGGCGGCAAGCCTCTGTACGAGTCTCCTGAGATCGGCGTCGGGAACGGCCCGGTCCGGACGATCCATGTAGGGCAGGAGCGTGCCGTCGTAGTCGAGCAGGATGAGCCGACGCGCGGCCGTCGAATACGCCCTGGCGACGTCGTGGCGAGTGGCCGCGGCCAACCGCTTGCTCAGGAAGGTCTGCTGATGGGCGACGGCGGATTCGAGCTTGGCGACGAAATCCGCCGCCCAGTAGTGGATGTCATACCTGCGCAGGCGTTCCTGCATCCGGCCGTTGCGTTCGATCTGTTCGTCGGACGGCATGTCGAGCGCCGTTGCCAGGCCGTGGGCGATGTCCTCGATGCTGCTCGCGTTCACGATGATCGCCTCGCTGAGCTCGCGCGCGACGCCGGCGGTCTCGCTGACGACGATGACGCCGGGGCTGTCCCCCTTCGCCGCGATAAACTCCTTCGCAATCAGGTTCATGCCGTCACGCAGGGCGGTGACCAGCAGCACGTCGGCCTCCGAGTAGAGGGCGCACAGCTGCTCGAACGGAAAGGTCCGGTAGAAGTAATGGATAGGAGTCCAGGCGATCGTGGAGAATCGTCCATTGATCACGCTGACCAGCTCGTCGACCTCACGTCTGAGCTCCTGGTACTGCGGTACCGCCGTTCGCGAAGGCGCGACGATCATGATCATGCTGACTTTGCCGGAGTAATGAGGGTTGCGTTCGAGAAACCGCTCGTACGCCCGCAGTCTCTGCGGAATGCCTTTGGTGTAATCGAGTCGATCGACCGAGAGGATGATCCGTTCGGCCGGCCGATCGGCGTCGATCCGGGCGATCTGTTCCCTGACGACCGGCAGGTTGATCGAGCTCGCATACCGCTCGTAATCGATCCCCATGGGGAACACGTCGACCCGAACCATCCGGTTCTCGTATCGTACGTTGGCGAGATCGTGATCGTACCCGAGCAACCGTCTGATGCTCGAGAGAAAGTGTCGCGCGTAGTCGTAGGTGTGAAAGCCGACGAGATCGGCTCCGAGCAGGCCCCGCAGAAGCTCCTGACGCCAGGGCAGTAGCCGAAACACCTCGTACGATGGGAATGGAATATGAAGGAAGTAGCCGACGCGTGCGTGAGGTTCGTGCGCCTTGATCATCGCCGGCAGCAGCATCAGTTGATAGTCGTGCACCCAGACGATGTCCTCAGGCTCGAGGTGCTGTTTGACCCGCTCGAAGAACCGTTCGTTGACCTCCCGGTATGACTCCCAGTACTCATCATCGTATGTCACGTAGGTAGGGAAGTAGTGAAAGAGCGGCCACACGATATTGTTGCAGAACCCGTAGTAGAACGACTCCAGATCGTCGGTAGAAAGGTCCACAGGTATACTCTTGTGGTCCTTGCGAAGGGTCGTCGCGATCGAATCGCGCTCGTCACGGCTCAGCGTGTCCGACGGGAGTCCGCTCCAACCTATCCAGAGGCTGTTCTCCTGTTTGTGCAGCGACGAGAGCCCGGTCGCAAGCCCTCCGACGCTCGGAGTGAACGAGAAGCCGTGATCGCTCCGCGAAACGGAGGTGGACATCCTGTTGGACACGATGATCGTTTTTGCCATGGATCATCGTCCCACGACCGCGCAGGAGCAGTCAAGACGCGTGCGACCGAGTGGCGAGCGCTTCCGCCCGGCACGTCCGGGAAAGCAGAACCACAGTGAGGCTGCTGCCGGGCGCCTTGACATCCACTACGCCCGACGCTACCGTTCGCCCCTGTATGGAGCCGATCCATGAATGAACTGCTATGGCTTGGAATGCTCGTAGCGAACTTCCTCGCCATCCTTCTCGTGTACCGACTCTTCGGCAAACTCGGGCTCTACATCTGGATCCCGATCGCGGCGATCGTAGCGAACATCCAGGTCGTGAAGTACGTGGAACTCCTTGGACTCACCGCGACGCTCGGCAATATTGTCTATGCGTCGTCGTTTCTCGTAACGGACATACTCTCCGAGAACTATGGGCGCAAGGAGGCCGGCCGCGCGGTCGCCGTCGGGTTCGCGGCTCTGATCGCGATGGTGGTACTGATGAACCTCGCCCTGCTCTTCGAACCCCATCCGACCGACGAAGCCCACCCCCATCTCACGGCGATCTTCTCGCTCATGCCAAGAATCACGCTGGCGAGTCTGATTGCCTACGTCGTCAGTCAGTACCACGACGTATGGGCGTACAGCTTCTGGCGACGAAGGATTCCCGGCGCACGACGTATCTGGATCCGCAACAATCTCAGCACTCTGGTCAGCCAGCTCATAGACAGTGTCGTGTTCACCTTGGCGGCCTTCTATGGGGTCGTACCCTGGTCGGTACTCCTCGAGATCGTCCTCACGACCTATGTGCTGAAGGCGCTCGTCGCAGTGGCCGACACGCCGCTTGTCTACCTGGCCCGCCACTGGCACCGCAGGGGCCTCGTGAGCGACAGAGAATGACGGCGAGACGGTTCGAGCGAATGCGGTGGCGTCGAATGATCAACCATGATATGGTCACATGAAGGTCTGGAGGGTGTGTGATATCTCAGTTCACTGAGGCGGCAGAGCACGGTCGCCCCGTTTTCATCACGGATGTCCGCCAGGAGCTGTCGGCGGATCCCGCAACGCAGGTGGAAGGAGTTCTTGTCCTGCCTGACGGTGAGGCAGCGAAGCGGTTCACCATCCCGCTGCCCGAGCTCGGACAACTCAGCGAGCGGGAACGCGAGCTCGTAGTCGACTACGTACGGGCCGAAGTCTACAACCATCTGGCGACGCTTGGAGGGTACGCGCTGACGCTCGGCTTCGACCGGGGAAAGAGTCGCGTCGCAGAGCTGCTCGAGGAGGTGGTCGAGGAGTTCCAGCTCGGCAAACCTCGCGCCGAGCGCACCGAGTACGGCAGGATCATCAACATGCTCGACCGGATCAACGACGCGCTTCATCCGGATCTCGATCCCGGGGAACGCCGGTTTACGATTGAGCTGTGCGATATCCACGACATGCCGGTTCTGACCGAATCGGTTGCCTTCTCCGCTCTGCCGACCGAGGTCTTCGCTGACGTCAGCAAGGGGCTCGACGGTACGGTGATCTGTGGGCTCGACGTCGGCGGGACCGATATCAAGGCGGCGCTCGAGGTGGACGGCAGGCTCGTGGCACTCAAGGAGTACGACTGGAACCCGGCGAGCTACGCCGAGGTCGAACAGATCATCACGCCGATCATCACGATCGCCCGACTTCTGCGTGTACGGGCCACGCTCAGTACGCCGGAGGGAGGGCACCCGCCGAACGCGGACGAGCTCACAGAAGCGGTCCTGCGAGCCTTCGCTCCGGAGGCCTCCGTCGAGCTCATGCAGCAGACGGCCTCCCGCGCGGAGACCGCGCTGGGCGACCACCTGAGACGGTTCGACGCGATCGGCCTCTGTTTTCCGGATGTCGTGATACGAAACAGGATAGTCGGAGGAGAGGTCCCCAAGACCCAGGGTATGCGCCGGAACGCGGTCCGCGATTTCGAGCACCAGTTCGCACAGCTCACGGACCTCGACACGGCACTGGCCGCACTCTGTCACGAGAACGGTGTGGTGATGAACACGAACGACGGACCGATGGCGGCGTTTACCGCCGCGGTCGAGCTCGCCGCCTCCGCGACCCCGGAACTGTGCTCACGCGGGGTGTTTGCACACTCGCTCGGTACGGACCTGGGCACCGGACTCGTCCTGGCGGACGGAACGATCCCTGAAATCCCCCTGGAGGTGTATAACCTCATCCTCGATCTCGGCAGTGACTCCGCGCGCGAGTTCCCTCCCGAGGACCTGCGCAGCCTTGCGAACACCAACACCGGCATACCGGGTACGCCCCAGAAACTCGCGAGCCAGGCCGGAGCGTTCCGCCTCGCGGACGCAGCGCTGTGCGCATCGCGCCCCGACCTCGTACGGGACATTGAGCGGCGCGGATTCGTCGCCGAGGAGGGGGCGCGGCTCATGCGTTTCGTCCCGGAATCCCCGGTCGACATGCGCAAGCCGTACCTGGCGTACCTGATGGGCCTTGCCGACACGGTCGATGAGGTCGCTGAGGTCTTTCGTACGATCGGCGAGTATCTGGCGGTCGTGCACGCGGAGACCGAGTATATCCTGGAGACCGGACTGCGGCAGCGATTCCTCTTCGGCCGGTTCGTGAAGATCGCACGGTGCTTCGAGCTCCTGCAGGAGGGTGCCGCGCGGCGCGACGGGGTTGAGCTGATCGCGGCCGACAGCGAAATGGCATACACCCCGCTGATGAAGGAGCTGGACGACGATCCGCTGCATACCGTCGCTCAGTTCGGACAGGCAATTGGAGCGATCTACTTCGCCAACTCCGGACGTCTGCGAGCAGACGTCGGCTGAGTCATTCCTTCCAGGGGAAGATCATGCCGCGAAGCGTGCGCTTGCCGACCCGCTCGCGTTCGTCGATGAGCAGGGCATCCCACGGAATTCTCCTGCGGTTCGCGTCCGGGTTCTGCTCAAGGTAGTCGTACTTCAGGAGACGGAGCTTGAGTCCCACCTGATGCCAGATGAGCAGACCGGTGATTCCCGGCAGCAGCAGGGCGGTGAAGATCGAGCCTGCGAGAATCGCAACGCTCCCGATCGCCAGCACGAGGGCGAAGAAGGTGTTGTCAAAGAAGATGATGAAGCACTTGCGGATGATCTTGCTGAACTTCGAATCGAGCTGGGCCCGGATGGGAAAGAAGAACTGACTCGCAAGCGTCCAGATCACGACGGCCCAGAAGAGAAACACGATCGCGATGAGTCCGAGGATATTGCCCATATTCGCGTACACGGGGACACCAACGACGACAACGAGCACGACGACGAGCCATACGACGCCGAACAGCAGACTCGCACGCCAGGTCTCCTTCAGGTACTCGAACACCCTCCCGAACTCCGGCCGCTCGTAGTTGGCGATGTCCCGTGCGGCCATCGAGATCGCTCCCATGTAGACGATCACGAGAATACCGCCTGTCACCTGTGAGGCTATTGCGGCAACGACGCTGAACTCGACGAGGGCTGACGGGAGAAGCAGCGGGACGGTGAGGAGAACGATGAACCCGAGGTTCATGATCACCACGCCAAGAAAGTGGTCCCACATGTCGAAGAACGCCTTCTTCACCATGAATGACAGCATCGGCTCAATATATGAAGTTTCAGGGGCCTTGTCAGGGTTCGCGTCCGAAGGCGGGCTCGAACCAGCGGAGCACCGCGTCGGCCACCTGCTCGCGGTCGACGTTCTCGGCAAGGTGATGGTTGCTGTTCTCCACGACGCACGTCTCAAAGCGGATCGCATTGCACCGTCGGAGGATCATGTCGGCAACATCAACCGGCACCGTCGCGTCCCTGCGCGACACGACGACGAGGGTCTCGGAGCGCAGATCCGACAGGGCCCGCCTGCCGGCACGCTGCAGGCGAAACAGCTCCGCTGCCATCGCGGTGTGGTTGAACGTCGCGTACTCGCGTCCAATCTCCCGAACCCGGGGATCCGGCTCGTCCTCTTCGCGCCAGTCGCTGCGAACACGGGGGATGATGCGTTTGACCAGAGGAGACAGCGCGATCGAACGCCGGGAGTTCCTGAAGGCGGGAGCAAGCAGTGCAACCCGCGGAACACCGAAGCGCGCGGCCACCATCGCCGCGAGTATTGCCCCCATCGAGGTCCCGGCTACTCCGACGCTCTCGTGCCGTGCGGCGAGATCGAGATACTCGTCCATCGCGCAGCGCAGCCAGGTTTCCGCGTCGGTCTGCAGCATGTCCCGCATATTGGTCCCGTGGCCGGGCAGACGGGGGACCACCACCGTGAAGCCGGCCTCGTGAAGCCGATGCGCCAGCGGGGCGAGACGAGCGGGCCACCCTGTCCATCCGTGAATGAGCAGAATCGCCTGCGGCCCTCCCGACAGTTCAATCCGCCTTCCGAGCTCGTGAATCCTGGTATCCGCAGGGACCCGGTCTATCCGCATAGGCGGATGCTGGACCTTGGATCGACGCGTGTCAAGAGACACCGGCAGAGCTCCATCCTTGACCTCCACAGGGGCGGCGGTTATGTTTCTTCCATATGGGCAGACGGAGCGAACCCGTGCACATCTTCCACCTGTACCGCAAGGATGGCACGACAGTCTTCCTTCATCCCTTCCGGAAAGTGGACAAGCTCTATGCCCTCCTCGAGAAGTCCGAGGTCAAGGGCCACTACGGCAGCGAACCGCGAGTGGAGTCCCTCACGCTGTTCCGCAATGAGCTCTACCGCCTGGTCGAGCAGGAAGTGAAGGGATGGGTGTCTGATGCACGCTTCCTCCCGCGGTTCCTCATCTCGTCGGCGGTCTTCCTCGTGGCGTTCCTCTTTCTTTCCTTCGTCATGCTCACCCCGATCCCGATACTCGACGAACTGGCCATATCCCTCGGCCTTTCGATCATGACCTACATCCTGCTCGGGAAGAAGGACATGCAGTCCGAAGGCGCGTTGAAGCGGCGGATCGCGCTCCGCACGAAAGTAGACGCGATCGTCTTCACGGAGAACGAGTTCGTGAAGCGCGTCGAGGCCGAGCTGATCGCGCGGGAAGGGCAGAAGGCCGACCAGTTGGTGCGGGAGCTCATCGAATCCGAGAGGGATCTGGCCGTCGCCGAGCACGAACAGGAAGCCGAACAGATGGTGGAGTACCTCGACGCGATGTTCCACTCTCACAGCTTCAGAAAGACGGAGAAGCGGCTGAAACGAATGGAGCGTGAGGATGTTGAGTACCGTCACGCGATCATGCGCAAGTGGCTCGAATCGAGCAGAGTCGACGTGCCCCTGCTCTCGCTCTACATGGATCTCAAGCGAAAGACCCGAACCGGAGTCTAGAAGAGCGGCTCATCCTCGGTCATCTCGCCAAGGCTCTCCAGATCGATTGCCCGCAGGTCACGCTGGAGCTGACGCGTAGCGAGGCTGATCTCGAGCAGCTGAGCGGCCGGCGTGAAGGTGGGATCGAGTTCGAGCGCGCGCTGGGAGTATTCGATCGCCACCTCCAGATTGCCGACCGCTGATGCGCGCCACGCCTCGAGGTAGTACTGATCCACGAGGTCGCGCAGCGCGCGTCGTCCCTCGTCGCCGAAGTTCAGACGCGCCTGAACGCTGAACCGATCAGGATTCCTGAACTGTGTCGCGAGGTCGAGGTTGTAGTTCACATCGACGCTCAGATCCGCGAGAGTCAGCGAAGCCCCCATGGAGACCCGGGACCCGCCCCAACGCAGGAGAACCCCGGTCTGGGCCGAGAAGAAAGGCGTCACGCGGACGGAGGCCCCAACCGCGCCGCCGGGAGGCGGTGGCGGTACGTCGGGCGCGAAGGAGACCGGAAGAATGAAGTCGGTCGCGATGATCACCGGTCTGATGGGTCGGTACGCGATGCCGGCAGTGATCTGCGATGGCAGAGGCTCGCCTTCTACAGGCGGCCCGAAGTTGCGCGCCGACACGCCGGCGGCAAAGTTCGGCGCTCTGGCGGAGAACCTCTTCAGGAGGTCGAATCGTGACAGGACTCCTATGTCTGCAGCAAAGCCGACTGCGGACTGGTCCGGCGCGATCTCCTGCGGCACATGGCGGTACGCGGCCTTCAACGTCGTTCCGACGGCGATTCCGGGGAACGAGTATGAACGCAGGAAGTTATAGGAGGCGTTGACCCCGACGGTGCCCTCGCTGTATCGGCCACCGGCTACCTGGCGGCTCGTGGTGTCGTACCGGGTGAAGGGGACATGGAGGAACTTCCCGCCCACGGCAAGCCCGAAGTCGGATATGCGTCGGGTGTAGACGAGTCCCTCTATCGCGGTATCCGCGATCCAGTTATTGTGCACGAACGTGAGCTCGGTGAACTCGAGCGTCGCGCTGGCCGCAGGGTTGGCGTCGAAAAAGCTCGCATCGCCGGCGACCGCGGTGTACGCCTGACCCATGCCCTCGAACTGGCCGCCAACGGGGATGATGAGCGTGGGGAATATCGTCAGACCGACGTTGTCAATGCGGCCTTCGGCCCCCGCGCCGATCGAGGCGTATACGTCGGTGAACTCGACGGCCTGCAGCGGCCCAATCGCAAGGAAGAGCCATGCGAGGACAGAGGTCGCAACGTGTCCGCGAACCGAACGGCGCACCATCGCCCCCAGTATACTTCCAGTCTCGCCGTTTATCCATCGTGCGGGGCGCGGGACGAAAGCCGGGGCAGGTCGTGCTCCACGAGGGAGTGGATTTTGTCGATACCTGTAGTAGTATCTAGAGGTGAGGGGAGCTCTGCTCGGTCCAGGAATAGTCGTGTTCAGACTGTGTATCGCAGTACTTCTCTTCGCGCTCCTCGCGATCCCGGCGTTCGCCACCGGTGTGCTGGAGTCCGACGATCCGGCCGACCGCGAACTCCCCTCTGCGGAAGAGAGTCTCACGCAGGCGGACCAGAGCATTCGCGGACAGCGCTATGACGAGGCAATCCCCCGACTCGTCGATGCCGTAAAGGTCGATGACGATCAGCTGCCCGCTGCCGAGGCTCGGTTCAGCAGGATCCGCGAGGCGCGACAGGCATACGTTGAGAAGGGCAGACAGGTCGAGCGGGAACTGCGCGAGCTCATCGCCGGCGATATCGAGCCGGAGATGGTGGTTCCAACGGCGTTCGAGGCGCTCAGGCTGATCGCCGAGATGAACGAGATTCTCCCCTTCCCGAATCCCGAGGAACGCGAGCTGATCAGCGGGCTGCAGAGCCGGGTCCTGCTCACGATCGACCGCCGGCGCTTTGACACCATGATGCGCGCGGCCGCCGAGGAGCTGGAGTCGGACAACTACGTGCGTGCCGTGGAGATCTACGTCAACGGGCTTGGAGACTACGGATTCGAGGTGAGCGACCCGACCGTGGACGGTGCGGTCACCGATGGCGAAGCCCGGATCGCAGCGCTGCTCGAGACCGACGGCATCGCCCTGCAGATCGGGAGTTTTGATCCGGCCGACTTCGAGCTGATCGGCGAACGCTTCGCCGAGGCGCGAGAGACGATCCGCCGTCGAACGATCTCCGACCCGCAGGAGACCTTCGCCTCGATCGCCGCGCCGTCGGAGGCACAGGCAACGCTCATGATCGCATCGTTCGCAGCCGGCGACTTCGATGACGCTCAGGATCAGATCGCCGACTACCTCCCGCTCCTGCGACAGATAACCGACGTGTACCGCACCGTGCTCGAGGCTTCACAGACCGTCTCGGACCTCGAGGCGTTCAACGCGGAACGGGCGGTCATCGACGAACAGTACCGGTACAACTGGCACGTGCGCTTCGTGGCCGACATCGTGCTCGGGAGAACCGGTACCGATGGAGTCCGACGACCCGAAGGCGTGCTGCACGCCGTGGAGCGCGTCTGGGACTTCGTGGCAAACGGTCCCGTTGAGGCCACCACGGCATTCGGCGAGCGCCGATACGACGACGCCACCGCGGCGCTCTTCGGCTTCGACTGGGCCGCGGCTGCCTCACCATCCGACGATGTCGCAGTGGCCGGCCACGTGGACGAGACAAGGCGTGCACTCGAAAGCGCGGTGATCTCCTACCGTACCGCCGCGGAGATCCTCAACGTCTCGCGAGCTCTTGGTCTCGAGATGCCGGGGGCTGAGGATATCGTGCGAGCCGTGGACCTTGCTCCGCTGACCGAGGCCGTGGGTTCGCTCGCAGACGAGGGCATACGCGCGGAACTCCTGGAAGCGGTCACTCGCATGGGCTCGTCACGAGAGCTCGACGCAGTGGTGCGTCTCGCTCAGTCGGCCTATGACGTTGGGAGCCGGCTTGCGTCTCAGAACAACCTGGCCGCTCTGGGCGCGCAGCGCGAAGCCGTGCGCGAGCGAATCGAGGGGCTGCGTGCGCGCCTTGATGAATGGGAGGACTTCTCCACCGGCCTGCAGTCGGCCGCGCCGGCCGGGACCAACCCCGTGGCGGACGCGGCGCCGCAGCATGCCTCCTACGTCGGCGCACGGATCGATCGAGCCCGGCAGTATGAGCTCGGAATCGTCCGTCGAGTCGCGGACGTACGGATCGGCGAGCTCAACGGTCGGCTCGCCGGGCTGCAGACGACGGTGAATGCGGCGGATGCCGATCTGGCCGCCGTGGATCCGATCTCCGATGCGCCCCGTCCGCGCTCGGCGCAGGCGCGCGATCGTCTGCGACCGCTCGTCGGCACCGTCGCTGGAACACAGGTTATCTCCACCGCTACAGGCACGCTCGAAGGGCTTCAGAGCGACGCCGCGTCACTCGCGCAGGAGCTGCGCGATGAGCCGGACCATATCTGGCGCGACAGCCGGGTCCAGGCCGTTGCGTTGCAGGCCGACCAGATCGCCTCGACCGTGGGGACGCGAGCGGACGGCCTGCTGCGACGCGCGGTGACGCTGCTCGAACAATCGCTTCGCCAGATCGCCGACGCGCGGGAGCTCGAGCAACAGGCGCTCGAGCGTGTCTCCCAGGTCGACGAACGGATCGACGAGGCGCAGACGGAAAACGAGGCCGGGAACGTGCTCGAGGCGAGCTTCCTCCTCGATCAGGCGGACAACCTGCTGAGCTCGAACGATCCACAGGACGCGAGCAATCTGTTCACCTCGAGCCTGGAGAACTGGTACCGTCCGGAGATTGAGCGTCAATGGGATGAGATCAGGGAACGCCTCTCGGTCCGGCTGAACGATGCCCGGCGGGACATCGTCCTTGCACGCGTCGACATGCTTGCGGCCGACGCGGTTCCGCTCATCGATCCTCCCCCGGGTGAGGACCTGCGCCCCGGCGAGGCGATCCTGCTGCTCGAGGAGGCCGACGCGCTCTGGAGCACGGTCTATCCGCTGATCCAGAACCCGGTGATCACGCCGCTCCTCCGTCGCGCCCGCATCCTCCAGTCGCAGCAGCTGCAGGTGCTCAGCGAAGAGGTGCCCGGGTTCGAGCGGCTCAGTCAAACACTGAATACGGCAAGAGTCGCCTTCCAGGAGGGAGATTTTGGTACCGCGCGACGCGCCCTCGCATTCTTCCTCGGCGAGCAGCCGCTCAATGCCGAAGCGCGCCTGCTCGACATCCGGCTCGAGCTGGAAACCGGACAGGGATCGGCGGATGCGATCGTACGCGGGTACGTGAACCGATCGCTCGACGAGGTGACCGCGCAGCGTGGCGAGGCTGCTGCGGTCGAATCGGCCATCCTCAACGTCAATGTCTCCGAGGAGGTCTTCAACAATCTCCTTCCGCTTCGCTCGAAACTCCTCGCGATAGAGGAGATCATCGAGGACCGCCCCGGCGTGGGCGCGGCGGTCAGGAACCGAATCGATGCGCTGCTCGAGGCGATCGAGCAGATCCTCAATCCGCCGCCGCCGCCGGCTCCGCCCAACCCCCGTGTGGTTGCGGACGAGATCATCGACGGCCTGATCGCCCGCGGCGACTGGGAGAACATGACGGTGGAGGAGCAGACCGAAATCTACGAGGAGCTCGTTCGAGTAACGGCGATTCTCCCGGGATACGAGCGCGCGACGCAGCTCATTCGGCTTATCCAGTCGTACCTGCCCACCGTCCGCACGCCGACGGCTACCGAGCAGGCGATCATGACCCGGGCCACCCGCCTCGTACAGCAGGGCGATCTCAACGGCGCGCTCGCGGAGCTCGAACGCTACCAGGCAATCGCCGATCGGGACCCGATGCTGATCCCTGAGTGGCGGAACCTGCACAACGACTTGATTCGCCGCCTGAGACGGCAGTAGGGTAGCGGCGTGCGCAAGGTGTACCTGCTCGCCGCGATGGCACTCCTGGCCGGAACCGCGTGGGCACAGCAACAGTCGTATTTCGAGGCCCCGCGACTGTTCACCGAGGCCAACACCCGGTTCCCGCAACTCGTGAGTTCCGGAGACTTCGCCGTCGCCGCGTACCAGCGCATCACCGAAGCAGGTCCTGACCGGGGTACGATCGACGTCATGGTGCAGACCACTCGCGGCGGCCTTAGCTGGTCGGAGCCCTTCGTCGCCGTCTCCGGCATACGGTACGAGGGTTCATCGGTACCGCCGGTCTACAGCATTGCGGTCAACGAACACGGGGAGATTCTGCTCGTCACGGTCGACTTCGAGCCGGCAGCAGAACCCGAAGCGTCCACGACTGTGCGTGTCGCTCACTCTCGTGATGCGGCGCGCACCTTCAACGAGGTGCATGCGATCCGCGGCGACATCAGCCTCGTCTCGCCGCGCGCCTTCGCCGCGGCCGGCGGCGGATGGCTGCTGACGATGGAGCGGTTCGACGAGCCGTCCAACCGTGTCGTCTATTCGTTCGCTCGCGATGCGGATTCGTGGGGCGAGCTTCGCTCGATCCCCGCGGACATCCTGCACACCGGGACGCAGAGCGACGTAGCGCACCTGCGTGTTGGTGCGCGGAACGTTCTCGTCTTCGTGGGCGAGAACATCGTCCCGCCCGCGGTGGAGCCCGGCCGGCCGGATATCGCCGATACGCCTCAGCTCTACGCCATCCATACCGACAACCGGGGAGAAACGTGGTCGGCTACCGATCCTGCGACCGGTGAATCCTATCGCGAGGTCGCGGGCATCCCGACGCACGATCCCGTGGATGTAGTGGCGCTCGCGGAAGCGGGGCTGGTGATTCCGCATACACACCTGAGAGTCCTCTCCGCCGGGCTCCCGAACGCCGGCGTACTGACCTATCAGGATATGGTCATGCGTCGCCCGGCGATCGCCCAGCGGGGTGGCCGACGCCTGCTCGCCTTCGAGGCGGGCCTGCGCCTCGCGACCGATTCAACCCGGCAGATAGCCGTCGCCGGAATCGATCACTACGGGAATGTGGACGGCGGTATCGAGATCCTCACCGCGGCCTCGCTGCGCAGGACCGATGCGCGAGTATCGCACATCCAACCGACTCCCGCGCTTCTCGAGACCTCGGCATACGTGGTCGCCTACCAGGACCCGGCCCGCGGCGGGCGAGTCGTCCTGTACGAACGAAGCAACGACAGTTGGCGGAACATCAGTCCGCAGGTGTCGCTCGGGGTCGCAGGATTCCCGGCTGCCTCGGTCATATCGAACCGGCTGCATCTTCTCTGGCACCGCAGGACGGCAAACCAGGCGGGGCTGCCCACCCGAATCGTCTATCTCGAGCCCGATCAGCGGGCGCTCCCCCCGATCGTCAGCGGAGAGAACTTCGAGATCGGCAGACGCAGCCGCTCGTCGGTAGCGAGGTTCTCGTGGAGCGCTCAGGAAGACGCCTCCGGAATCGTCGGCTACTCGTACATCTGGACCCGGGATCCGGATGCCCACGTGCCCACTCCGCCGGACCCGTCGACGGCGACGAGCGCCTCCTTTGACGCCGACGACGACGGCGAGTGGTACCTTCGGATCCGGGCAGTCGACCGGGCCGGAAACTGGTCGGAACCCGCAACCGCGGAGTTCTTCCGCGATACAACGCCACCGGGTCGGGTCACCTTCGAGCGCCCCGCGCTCGACGAAGACGGCTTTCTGACGTCGAACACGTTCACGCTCCGCTGGAACCCGCCCGATGACGACATAATCGGCGGCTATTTCGTGGACTTCGTCTACATCGACGACGAGCGGGCCGACATCGATCCGCGCGACCTCCCGATCATCTCTCCTGCGCACCGCGAACTGCGGCGTGCGCAGGAGATCAGCCGCACGAACTACGACGACGGGCTCTACGCGCTCGCGGTCACGGCAGTGGACAGCGTGGGGAACATCGGCGAGCCGGCCGTGCTCTTCGTCAGGATGAACAAGTACATCCCGGTGACGGAGATCTACACCGTTGCAGCGATCCCGGACCCGCTCGGACGGTACAATCTGAACATCCTCGGCCGGGGGTTCACGGCCAATGGGATCATCGAGCGGGTGATCGTGGATCGCGACCGTCGTCCACCCTACGACTATGTCTACGATCGTCGGAGTCCCGGGTTCCGGGTCTTCAACGACCGCAGCATGTCGGGACCGCTGCTCGACAACCTCGACAGCGGTGAGTACTACATAGGCCTCTACCACACCGAGCGCGGCATCGAGTTCTCCAATATCAGGCTGACAATCGAGCGCAACGGCACGGTGAAGTTCGGTGACTTCACGATTGTAGCCGGGCCCGACTTCTCGGTGCGACCGGCGATCCGGATGATCGACGGAACAACGGCGATCGTCTGGGTGATGATCGCGCTGATGCTCGCGGTCGCGATCCTCTCCGGGGCCCGACTGGCTGTCGTGGCCCGCGAAGGGGTGCAGCTGCGCCTGGAAGCACGGGCGCTCATCGCGGGCAAACCGGGGCTGATTGCAGAGCGGGAAAAAAGGATACAAGAGATGCGTAGACGTGGAATCGGGTTGCGGTTCAAGTTCGCCTTCTTCGTCGTCGTGCTGGTCATGGCCGTCGTCGGGATGGTATCGGTCGGGCTCGGAACTGCGACCCTCAATACTCAGCGACTCGTCCTGCTGCGCGGGCTGCAGGACCGGGTTGACGTTCTGATGGAGAGCATGGTCAGCAGCGCCGAACAGCCGCTGCTCGACCCGGACGTCAACACGCTCGATCTGGACGCACTGCCGGCCGGTGTGCGGGCCATGGATGAAGCACTCTACGCGACCGTCACCGGGCCCAAGAGCTCGATCCAGACCGATCACCTGCCGGAGGGGTTCAACTACGTCTGGGGCACCAATGATCCGCGTCTGCGCGCGCCGGGAGCCGCGAGCGCGGAAGCCCGCGAGGATCTGCTCTCCTCCCGCGGCGCCCACGGTATCGAGCGCACGGGGATTCCGCAGGACGCGCCGCTTGATCTCGGTCGCACGCAGCTCGACGACCCGGTCAGCGAGAAGATCGAGACCCTCGCGACCCTCATCGACCGGATTGCGGGAGACCGTCTGAACGCGCTCGTACGCGAGCGGGAGCTCACCTTCGCGGTCTCCAACGATCTGCGACAGGAGGTCAACGCGGCGATAGCGCGGGGTGAGGATCCGGCAGAGGCTGAGGAGGAACGCCAACGGGCCCAGTTGACCCTCGCGAGTTTGAACCAACAGATCAACGCCGCGCTCGAGCAGGTAACCGTCGATGCGCTCGCCCTTATCCGCCACGCGGAACACCGGGCTATTCTCGAAGCCGGCCAGCCGGAGCGCGGGGATGGCTCGGCCCATCGGGCACGGTTGCTCGATGCGGTCGCCCGCGCGAATTACGAGATACCGGACTCGATCGACGAGATCGAGGCGGACATCACGCGCGCCTACGCCGAGCTCGCGGACTCGGACTCGTTCAGCGGGCTCGCAGACAGCCAAGTGAGCACATTCCCGGTATTTGATCCTGCGGACTACGATCAGCAGGTCAGAGACTTCCTCTTCTACCAGGTCGTCGTCGACCCGGATATCTCGATCTTCCCCTTCGACCGCGAGGCGATCGAGCGCATGGACGACGCGGACCTCGAGGCGCTGACCTATTTCCGGGGTACGGTTCGACTCGGGGTCGCCACCGATCTCATCCTGGAGCAGATTGACCAGGCACAGGCCGACATCATCCGGATCACCGTCATCATCGCGCTCGCGGCGGTCGGTGCGGGGATCGCCGGAGCCCTGATCCTCGCCACGATCGTCGTCATCCCCATCAACAAGCTCGTCAAGGGCGTTGAGTTCATCCGCCGCACGCAGGACAAGTCGACGCTGAAGGACCACGCGATCACGGTCAGGAGCCGCGACGAGCTGTACCGGCTCGCCGACTCGATCAACACGATGACCGTCGCACTTGCCGCCGCCGCAGAAGCGGAAAAGGACCTCATCGTCACCTCGGATCTGCAGAAGAAGTTTATCCCGCTCGCCGAGGTGACGGACCAGGGCAAGACCCGAAAGCTCACGATGGCGCACCTCGACGCGGCGGGCGCCGAGTTCCACGGCTACTACGAGGGCGCCGACGCGCTCTCCGGCGACTACTTCACCTTTGAATGGATCGACCGTCCGCCCGAGCAGGGCGGGAAGATGTTCGCGCTCATCAAGTGCGACGTCTCGGGACACGGAGTAAACGCGGCCTTCATCATGGTCGAGGTCGCAACGATCTTCCTGAACCGCGTGCGCGACTGGCGCGAGTCGAGCCGGCAGCCGAAGCTTGCCGATCTCGTCAACACGATCAACGATCTCCTCGTAGAACGCGGATTCGAGAGCATGTTCGCCGCAATGACCATCGCGATCGTGGATACCGATTCGGGCAGGGTCCGCCTGACGCACGGCGGCGACACCGAGCAACGTATCTTCCGCGCCGGGACGGGGAAGGTTGAAGAGCAGAGCCTCAATCAGGCGCCCGCGACCGGAATGTTCTCTCGAGAGATCTTCCCGCCCGGTATGGAATACACCGAGTTCAGCATGAGTCTCGTGGGCGGCGACATCATGATCCTCGCGACCGACGGAATCGAGGAGTCGGCCCGGTACATCCGCAACGAGAAGCTCGAGGCAATCGCGGCGGATGACGACGAAGCCGCACGCCTGACCGAAGAGGCTGAGGCACTCGACCCGCCGTCGAGCATCGACATCGACAGGAATACCCGCGTCGCGAAGGAGGAGTTCTCCACGGCCCGCATGGTGAGAATCGTCGAGCAGCTCCAGGCGCAAGGCTCGTTCACGCTCAAGCGGGTCCGCAACCACGATGCGAACGAGGAGCTCGTGTTCGACTACCTCGGGCTCGAACCGACCGCCCGCAACACCGTGCTCGCCATCATGGCCGCGGAGAAGGTCTTCAGGCTCGTTCCCGACGCGTCAGTCGATGAGCCGGTACGCTTGGACCGTGAGATCGACGAGTTTCTGCGCGATCATTTCAGCGCATACCGACGCTACTTCGGTCACCAGGTGCCGGAGGAGGAACGCCCGGACGCCGCGGAGACGTCGCCCCGAAAAGAGTACGTCTACTACACGCATCTGCGCGAAGAGCAACAGTCGGACGACCTCACGATCCTCGCGGTTCGCAAGAAGTGAAGCGGTGCGGAAGGGAGGCCGATAGCTTGAGTATGAAACGACTGGTCTGCACCCTGACTCTGTGCGCCGTGCTCGCCGGTGCGCTCGGCGCCGAATGGTACCTGGTGAACGAAACCGACGCGGTGCTCTACGTGCTCGCCGAAGGCGAGCCGCTCGGCGACACCGGAGAGCTCGACCCCGGGGCCCGGTACCGCCACATCCCGGCGGACGGGGTGCTCCCGGTGCGTCCGGGAAGCACGCAGCGGGGCTTTGCCTTCCGCCGGGACGCGTTCTCCTTCGCGACCTTCATCGTGGAGGCGTCGGACATTGAGTACGCGTCGATCTCCGAATCAGGCAGGAGGTACGTGGTCCTGACGCCCGAGGATCTGCGTCGCGACCGCGTCGTATCCGCCGCCGAGTTCACCCGCGTTCTCGCGCAGCCGCGGATCGACAACGAGTACCTCGAGTGGGTTCGTCGCGAACCGCGAATCGCGCGCGCACGCGGCCGCGCACCG